>JBAUUG010000037.1:0-2177 GCA_049582585.1 Bryobacteraceae bacterium | reverse complement strand
GGCTTGGTGGTGAAGAACGGCTCGAAGATCCGGCTCTGAATTTCCGGCGGAATTCCGGGGCCGTTGTCTATCACTTCGACAGCCGCGAACGCTTCCTCGCGGCAGGTGTGTATGCGGAGCTTTCCTTTCCCCTTCATGGCATCCACGGCGTTCGTAATCAAATTGGTCCAGACTTGGTTGAGTTCGCTGCCGCGCGCGCAAATGGTGGGAAGCGTCCGGTCATAATCGCGAACGACTTCGATGCCGTTTCTCAGGGCATAACTCAACATCAGAAGGGTGTTTTCCAGACCCGCATGGACATCGATCTCTTGCTCCGGCATCTGATCCATGTAGGAGTACTCCTTAACGGCGCGCACGAGTTCCGAAATTTTCCCGACACTGCTTTCGATTTGTTCAATCAATCGGCTTATGGTAATCGAAGCCGTGATGCGCACGAAAGCGTCGCCGAGGAATTCGGCGGAAATCTCTTCGGCGACTTGCTCCAGCGTACTTTGATCGCAACCTGCATCGACAAGAGAGGCGGCAAGGTCCCAGGAGTTCGGGACGTTGTGATTATCGAGCCACGCGGCAAATTCTTCCTCGCGCTCGCTGCGCTCCAACGTGTCAAGAGCCGCCTGTGTACCGGCTTGCTCGATCCAATCGGAATCCAGCTGCGCGAGAAATAGGCGGGCTGAAAGCGGCAAGCCGCGCTTCTCCAGCTGCAGAGCGGCGCGACGCACTGAATTGAACGCTTGGCGCAGATTATCGGCGGCGCGGCGGGCGGCGGAGGCAGGATTATTAAGCTCATGCGCAAGCCCGGCCGAAAGCTTCCCGAGCGCTATCAGCTTTTCGCGCTGTTGATCGGCCGCGCTGGTTTCCCTGATTCGGTCGGCCAACAAGCTCACCAGGCGCTGCTGCAAGACGGGCATCCGCTCCAGCATTTCCTCGAATTTGCTCTTGTGGAGATTAGCTCCGCGGCTCTCCACTATGGCGCGGACCGTGGAGGGATAGGTCTTGAGGCGCGAGTACGGGAGCAGCCCCGTTACTTGCCCCGCGCGCATGACATAGACCCGGCCATCACCCCGTTCCGCGTGAAGTTCGCCGCGAAATAGAATCACGAGATGTTCAGCGGGATCGCCGGCCCGAACCGATATCTCGCCAGGTGCCAGCTCGA
This sequence comes from Bryobacteraceae bacterium, assembly GCA_049582585.1. Lineage (GTDB taxonomy): Bacteria > Acidobacteriota > Terriglobia > Bryobacterales > Bryobacteraceae > Bog-105. Next base: position 1,024 of record JBAUUG010000037.1, on the reverse strand, counting down.
ATACCGTCATCTGGCTCGCAAGCCAGGAGAGTGCATCGGCCGGAAGGTCCGAGAAAACAGAAATGGCTTTGAGCTCAGCTACGGCCGGTGAACTGTCCATGTCAGACCTTGCTCAAATACTGGTGCACGAACTGGATCGCGACTGAGCCTTCGCCGACCCCTGAAGCGACCCGTTTAATGGAGCCATGGCGGACATCCCCTACCGCGAATATTCCGGGAACGTTGGTTTCGAGAAGACCCGGATCGCGCTCGAGTGGCCACCCTTTAGGCCGCTTGCCATCGCGCAGCAGGTCGGGCCCAGTCAGAATAAAGCCTCGGGAATCGCGCTCAATCACTCCATCGAGCCAAGCGGTGCGAGGCTCGGCGCCGATAAAGATAAACAGCGCGCTCGCCGGAACAGTTTGAGTCTCGCCGCTGACATCACAGGCGATCGAGATGGAGTGCAGGCGGTCTTCGCCCTGAACTTCGGTCACGCGGCTCCTGCACTCGACCTGGATGTTGGGGGTCTTTTGAATTTGATCGATCAGGTATTGCGACATGGTGGCCGCGAGCGATGGGCCGCGAACAAGCATGATCACGCGCTGGGCATATTTGGAAAAGAACATCGCGGCCTGGCCGGCGGAGTTGGCTCCGCCCACTACGTATACGTCTTCGTCACGGCAGGAGATTGCTTCCGTCGCCGCAGCGCCGTAATAGACCCCGGCCCCCTGCAGGCGCTCGATGCCAGGCACGCCCAGCCCTCGCCACTGGACGCCTGTCGCCAAAATCAAAGTGTGGCACGAAATTTCCGTCCCGTCGCTGAGTTTTAGAAAACGATAACTCCCCTCGATGCGGATCGCGCTTGCTTCCTGGGGTGAAACAATCTCGACTCCGAAACGACGCGCCTGAGTCACCGCTCGCATCGCCAGGTCAGACCCCTTCAACCCGGCAGGAAAACCGAGATAGTTTTCGATATTAGAGCTCAGTCCGGCTTGGCCGCCGGGAGCTTCCCGCTCCACCATCAGCGTCTTCAAGCCTTCTGATG
>JBAUUG010000036.1:0-2669 GCA_049582585.1 Bryobacteraceae bacterium | reverse complement strand
GCCTTAGTCCCGGCCACGACCAGCTACCAGAATCTGCTCGTTGTGGCGTTCCTTCTCGGAATTGCAGGATCTTCATTTGCTGTTGGCGTCGGCTACGTCTCGCGCTGGTTCTCCATGGAGAGCCAGGGCAGTGCGCTCGGCGTCTATGGATTAGGGAACATTGGCCAGTCCGCTGCTGTGTTCCTGGGACCGGTGGTAGCTACCGCATACGGATTTCGCAGTGTCTATTGGGGAATGTCGATCATCCTTTTGGTTTGGGCAGGCGTGTTTGTCGTCTTTGCTCGAAACGCTCCCCACGCAGCGCGTCCCAAGGGTCTCTCGGAGATGCTCGGGGTAGTCGCACACGAACCTCTGGCGTGGGCACTCGCAGCACTCTACTTTTTAACCTTTGGTGGCTTTGTCGCGTTCTCGATCTATCTGCCAACACTGTTGCGTGATCAGTTCGGCCTCAAGCCCGCCGATGCTGGCTTTCGAACCGCTGGATTTGTGGTGCTGGCTACTCTTTGCCGTCCCCTCGGTGGCTGGCTGTCCGACAAGATTGGCGGGGCGCGAGTTCTTTCGTGGATTTTGCCGGCTGTGGCGGCTTTCGGATTGTTGCTCGGCGTCCCGTCGATGTTGCCCTTCACGGTTGGTGCGCTCGGTTGCGCAGCTCTGCTCGGCATCGGCAACGGAGCGGTATTTCAACTTGTGCCACGATATTTTCCAACCCAGAGGGCCACGGTAACCGGACTGGTGGGCGCGATGGGCGGGATGGGTGGGTTCTTCCCGCCTCTACTTCTAGGCGTCTTCCGTGATCGGCTCGGAGTAGTTTGGCCGGGATTTCTCTTGTTGTCAGCGGTTGCCGGTGTTCTTTGGTGGATGAACAGTCGCGTGTTCTTAACGCGTGAAGAAGCGCTTGCTTCCAAGCTTCCTCCGGCTCTGATTCGTACGGCGGACAAGGTCCGCGCCGGGGCTTGGGCCACATTATGGACTTTGGTTCTGATCGCTACCGTAGTCCTGGGCTCACGCAACCTGCAGAACTTCGACGCTGCGCTGGTGATTTATACGTTCGCAATCATCTTCGCGATATGGGGCGTCATTTACCACTACTCAGTTTGGATTCGAAAGCCGCCCACGTATGTGTACTGGAAGCGCGGATGGCAATTGTTGAGTGAGCGAGGAATACTTCGAAGCCTCAGCCACCTCACCGTGCTGGCGGGAACTCATCTTCTGGCTCAAGCGTTCATCGCAAAACGCTCCCGGCTGCGTTGGGCGATGCATCAGCTGATCTTCTGGGGATGCATATTGGCCGTAATGATCACCTTCCCGCTGGTATTCGGATGGATTCATTTCAGCAGCGCTCCAAACGATCAGATGACATACGTAACCTACCTTTTCGGCTTTTCGGCAGGCAGGTTCCGTCTGCACACATTCACTGCGCGGATGCTCTTTCACGGCCTTGATGTTGCGGCCGTCTTGGTTCTGGGCGGAATTGCGCTTTCGCTGTGGCGTCGTATGCGGGATGAAGGTGCACGCGCAGTTCAAACTTTGGCTATGGATTTCTGGCCATTGATTTTGCTCTTCGCGATTTCGATCACGGGCTTGGCCCTAACGGTTTCGCAAGAATGGCTTGGTGGCAGCTTCTACGATTTCATTGCCATATTGCATGCCATCACTGTCATCGCTGCCTTGCTCTATCTTCCGTTTGGAAAGTTCTTTCACATCTTCCAGCGACCAGCGCAGTTGGGAGTGAAGCTTTACCAGCGTGTTGGCGACGAAAGCGAGGGGGCAATTTGTGCCCGCTGTGGCGAGCGCTATGCATCCCTTATGCATGTTGACGATCTGAAACGTGTTCTGCCGCAAGTCGGTTTCAACTATTCGATGTCGGGGCCGGTGGGCAACTGGCAGGAGCTATGTCCCGCCTGCAAGCGCAAGTCCCTTTCGCTCGCGCAATTGAGATTGAAAGAGGAAGCGAATGGCTAGGGCTCCGGTCTCCGAAGAAATTCTCAAAGACAAATTCGGGCCGCATCTGAACTACCTGCCGCCAGGCGGTTGGAATAACGAATCTGTCAATCCGGCGGAGAAGTTGGTCAAAACGCACTGCTGCTTCTGCGGTCAGCAATGCGGAATCCAATTAAAGGTTCGTGACAATCGGGTGATCGGGTTCGAGCCTTGGGAGGAGTTCCCGTTCAACCGCGGCATGCTTTGTCCGAAAGGTGTGAAGCGATATCTGCAGGGTAACCACCCCGACCGTTTGCTCACTCCGCTGATGCGGACCGACCAGGGATTTTGTCCAGCGTCATGGGACGAGGTCCTGAATCTTACGGTCAGCCGGATGCGTGAGATCCAGGAAAAGTATGGGAAGGATGCCTTCGCCATCTACGGCGGCGCATCACTGTCGACCGAAACATCGTACCTCCTCGGGAAGTTTGCGCGCGTGGCGCTAGGCACTCGGCATATCGACTACAACGGGCGATTGTGTATGGTCTCCGCCGGAACAGCTTACAAACTCGCGTTCGGTATCGATCGCAGCACGATTCCATGGAGCGAGATCCCTAAAGCGGAAATACTGTTCGTGATTGGCGCGAACATCGGAGAATGCGCTCCCATCACGACCGACTACATCTGGCGATGCCGTGACAACGGCGGAAAACTGATCGTCGCCGATCCTCGGATGACTCCCATTACAC
>JBAUUG010000035.1:0-1654 GCA_049582585.1 Bryobacteraceae bacterium | reverse complement strand
GACGAGAAGTCGAAGAGCATGACCATCAGCCGGCGGTCTTGATACTTGCTCATCAGGCTGGTCTTCGAGGCGGTCTTTTCAGCTTCCGGGTTGTAGCCTTTCGGCTGAGCTGGCGCTGCGGCCACGTCGTCCAACGAGGGAAGCGGACTGTTGTTCAAGTGCTGAAAATCAACCGCTTGGAGCCTTTGCGGCTTGCCATCCTCGTACAGCTCAAAATCGTTCTTGGTCAGGTTCTCGATCGGCTTGCCGTTTCTATCCAGCACGGTCACATTCACGATCACGACACTTGTGGTGCTGGAGAACGTCGGTCTCTGCGCCAGCAGGGTGCCCCCTGGGCCCTGCGCCGCTAGAAGAACCGTCAGAAGGAGGGCGCGGAATCTCAAAACCGGAACCTCACCACCGCATCCAAAGTGCGCATCGCTCCAGCCGCGCTAGGCAGGCCGTAATTGACGGCATTTACAACCGTATATAGATTCGTGTAGTTCACGTGATTCAAGACATTGTTCGATTCCACGCGGAACTCCAGACGTCGGCGCTCGCCGAACGTAAACGAGCGGGCAAACGCGAGATTCAAAGCGAATGTCCCGGGCCCAGGGATGGTGTTCCTTCCCGCATCCCCATACTGGCCTGGAGTCGGGAGGGTAAACGCATCCAGATTGAAAAAGCCCGTGCCGGATTCAATCGCCTGGCCCGTAGCTTCCGCGCGCCCGCTGCCGATGCCACCCGTCTGCGCAAGCTGCTGGGTATTCCCCAGCACGCGGGCTGTCAGGGGAATGCCCGTCTGCGCTGTGATCGCGCCGCTCAGTTGCCAATCCTTCAAGAGCCTTCCGACTTTGCTATCGGCAGCAATTCGAGAACCCGGCGCGGCTACCGGCGAGGTCCATACGAAACTGGCCTGCAATTCATGCCGGACATCGAAGCTCGAAAGTCCACGATCGGCCTCTATATCCAGCCAGTTCTGGGCGACGGTATTGCCCGCGCCGCCGAAGCTCGAAGAATCGTCTATCGACTTCGCGAACTGATAATACACGTTAAACGATAACCCTTTATTGAATCGACGCACGGCGCGAGCGTGCAGCGCGTTAAAGATGGAATTGCCAACCGGCTCATCGTAGGTGAAGCCCACCGCGTTCCCGAGCTGGTTCCCCTGAAGCAATAACAACGAGCTGCCGGGGGGCGCCTCGTTCGGCAGTATTCTTACATCCAGATGGGTGCCCTTCGTCCCCATATAGCCTAATTCGACAAAAAACCCGCCCCCAAAATCGCGCTGAATCGTGGCGTTCCAGGTTCCCGCGTAGGGTGTTCGATAGTACCGATCCACCGCGAACGTGTTGGTGATATCGCGCGCCGTGGCGGTGAGAAAACCTTTCTGCAACGTCAGCACATTGTCCAGGCTCGTGTTTATGGCATTCGAGGTGGCAAACGGCGGCTGTTGGGCCGACTGCTCCGCCAGCGTAATGTAGGCCTGCTCGTTGTAGTAAATTCCATAGCCCACGCGAACTACCGTCGATCGCTTCGCAGGCACTTTCCAAGCCAGCGCCAACCGAGGGGACCAATTGTCGTAATCGGGATTGATCAGCCCGTCGGTAAAGGCGCCCGTATATGGACCCGCCTGAGTCGGGGTGACAACCGCTACGTTCGTGAAGCCAGGTGC
>JBAUUG010000034.1:0-13609 GCA_049582585.1 Bryobacteraceae bacterium | reverse complement strand
GACCCTAGATGTGTTGTTGAAATTCCAAATCTCATTTACGAGTGGAGCTAGCTTCTTTGCCCTGTCCTTGATTGACTGCTCGTCCCATTTTGGGTAGTCTCTGGCTAACTCTTGGTCGATCTCTAATTCTGAGCTTTTGTAAAGTGCGCGCTTGTTTGGGTATCCCCGGCTAGCGGCTTCATTGTTTAGCCGCTCTCCGAGTATGATCAGGTTCCCAACATGCCACAAGAATGGCTCTAAATCATCTACATCATTCCACTCCTTTGAAGGCCTTTTGGGGAAGATGTGTTCGAGGTTAGCCTCGTCTATCTTGATCTCTTTAGTCTTGGTCTGTTTTCGAGTGGCTATTCGACTTACTATGTATCTCGCCTCATCTGGAGACAGGATCAATTCGGGAACGGCGACTTTTATACGTTCATCAGAAGGGGCATTTCGGACAAGAACGTCTTTAACATAGGCCATACACGCCTTTGATGCTGTCGGATCTACCATCCTAGACCGAACCTCTTTAGCCAAATCAAACAATATTGTCTCCAGACCTGACGAATCAAAATTGGCGATTACGGAATATCTAGTTACGAACACTAGAACCCATTTAGCGAGCCTATTGAGGTCACCTGCTTCCATAACGGAGCAACTTGATAAAAGCAACGGAAGCGCCGATTGGGAGTCTAGCTCCTTTATCAATATCTGGATAGGGTACGCCGCCTTTCCTAGATGTTCTGCATCTCCGTCAAGAAGATGAACGTAGTTTTCGCATTCGGCGACGCATGAGCGAACAAAGTCCAGACTATTGATAGCGTTCGCCTCAATGTGGGACTTTAGGGCCGTAAAGAGATCTTGATTTTTGAGGTCGCCATACTTTGATACCCATAGATGCCGTAAAAACCTAGTAATGTCACGACGGCCCATTGCTTCCATCATTTCGTTCCAGGATTCTCGTATTTGTGGCCATTCCTGATCCGACGAGGCAACGCGCATGAGATAGTTCAAAAGAAGATCTGGAGGAGAAAGGCGTAGCCCGCGATCATTAAGCGTTTCGAAGATACGAAACGCGTCTCGTTCCGACTGAACGGGAATACACGCCATGATTAGATCGCTTCTCAAGAGTTGGCGCAGCTTCCGAAGTTCAGTAAGGGCTCTGGGTGTGGGTCCAGCGATCCGATCTTGGTCTTTACCGACTCAGTAAGTACTTGCTGCGCTTTTTGAATAAGTCGGTGTGAGCGCAGAGTGGGTTTCTTCCTCAGCGGGACATCGGTCTGTATGGTCTCCTCAAAATACGATTTATCCAGCTCACTCAATTCAAGCGCGAATCCCACATCTTCCTTCCAGATAAGTTGGACGTGAATATCGCGAGCGAAATCCGTGGCGTCACGCGTACCCAACTCACGCGCAAGATCTCTAAGAACCGCGAAAAAAATAGTGGCAGTTGCCAGCCGTTGCTGGCCATCAAGCAAGTAAATGGTTTCCTTCGACTCAGCACGGATGACGATTGGCCCTAGGAAATACTTGTCTGGTCCTCCCTTAAAGGAACCCTCTCGTTGAAACGTGGTCAGGTCATTCCAAAATACTTGGACATGCTTTTTTTCCCAACTATATGGACGTTGAAATTTGGGGGACAATTATGCGGGCACGTTCGTCGCCACCAAGCAATTCACCTATGTTCTTAGACTGAGAGTTAAATGCCTCGTACATGGCGAGGATCATACCGCGACCCACTCTGATGAGTCAAGGTAGTTATCGCCCTAAATACACTCACGCGGAGTCTCCTTTTCATGGCCGCGCCGCCGCATTGAGAGCATCGCGGCTGGTGAGAACCCGTTCTCGTGGCGGCCCGAAGTCGGATGTTTGACGTACGCCCACGCGCATGGTTATGCTTGTACCGAGCAGATTCCAGTGAATTGGTTCCGCACGCACGGGGCGTTTAGAGCGTGGATCCTCATTGGTCTTGTTGTTCTACTCTGCGCAGGTCTGGTTACGCACAGTGCCACAGCGTTAGCACTGGCAGCTCCTGTTTTCACGTTCATTTGCCTCCTCGCGTTTGTGGCACGGCTCCGTACCTCTTACGAGCAGCTACTGCCAATTGGACCCGCGAAGGGACAGCTGCAAAGTAGAGCCCCACCTCTCATTTCGAATTAGCTGATCCAACTGTTTTCCCGCGATGCTCGGCTGAAGAGCATCGCGTGGTCCGAACGCAACCCGTAAATACGTAAAAGGAGGTATTTGTGCGCGATTTTGATCGAGCTAATCTTCTACTCGCCGCGAGGGGAAAGGAGAAGCGCGATGAGTGAGAAATATCAAAGCATCCTTCGCAAGATTCTCGTAGCGTTGCTGGTTTACAACTTCGCGGCGTCCGGCGCATTGAAAGTCTTCGGATACCAAGCCATGACTGAACTTTTCCGCCGCTGGGGATATGCAGATTGGATACGAATCACGGTAGGCGGCGTGGAATTAGCGGCCGCAATGCTTCTGCTTTGGAAACCAGGAAGGCGGCTCGGCGCTCAAATCATGACCGCTGTGATGGGTGGTGCAATTGCGACTCTCTTGTCTCACAATGAGTTGCCAGAGGCGCTTGGACCCATGGCTGTCATCGGCTTATTATTCTTGCTCGAGCGCCTCACTCTGCGGCGCATCGGCTAGATGCGCTCGTGAAAAACTGAAAGATGTGCGCGGGGTTTCTACGGTGAGACATCGAGTATTCTGGGCATGGACGTTACTATGCTGTTTCGAAAAAACACTGCAAAAGCCACCCGCGGGCCGGAGCGCGCCACCCAGAACCAGCCGTTCAGCCCAAATACCATCAGCAAGACGGCTCGCACTCGAGGCGCCACGGAAGTGCATAGCATTTGCCCGTATTGCGCCGTCGGCTGCAGCCAACTCGTTTACGTTAAGGGCGGCAAAATCATCGATATTGAGGGCAATCCAGCCAGCCCCATCAATGCCGGAAAGCTCTGTCCCAAGGGGGCCAACACGTTTCAGCTGAGCGTCAATCCGCATCGCATCAAGCACGTGATGTATCGCGCTCCGTTTTCAGATAAGTGGGAACAGCGCTCGCTCGATTGGGCGATGGACCGTATCGCGGCGCTCACCAAGGAAGCCCGCGAAGAGGGCTTCATCGAGAATCGCGATGGAACCGTTCTCAATCACATGACCAACGTGATGTCGCTGGGCGGCGCGACTATGGACAACGAAGAGAACTACCTGATCAAGAAATTGCTGAACGGCGGGTTGGGCGTTCTTCCCATAGAAAATCAGGCCCGTATTTGACACAGCGCATCGGTGCCCGGTCTGGGCGCCACGCTGGGCCGCGGGGCGGCCACCGGCTTCCAGGAAGACATGCAGAATGCAGATTGCATCCTCTTCATGGGATCCAATATGGCCGAAGCGCATCCGGTGGGATTTCGCTTCCCGATGATGGCGCGCGAGCGCGGCGCGAAGCTGATCCATGTCGATCCGCACTTTTCGCGCACATCTGCGATGTGCAACAAGTACGTGCCGATTCGGACCGGCACCGATATCGCGTTTCTCGGCGGCGTGATCAACTACATTCTCCAGAATGATCGCTGGTTCCGCGAGTATGTCGTGGCTTACACGAACGCGGCCACCATCATCAACGACGATTTCGCAGACACGGAGGACCTGGGTGGTTTGTTTGATGGATACGACCCGGAGAAGCACAGGTACGATCCCGAGAAGATCGCGTGGCATTATGCCAGCGAATCAAGTCAGGCGAAGACGCACACTCCGCAAGAGATCAAGGCGGAATCGTTCAGCGAACGTTTGGGGCATCTCGAAAACCCGCTTCCCGAAACGGATCCAACGTTTCAGAATCCTCGCTGTGTTCTGAATATTCTCAAGCGCCATTACGCTCGTTACACGCCTGAAATGGTAGCCGGAATTTGCGGGTGCACGAAGGAAGACTTCCTCGAAGTCGCGGAGACGCTATGCGCGAACTCCGGGCGTGAGCGCACGAGTTGCATCACCTACGCCGTGGGCTGGACTCAGCACTCGACCGGCGTGCAGACCATTCGCGCAGCGGGCATCGTTCAGCTTCTGCTGGGCAACATGGGCCGTCCGGGCGGCGGCATCATGGCGATGCGCGGACACGCCAGCATCCAAGGATCGACCGATGTGCCGACCTTATATGAGCTGCTGCCCGGTTATATCCCTCAACCTTCGGCATTGCGCGGTCACGCCGACCTCGAGAGCTATCTCAAACAGGAGGAAGTAAAGACCGGCTATTGGGTGAATCTGCCCAAATTCATGGTGAGCCTGCTGAAGGCGTGGTATGGCGATGCTGCAACAAAGGACAACGATTTCGGCTTCGGGTGGATACCGCGCCTGGATGACGATTACTCTCATCTGGCGTCGTTCATCCGCATGGCGCAAGGCAAGATCAAAGGTCTGTTTCTGTTCGGGCAGAATCCGGCGGCCGGAAGCCCGAATGGGCGGCTGAGCCGCGAAGGGCTCAAGAAGCTCAAATGGCTGTTGGTTCGCGATTGGTTTGAGATCGAAACCGCTTGCTATTGGTACAAGGGGCCTGAGAACCCCGACCCAAGCACTATCGGGACGGAAGTCTTTTTCATACCCGCCGCATCCGGGCCTGAAAAAGAAGGCAGCTTTACGAACACGCAACGGCTGATTCAATGGCACGACAAGGCCATTGATCCTCCGGGCGATTGCCGTTCCGACGCGTGGTTTGTATGCCAACTGGGCAAGCGCCTGAAGAAGCTTTACGCGGGATCGACGCGCCAGCGCGATCAGGGGCTGCTGAATCTCACTTGGGATTACGAGATGGAGGAGTCGCAGCGTTTACCGGATGGGTCTCTGAGCCAAATAGAGGATGAGCCGGACGTCGAAAAGATTCTGAGAGAGATCAACGGCTACACAGTCGCCGACCGCCGTCAGGTCCGCGACTTCTCTGAGCTGCGCGATGACGGCTCGACCGCGTGCGGCTGCTGGATCTACAGCGGAGTTTACCCGGAAGAAGACTACAACCGCGCGCGTTCGCGGAAGACGACGCCGGGCCAATATACGAGCCCGCACTGGGCTTACGCGTGGCCGCTGAACCGCCGCATGATGTACAACCGCGCTTCTGCAGACCCGCAAGGGAAACCGTGGTCGGAGCGCAAGAAGTACATCTGGTGGGATGAGAAGCAGAAGAAGTGGACCGGCGTAGATGTCCCGGATTTCGAACCGAACAAGCCGCCCGATTACCGCGCTTCGCCGGAAGATACCGGCATGAAGGCGATCGGCGGCGACGCGCCTTTCATCATGAAACCCGATGGGCGGGGCTGGCTGTTTGCGCCGACGGGCGCCAAAGATGGTCCCTTGCCTACACACTATGAGCCGGTGGAATCGCCGGTGCCCAATCTGCTCTATGCGCAGAGAGAGAATCCTACGGTTGAACGCTATGATGTCCCGCTGAATCCGAAGAATCCGCTCGATTCCGAGTTTCCGATTGTGGCGACCAATTACAGGCTTACCGAACACTATCTCAGCGGCCCGATGAGCCGCTTCAACAGCTGGCTGAATGAGCTGCAACCGGCGATGTTCGTCGAGATCAGTCACGAGCTGGCCGAGGAAAAAGGGATTGAGCATGGCGGCTGGCTGGTGGTTTGGAACAGCCGCAGCGCGATCGAAGCCCGCGCGATGGTTACGGGCCGCATGAAGCCTCTAAACGTGAACGGGCGGACCGTTCATCAAATCGGCATGCCGTTCCATTGGGGCTTTGCGGGTGAAACGGTGGGCGGTATTGCAAATGACCTGACTTCGATGGTCGCGGACCCGAATGTCAGCATGCATGAGGCCAAGGCTTTCACTGTAAATGTGCGGGCCGGACAACTGGAATCCGCCGCTGAAATGGAGCCGATAGCGCCGGGATTGTGGCCGTCGCGCGATGCTGCGCCGGATACTCCGAAATCGGATCAGCCGGAAGGACAAGGCATATGAATCGGCAGCTTGCGCAGTTCACATCCGATCTCGTGAACGCTTTCCAATATCCCGAACCGCCGGCCGAACGGGAGCAGACGGGCTTTTTCACAGACACCACTCTGTGCATTGGATGCAAGGCTTGCGAAGTCGCTTGCAAGCAGTGGAATCAGCTTCCTGCCGACGGTTTTAATTGGACCGGCAACAGCTATGACAACACGGTTGCACTTTCCGACACGACGTGGCGCCATGTCGCGTTTATAGAACAGTTCGACCGGGAGGGCGAGCCGGATCGCTGGCTCATGATGAGCGATGTCTGCAAGCATTGCGACCTGGCGCCGTGCGAGGAAGTCTGTCCGACCGGCGCTCTCATCTATAACGAGTTCGGAAATGTTTACGTTCAGCAGGACATCTGCAACGGCTGCGCGAACTGTGTAGCCGCGTGCCCCTTCGGTGTGCTGAACCGCAATGAAGAGGACGGCCGCGCGCACAAATGCACGCTCTGCTATGACCGGCAGAAGGAAGATCTCGTTCCGGCGTGCGCGAAGGCCTGTCCGACCGAATCTATCAAATTCGGAAAGGTCAGTGAACTTCGCGATGTCGCGAAGGAACGAATGGAGCAGCTGCACGCGCGCGGCGAAACCGATGCTTATCTTTATGGAGCGGAAGCGGGCGGCGAATACAGCGCGCTCAATTCATTCTTTCTCTTGAAAGATAAGCCTGCGGTTTACAACTTACCGGAGGCGCCGCGGAGACCGGCCGCGCACCTGAAACGCAATTATCTGTTCAGCTTCGCCGCCGCTATTGGGCTGGCTGCTGTTTCCGCCATTCTGTTCGGGAGCGACAAGAATGCCTGACACGGGCTACTACGGGTTGCCCATTCTGAAGCGGCCGCTTTGGAAATGGGAGATCGCGCTTTACTTCTTTTCGGAAGGCATCAGCGCCGGCGCGTTTATCCTGTCGACGGCAGCGGAGTTCGCCGGTGATGGCCGGTACCGCGACATCATCCGCAAGGGCCGCTATCTCTCACTCGCGACGCTCATCCCCTGCCCACCGCTTCTGATCGTGGACTTAGGCCGCCCCGAACGCTTTCACCACATGCTGCGAATCTTCAAACGCACATCGCCGATGAATCACGGGGCTTGGGCGCTCAGCGGTTACGGCGTTTTCTCGGCATTGGCAGCCTTCGAGCGCTTCATCCCTCGCCGCGTGGCCGGGTTTTTGGGACTGCCGTTCGCGCTCACCATGGTGAGCTATCCCGGAGTGCTGCTCTCTACCACCAGCATTCCGGTGTGGGCGAAAACGCACTTCCTCGGCTCGCTGATTGCGTGCAGCTCGATGAGTTCCGCTGCTTCTGCTTTGACGCTGTGCAACTACGGGTCGGAGGACGAGGCCGGCCATAGAGCCCTCGCGAAATTTGAGGACGCGGCCGCTGCCGCGGAGACAGTTGCTCTTGGCGCGTATCTGGTCAGCGCGCGCAAAGCGACTCGCCCGCTGTTCAGAGGGAAACAATCCAAGCTTTTCCTGTGGGGAGCTATTGCCGCAGGCCTGATCGCTCCTGTGATTCTGCGGCGCAGCAAGTCGAAGCTGATTTCGTCCGGGGTCGCGCCATTACTCGCACTCGCGGGAAGTCTTGCGCTGAAATGGTCGATTACCTACGCTGGGCATGAATCCGCGCTGGATGCTGGACTGGCTGTTCAGAACTCCCCATCGAAGACGGGAAAGCCGTTTTGGGGGTACCGGTGAGATGAAACTGAATCGATTGAGCAGACTGCGTTTGGAATGGTAGCATAGCGGCATGGCCGTTGGCACGTCATACGATTACCACACGGAACTTATTGATGGCGTTGAAGTTGAGAAACCCTTGCCCAAGAACCTGCACGCCTTCATCCAGACGTATTTAATTGCATTCCTGACCCAAACTCTTCCGAAGAATTACCGCGTGGCTTCGGAGTTAAACGTTATCTGCGGAAAAGACAGACTGGTACCGGATGTCACCGTGATCGAGCGCATGGCCCGTTACGAAGACGGTGATCTGGCCGATTCACCCCTACTCGCTGTCGAAATCATGTCGCCGGGGCAGACCTTCGCAAGCCTGCTCGATAAGTGCAAACGGCTGTTGAATACCGGCACGCAGACATGCTGGATGATCTGGCCGGAGCGCCGTGAGGCATGGAAGCTCACGAACGCTGACGCTTTACAAGAAGCAGTGACTACACTCGGGGCCGACCTGCCTCACTACAAAATTAGGATGCCCCTAACTGATTTGTGGGCTGAATTGGATTGAAGCGGGCATCGGCTTTCCCAATCAAATAATCCTTGTCCGGCACTCATGAAGGGTACTACCCTTCATGAGCTCGCGCTTTCTTTATCGCTCTGGGCGCCTGATTTTTTGTCGTTGGTTCCTGGCGTGCTCGTATTGATGTACGCTGATTGCAATGCCGTACGTGCCAGGGTTCAGCAACGACCTATTCATCAGTTACGCGAGCGCCGACAATGTCGATGGATGGGTGCAAAGATTCCAGGATCAGCTCACCAAGGAAGTCGCGCGGCTGCTAGGCTATCCGGCTTTGGCGAAAGCCGTGTACCTGGATAAGATTCGCCTTCAGGTGGGGCAATCATACCCTGAAACTTTAGACAAGGCCGCGCGGGAAAGCGCGGTGCTGGTAACTCTCGTTTCGCCAAGCTATGTAAATTCAGACTGGTGCTCTCGCGAGCGCCTCGCGTTCCAGCAGAAACTGACGCCACACGCCTCTTTTGCGGAGTCGCTTGTCGTCTGCCGAATTCGCCCGACCGAAGACCTGCCGCAGCAACTCGCGAGCGCCCAGTTCGCTGATTTTGTCAAGCCAGGCACGGAGGAGCCTTGGCCTACAGAGTGTGAGCCTTGGATCAATGCAACGAACCATCTCGCCGTGGAAATCAAGCATATGCTGCAAGTACTGCGCCAACGCGCCGGCCGTGTTTTCGTGGGCAGAACTCTAAACAGTCACATGGGTCTTCGTGACGATATAGAGAACTATTTGTCAGAACGATCGTTTCGCGCGACGCCGGCCAACGCGATGTTGGATGACCGCGGCGCTTGCCAAGGAGAACTGAAAGAGGCCGTTTGTGCATTGCACTTCATCGGCAACAGCTCGGAAGAAAGCCTGGCAAGGATTGAAGACTCGGTTAAATGCTGCCCCGGGCCTACGGTGCTTTTTCAGCCTTTCGGCACCGAGCTTTCTGCAGAGGAAGAGCTGTTGTTAGACAACCTGCCGCAGGATCGTTACCCGCAAAAGGTGGGTCCGACGAATGATACGGAGCTTAAGAAGCTTCTCGAAGAACTTCTGACGCGACGGCCACAATCTTCCGTTCCGGTGGCGGCGTCTCTTGCGCTCGTTTGCGAATTGAGCGATATCCCGTGGGCACAAAAATTCCCTGCCGGTGGGCTGTCAGTCGACTACCCTCGCTTTCTTGAGGAGAACCTCTCGTTTCAGGAACAGATCGAGAAGTGGCGTGAGATGCTGCGCAGCTCGGACGGATTGGTTTTTTACCTTGGCCGTTCCCGCGAGGGTACGTTGCGTTCTTTAGCGAAGTTGGCCGATCAGTTGAACAGCAAGGCTCTGAGGCGCTGGTATTTGGCGGACCCGGATCTCGATATCAAACGAAAGAGCCGCGCCGCGGACCCTGTTTACCCTGAAGGCCTCGAAGATTTTATCCAAAGCGTCCGCGCCCAGGCCGCAAAAGCAAGGCAGGCGATGGGCACCGATTTGAAAGTGGTGCAAGGATAAGTGCCCACGCTAACCGCAACTGTCAATCCGTTCCCCGGCCTTCGCCCGTTTGATTCCGTCGACAGCGAATTTTTCTTCGGGCGTGGCCAGGAGATCGATGAACTCATCAACCGGCTAGGGGCAAAGCGCTTTCTTGCGGTTTTAGGTGTGTCGGGCTGTGGCAAAAGCTCTCTCGTCTACGCGGGTCTGATTCCGATTCTAGTTTCCGGATTGGCTGGACCACTCGCCGGCGATTGGGACATCTACACGATGTGGCCCGGCGACGATCCGCTGGGGGCGCTGGAAACAGCGATTGGCGCAAAGCTGCCGGGCAAATCGCATTCACTGCTCGCCTGGGCGAGAGAACAGAAGACCGACCGTAAGATTCTGATTTTTGTCGATCAATTTGAAGAGATCTTTGCCTACCGTGAAAAGACTCTGCCGCAAGACGGAGGCAGCAAAGCCGCACTTTTTATAGACACGCTTCTAATGGCTGTTTCGGATGCCTCAGTCCCTGTGTATCTGGTTCTCACTATGCGCACCGATTTCCTAGGCGAGGCGTCGGTGTTTCGAGGATTATCTGAGGCTTTGAACGAAGGCAGCTACCTGGTTCCTCGTTTGTCCCGGTTGCGCCAACAGGATGCGATTGAGCGCCCGGCAGCGGCCTTCGACTCAAAATTTCATCCCCGCCTGGTGCAAGAGCTTCTCAATGAATCGGAAGGCGACCCGGACAAGCTACCCATTTTGCAGCACCTGCTCAGAGTTCTTTGGGAAGCTCGGGACGACGCCGGCGAACTTAGCATTGAGCTTTACCGATCGGTTGGCGGCTGGCAACATGCAATCGAACAGGACGCTGAAAAAATCCTGGTGAGGTACCCGGAAGAACCAGCTGGAATCAAGGCGATGTTTCAGTGGCTTTCCGCGCCGGGAGCAGCGGGGAAACCCATCCGAAGGCGTGTTCCGTTTTCGGAGCTGCCAAAAATCTCCGGCCTGTCGCCCGACCGAGCCAAGGCGATCCTGAATGATTTCGCAGAAAGGGGATTTGTTCGCTTCCACTCCGGGAAGGAACAGCTTGTCGACTTCATGCACGAGAGCGTGATGTGGCAATGGCCAAAGCTGCAACAGTGGATTGCGGAGGAAGCCGAGGACGCGGCGGAAGTGCGATTTCTTCAGCAGGCTACCAAGCAGAGGCAAGGACTGACGGGTTTTACGCTCGAGAACGCATTAGAAGTAAAACAGCGCTCCATCGCCTCACCCATGTGGATCAGCCGGTACATCAGCCCGACCGAAGAAGTTGACGATCTGCTGGGATGGATCAACTCAAGCGCAGCTTCAGTCGAAGCCGCCGCCCGTCTCAGCAGAAGAGGAAGGCAAACATTTGTAGCGCTTGTGTCCCTCTTATGCATTGTGTTGGCCATCGCCGGCGGCATCTCTTTTTATGCCTACAAAACTTCCGAAGAGAAGGCCACGGAGCTGGATGCATTGACCAAACAGCTGAACACATACCAGGGTCAATTGAATGCGTCGCTGCTGGCAACCAATAAAGACCGGCAGAAAAGTGTGCCGGCCCAACTTGCAAGAGAGCTTGTGACAGCCTTGAATTCGCCGCGGATAAACGTTACTCAAGTCGGCGGTGCCGGGTCATCCGGAAGCGCAGGCGGTGCTAAGCATGGCAAGGAATCAATCTGGGTAGGAGCACCGACGGTGCAGAACTCGCTGTCAGTTCCAACTAAAGACACACCATCGCCGGCCACTCTGGCGATGCGCGCGAACATCACAATTGAGTATTTTGCAAAGCAATCTGAACTGAAGGCGAACCCAACGCTGGTGCCCTGGTGGCAAAGATTGGGGTTCAAAGTTCAGATCAAGACGGCCAATTTCGAGGTTCCTTCAAACAAAGTTTGGTACGGAAGTCAAGTGGACGTTCAATCGGTCCAGGCAGTGGGGTTTTGCCTGTTGGGAGATGGTTTTGCGCTTCGCCAAATCAGCCCGCTTTCGGAGTCGAATCTTGACAAAGGCCGCGAGCACGTCATTCAGGTTGGTTGGAGCGCTCAAGCGGATTCTCTTCCATTGCTCACTCCAGGGGACATCCAGATGTTTACGATTCAGTAGCAGTGACGCTCGGAGGCGGCCCCGAGGTTAGACTAGGACGTGGGAAAACCAGCTGTCGCAGGAACAATTGCGCAGGAATTCGAGCTACCGGACTCGACGGGCGCGCGGCGGCGCTTATCGGAGTTCGTTTCGCAAGGCGAAGTGGTGCTGCTCTTCTATCGCGGCAGTTGGTGACCCTTCTGCCTCCGCCAGTTGGCGGACTACCGCGATCACTATAAGGAAATCCGCGCGGCGGGCGCGAGCGTTCTGGCTGTCTCGGTGGATGCACCGGAAGAGTCGGAGATATTGCGGCTCGAGCTGCATTTGCCTTTTCCGATTTTGTCCGATACGGAGCGGCGCGTGCTCAAGGACTGGGACATCTACAACCCACGGGAGAAGGGGGGCATCGCGAAGCCGGCGGTCTTTGTCATTGACCGCGGCCGCACGGTGCGTTACAGTGCAGTGGACACCGTTGCCACGCGCGTTCCCGCATCGGAGATCCTGCGTGTGCTGCAAACGGCGGCTGAGGCGCAACCGGTGCGACGCAGGATTTACATCCCGCTATTGGCAGAGTGGCGGCGCGCGATTCGCAATAGCATCCGGCGCTAACAGGAAACGGCCCAATCCAGCAGGGTGATCTCGTCGCCCGGCCGGATGGTCCCCTCAACTAAAACTGCGCCGTAGATTCCCGCCTTGCCTTCATGGTCGCGAGCCAACCGCCTCATCACCTCAGGGTTTGGCTGTCGAGTGTCGGGATCGAGCGTGCTGATCTTGCAGCGGGAGTCCCGTTGAAGGACGGCGATCACAGTTCTTGCGCCGATCCGTAAGGCGCGGTCCACGAACTCGTCTTCACCGAAGCCTTTTCCGGATTCGAGATCGACATAAAGATTTGCGCGAAATTGCCGCTTATCGACATCGATTCCTAACTCTTTGCTCAGCTGGCGCACGGTTTGGATCGAAAAGATCGAGACCGGGCGGCAATCTGTCATGGATCGAGCGGATCGAAGCAGCGTCAGCTCATGCCTATCGCCAATGCCCTCGCGCAACATGCTTATCAGCCGAGGATCGTCAATTGCGAGCCGTTCTCCTGCCGGTGTCTCGACGTCCACCATAAGATCGGAGAGATCGGCGTAGAGCGGAGTGACACCGGAGCCTCTCGCTTCAGCCTCCGCGAGGTTGCCTGGCTTCGCCGCGCGCTCGGGATGCCGATATCTGGGGCGATACAACAGCATTGCTTCCTGCTCCCGCGCTGTCAGATACGGAAATCCTTTCGGGGCTGCCGAACTCCGAAAGGCGTAAAGACGGTCACCGTAGACGCCCGGAAACCCGACGAAGGCCTCTTGCAACTCTTCACCGCGCATACTCTTGACCGGGTAGCGCCATAAACTCTCGATTTTTCCGACGACTTTCATTTATGAGGCGGTCAATCGGTCAATAAGTGCAGGGCGACAATCGCCAGGACGCCTCCTGCTGCCAAAGTGGCTCCAGCGACTAATAGCGTACCCAGATGCGCGCGGAGCGCCACGAGCGTAGACCGCGCGGCTTGCCGCAGTTCAACCTCACGGCTCCATCTGTGCAAGAGCGTGCCGCAGCCGGTAACCAGTACGGCCAATGGCAGAGCGATAAGTAGTCCCCAGAGGCCGATGCGCGGCCGCGCGGCGAACCAAGAGACTATCTGCTGGGCGGTGTGTGCGGGCTCGTATTGTGGCGGCTGCACATTTCGCATGAAGAGCGCGGCCAACATGAAGAGCGCGGCCAAGAAGAGCAGGGCCGGGAAGATGAGGAGCAGCTCCGTTGCGGCGATGGTGAATCTGATCATTCGCATATCTACTTTATAT
>JBAUUG010000033.1:0-9399 GCA_049582585.1 Bryobacteraceae bacterium | reverse complement strand
TTCCGCGAAACCCGCGCGTATCCGGGCGTTCCACCACCCGATTGATCTTGTGAAGCCCGAGAGATTTTACGATATTTTTGTGCTTTTGAGGCGTGCAGATAGGACTGCGCACCAGCTTGATCTTGATTTTTCCTTCAGCCATGGGTGTTATGCCTCAATGTTTCCGCACTCCGCTTGCTGACGCGCGCGGCTCGGTAGATACGCAGGGCCCCGTAACTGAGCCGCGACCGTGAGGGAGCGGGCCGCGTCACAACTTCTCCACCGGCAGACCGCGCATATCCGCGATGGCGTTTTTATCGCAGAGCTGCTCCAAGGCGTCAATCGTCGCCTTCACAACATTGTGGGCGTTGTGCGAACCGATCGATTTCGTCAGGACATTGGGAATCCCAACCGCTTGGATTACGGCGCGAACGGGACCTCCAGCGATAACACCGGTACCTTCCGGAGCAGGTTTCAACAGGACCAAGCCGCTACCGAAGCGACCTAAGACCGGATGCCGGATGGTAGTCGCGAGCACGTTGATCTTGCGCAAGTTCTTCTTCGCCGCTTCGATTCCCTTCTTGATGGCCGAAGGAACTTCTTTCGCTTTTCCGGTGCCGTAACCGACCACTTTGGCGTTGGCGTCGCCTACAACGATAAGCGCGGAAAAGCTCATATTCTTGCCGCCTTTAACGACCTTGGTCACGCGGTTGATGCTGACCACCTGTTCCTTCAGGTTCAGATTCTGCGCATTGAGCCGCTTGGCCGTAGTTCCAGTTACTGCCATGTGTTTAAAACTCCAGTCCCGCTTCGCGGGCAGCATCGGCGAGCGCCTTCACGCGGCCGTGGTATAAATAACCGCCGCGATCGAACACTACCTTCGTTATTCCTTTTTGCTTCGCGCGCTCAGCAACGGTCTTGCCGATCAGCTTCGCCCCATTGACGTTGCCGCCTTTGCCGCGCAGATCTTTTTCGTTAGAACCTGCCGCCACCACCGTATGGCCTTGCTGGTCATCGATGAGTTGCGCGTAGATGTGGTTGACGCTGCGGAACACCGCCAGGCGGGGGCGTTCCGGCGTGCCGGCCACCCGGCTGCGAATCCGCTTGTGAATACGGAGGCGAATATCGTTTTTAGATTCCCGGGCCATTACTTAGCTCCCGCTCCGGTCTTTCCGGCCTTCTTGCGAAGCGCTTCGCCGGTGTAACGGACCCCTTTGTTCTTGTACGGGTCCGGCGGCCGCAGCGCGCGGATTTGCGAAGCCACATGGCCCACCACCTGCTTGTCATATCCGGTCAGCACTAAATGCGTCTGCTTGTCGACTCTGAGATCGACTCCGCTTGGCAAAATGAATTCGATCGGGTGGGAATACCCGAGCGTGAATGTAGCGACTTTTCCCTTTACGTCGGCGCGGTAACCGGTACCGACAATATCCAGCTCGCGCGTGAAACCCGTGGATACACCTTGCACGGCATTCGCCGCGAGCGCGCGTGTCAGCCCGTGAAGCGCAGCGAATTTGTCGCTTTCCCGCACGGCTTCGAGATGATTATTGTTCTGCTCGAACCGCACTCCCTCGGGTATCGGAACGGTCAGCTTACCCTTCGGACCCTCCACCTGAAGTTGCGCGCCCATGGTGACCGTTACGCCCTTCGGCAACGGTATCGGCTTTTTCCCTACTCTTGACATCGACTTAAGTTCCTTACCAGATCTGGCACAGCACTTCTCCGCCTACGCCCTCTTTGCGAGCGGTGTTGCCGGTCATCACGCCCTTGGGTGTTGTCAGAATATTAATTCCGAGACCGCCGAGGATGCGCGGAATATCTTTGCTACCCACATAAACGCGGCAACCGGGGCGCGATACACGCTCGATTCGAGAGATGACGGGAAGGTTCGAGGGCGTGTATTTGAGGTACAAGCGAATAAATTTCTTCGGGCCTTCTTCCGTCAACTTGTAATTGAGAATGTAGCCCTCTTCCTTGAAGATTCGGGCAAGTTCATTCTTGAGGCGCGACGCCGGGATATCCACCTTGGGATGACGCGCAATCAAAGCGTTGCGCACGCGGGTCAGCATGTCGGCAATGGGATCTGCTGTCATTACTTATCTCTCTTTACCAGCTCGCCTTCGTTACGCCGGGCACCTCGCCGGCCAGAGCAAACTTCCGGAAACAGATCCGGCATAGTGAAAACTTGCGCAGATACCCGCGCGGCCTGCCGCAATTCTTGCAGCGGTTTCGAAGCCGGCACTTGAATTTCGGTGTTTTTTGTTCTTTAGCGATCTTTGCAGTAGTGGCCATTAAATCCTTTACTGACGGAACGGCATGCCCATGTGGCGCAACAATGCCAAACCTTCGGCATCCGTCTTTGCAGTGGTGGTGATGCTGATGTTCATACCCTTCGTCTTATCCACCTTGTTGTAATCGATTTCGGGGAAGATCAACTGATCTCTTAATCCCAGCGTGTAGTTGCCGCGGCCGTCGAAAGATTTCGGCGAAACACCGCGGAAGTCGCGAACGCGCGGGAGAGCAACGTTCATAAAACGGTCGAGGAACTCATACATCCGGTCACCGCGCAATGTCACCATGCAGCCGATCGACATTCCCTCGCGAAGCTTGAAAGCCGCGATTGACTTCTTGGCTTTCGTGATGACCGGCTTCTGACCCGCAATCGCCGTCAGTTCATTCACCGCGGAGTCCATCAGTTTGCTATTGCCCGTCGCCTCGCCGAGACCGATGTTGATAGATACCTTCTCGATCTTCGGTACGGCCATAGGATTCTTGTATCCGAAGTCTTTGGTCAGCGCCGGAACAACCTTCTTCACATACTGCTCCCGCAGCCGGGCCTTGCCGCCGCTCGAGGCCTTGGCGTGACCGGCGGGTTTCGCCTCAACCGGAGCCGCTTCCGCCTTGCCCCTGGACTGCTTGCCGGGTTTTTGCGGCTGCTGCTGCGCAGCCGGTTTCTTCTCTTTCTTATCTGCTTTATCCGCCATAACGACTATTTCTTATCCAGCGTCTCCCCGCCTTTACGGGCAATACGCGCTCGGCGGACTTTTCCGCCTACCGTGTTCACTTTGTAGGTGACACGCGTGGGCACGCCGCCCGCAGTCAAAATCATCACATTCGAGATGTCGATGGGCATCGGCTTATCCGCAATACCGCCCTTAATCTGTTTCGACGGATTCGGCCGCGTGTGGCGCTTCACCACCATCACGCCTTCGACCGTTACCTTGCGATCGAAGCGGTCCACTTCTAGTACTTTCCCCGTCTTGCCCTTGTCGCGTCCGGCGATGATCCGCACCAGATCGTCTTTTTTGATTTTTAGGCGGACGGGCCTGCGCTCACCTCGCTCCTGGCGGCGCTGATAAGCGATTTTCGGCATGACTCTAAATCACCTCCGGCGCGAGCGACACGATTTTCATGAAGCGCTTGTCGCGAAGCTCGCGGGCAACCGGTCCGAAGACGCGGGTGCCGATGGGTTCACCGACTTCGCTGATGAGCACGGCCGCGTTCGAATCGAATCTGATGTAAGTGCCGTCTTTCCGGCGCGTCTCTTTGCGCATGCGAACGATCACGCAACGAACCACTTTGCCCTTCTTGATCGCGGAATCCGGCGCGGCCTCTTTAACGCTCGCAGTGATGATGTCGCCCAAGCCAGCGCGAAGGCCGAGATCGCCGCCGCGCGGCAATATACATTGCAGCTTGCGCGCGCCGCTGTTATCGGCGACCTCCAGCATGGTTCGCATTCCGATCATGACGTTTTCTCCCTAACCCTTCCGCTACTTCTTCTTGAGCGTCATCTTCACGCGCGTGTCGGCTTCGGCCTCGAGCGCCGGATGATCGACGCTTACCTGTACCGCGCGCCTAATCACGGCGCCCAGCTCCCAGCGCTTCAAACGGCTCACCGGACGGCACTCTATAATCCGCACCACATCGCCGATTTTCGCGGACCCCTCTTCGTCGTGCGCGTAGAACTTCTTGCGCTTGGTCACGATGCGCTTATAGACCGGGTGGGCCGCGCGGCGCGTCACCTCAACCACGATGGTCTTCGCCATCTTGGTCGAAATCACCTCGCCCACTTTCTCGTTCTTATGTCCCGCCTTCTTTTCCGCGGGCTGTGCCGATGCCGCCATGGTTTACCTCAGACTCACTTTCCATTTCCGTTTCTTCTTTTCGAGGACCGCCGGCTTCGGCGCGCTCACCAGCGGTATCACTTCACCCGCCGTTTCTTTTTCACGCAACACGGTCAGCATGCGAGCGCGATCCTTCTTCAAATTCCGATACTTCTTCAAGCCTTCCGCTTGTCCCATGCCCATCTGGAACCGAAACCGGAAGAGCTGCTCCTCGGAATCCTGGACCTGGCGCTGGAGATCGGCAGCATCGATTCCACGCATCTTCTCTGCTCTCATGGCTTCCTCTAGCCCACCTTCGCCACTTCGCCCGGCTGGTTGCGCGACACGAACTTAGTCGGAACGGATATTTTCATCGCCGCCAGCCGCATAGCTTCCGTAGCCGTCTCGAGCGAAACGCCTTCCATCTCGAACAACATCTTGCCCGGCTTCACCACCGCGACCCACGCTTCCGGCGCACCTTTGCCTTTGCCCATGCGGGTCTCGGGCGGCTTCTTGGTAATGGGCTTATCGGGGAAAATCCGGATCCAGACCTTGCCGCCGCGCTTGATAAAGCGGGTCATTGCGATACGGGCGGCCTCGATCTGACGGTTCGTTACCCAGCCGCAACTCATCGACTTCAATCCGAATTCTCCGAAGGAAAGCTCGGAGCCGCGCCACGCCTTGCCGGTCATGCGGCCACGCTGCTGTTTGCGGAATTTGACTTTTTTCGGCATCAACATAGCGGTGTCCTCCTATTCAGGCTTCTTTTCCTCGCCGGGAGAAGCTTCCGCCGCGGGCACCGGCTCAGAAGCGCTCTTGACTTGCTCCTGCTGCTTGGGCTGCTGCTCCTGTTTCCATGCAGGCGTGACCGGCGCAAGCGGCGGAATGATCGGCGCCGAGGCCGGTTTCGCCATCTCGACAGGCGGTTGTTGAAGAACCGGGCCGCCACCCTCCGGCACCTGCGTAGGAGGCCTGCGCTCACGGTCGCGGTCATCGCGCCGCCGGCGGCGCGGCTCGCCTTCGTTGCGCAATGAATCGCGGCGATTCCCGCCATCCAGCACTTCACCTTTGTAGATCCAAACTTTGATGCCGATGACGCCGTACGTCGTGTGGGCTTCGCTGAACCCGTAATCGATGTCGGCTCTCAGCGTGTGCAAAGGAAGCTGCCCCTGCAGATACCATTCGCTTCGCGCGATTTCCGCCCCGTTCAAACGGCCTGAAACGCGCACCTTGATGCCCTTGCATCCAAAGCGGAGCGCTGAATCAACCGCCTTGCGCATCGCGCGTCGAAATGCCACGCGCTTTTCAAGCTGCAGGCCAATGGATTCAGAGACGAGCTGGGCGTCCAGCTCGGGACGGTGCACTTCCTGAATGTCAATGAAGATCTCGCGCTTAGTTTTCTTCGCCAGATCGCTCTTCAGCTTCTCGATCTCAGCGCCTTTGCGCCCGATGATGATTCCTGGACGGGAGGTACGGATGGTGATGCGAAGCTTGTTGCCGGGCCGGTCCACTTCGATGGAACTGACGCCGGCCGCTTTCAGGCGCGCCAGCAAAGATTCTTTCAGCTCGAGGTCTTCATGCAGCAGCTTCGAATAATCCTGCTTGGCAAACCAGCGTGAACGCCACGTTTTCGTAACGCCTAGTCGGAACCCGTAGGGGTGTACTTTTTGGCCCATTTGCTTACTCTTCTTCCTCCGGCGCTTCAGCCCTTTCGTCAAGTTTCAGCGCGATATGCGAGGTGCGCCGCTGATAGCGGAACGCGCGGCCCATGGGAGCCGGCCGAATGCGCTTTTGGCGAGGTCCTTCGTTGACATAAGCTTCCGTGATGAAAAGCCTATCCACGTCGACGTCCCGAGACCTGTTTTCAGCATTCGCAATAGCCGAACGCAGGACCTTCACGATTGCCGGGGCGATGCGCTTGTTCGTGGCGGTCAGAATGTTGATCGCATCCCCGACCAGTTGTCCTCGGATCATATCCACCACCAGGCGCGCTTTTTGCGGCGATACGCGAACGTATCGCGCTTCGGCCGTCGATATATTTGGCAGTTGGTCAGCCATATTTGCTCTACCTATCGGGTCGTCTTCTCCGTAGCTTTCGCCGCATGGCCCTTAAAGGTGCGAGTCGGCGAGAACTCACCTAGCTTGTGGCCCACCATGTTCTCGGTCACATACACCGGAATGAATTTCTTGCCGTTATGCACGGCGAGGGTGTGTCCGATGAAGTCCGGCACAATGGTGGAACGCCGCGACCAGGTTCTTACGACAGCCTTCTGGTTGCTTGTATTCAGAACTCCCACCTTTTTCAATAGGTGGTCGTCGGTGAACGGTCCTTTTTTGAGCGATCTACTCATTTAGAAATTCCTCTTGCGCATGGCTCTTACCGAGCCGCGACCGTAAGGGAGCGGTGTTCGTCGCATCAGCGCTTCTTAGCCTTCCTGGTCACAATCCATTTGTTCGTGCGCTTGTTATTGCGAGTCTTGAAGCCTCGCGTGGGCTGGCCCCACGGAGTCACGGGATGCCGCCCTCCGGAAGTCTTGCCCTCGCCCCCGCCGTGCGGATGATCGACCGGATTCATCGAAACGCCGCGATTATGAGGACTGCGCCCCAGCCACCGTTTACGTCCTGCTTTTCCAAGCGAGACGTTCTCATGCTCGACATTGCCCACCTGCCCCACCGTCGCCATGCACTCGACCTGAACTTTGCGAATTTCGCCGGACGGCAATTTCAGTTGTGCAATTCCGCCTTCTTTTGAAACCAACTGCGCCTGAGTACCCGCTGAGCGAGCCATCTGGCCGCCTTTGCCCGGCCTAAGCTCGATATTGTGGACTACCGTGCCCGCGGGAATATTCTTGAGCGGCAAAGCATTGCCGACCAGAATGTCGGCCTCCGGTCCGGAGTTCACCGTTCGACCGACTTCGAGCCCCACCGGGCAGATGATGTAGCGCTTCTCGCCATCCGTATAGTGGAGCAACGCGATACGGGCCGAGCGATTTGGATCGTATTCGATAGCCGCAACCGAAGCGCCTACGCCGACCTTGTCGCGCTTAAAATCGATAACGCGATAAGCCTTCTTGGCTCCGCCGCTGCGAAAACGGCTCGAGATGCGGCCTCGCGAGTCGCGACCGCCAGTGCGCTTCTTGCCTTCGACGAGCGACTTCTCCGGTCTCTCTTTGGTGATGTCCTCACGCGTGAGATAAGTCTGGAAGCGCCGCGTCGGGGTGGTTGGTCTAAGAGTTTTTATAGGCATGCTTAGATCTCCGCGTACTCGGGTATTTTTTGCCCGGCCTGCAATCGCACATACGCCTTTTTCCAATCCGAGGCGTACCCGGTAAAACGGCCGCGACGCCGCAATTTCCCGGAATTGAGGCTGGTTCGCACTTCGGCCACTTTCACTCTGAACACAGTTTCAACCGCCTGCTTGATCTGAATTTTGTTCGCGCTGGGATGCACTTCAAAGCAGAGGGTGCGTTCACCTTCCCGTTTCGAGTGGGCTTTCTCGGTGATGAGCGGCCGCCGGATCACATCGTAAACCGTCAGGGTCATCTAAGATAGGGCCTCCGAAAGTTTTCTGGCCGCTGTTTCACTCAGCAGCACTTCCTGATACTTCAATAAATCGTAAACGTTTACGTCTATGGTCGGCACCAGCTTGACACCCGCAAGATTTCGCGACGCGCGGGTCAGGTTGGCGTTTTCGGCGCTCTCGACGAGCAGAACCGTTTTTTTCGTTTGCAGTTTCCCGAGCACGGCTAGCATGTTTTTAGTCTTGTGGTCGGCCAGATTAAACGCGCTCACCACTCGAAGCTCGCCATCGCGAAGCTTTGCCGAAAGCGCCGAGCGCAAAGCGCCTAACTGCATTTTCCGGGGCAGCCGGTACTCATAACTGCGCGGCTGCGGTCCATGCACCGTTCCCCCATGACGCCAGAGGGGTGAACGGATGGAACCCATGCGCGCGCGTCCGGTTCCCTTCTGCTTCCAGAGCTTCTTGCCCGAGCCGGAAACTTCATGGCGAGTTTTGGTCGCCGCCGTTCCGGAGCGCCGGGCCGCCGTGTACTGGCGCACCGCTTCATAGAGCAGCGCGTCGTTCACTTCCGCGCCAAACACCGCGTCCGCGAGCTCGATCGAGCCCACCGTCGCGTTGTTCAGATCCACGATATCTACACTCGGCATTAGCGATTCACCCTACGAACCATAACGTAGCCGCCATTGGGTCCAGGGATCGCGCCCTTCACGGCAATCACGTTATCGTCCACATCGACGCTCACGATCTCAAGATTGCGGATCGTCACTTGATCCGCTCCCATTCGACCCGCCATCTTCATTCCAGGAAAAACTCGCGAGGGAAAACTCGAAGCGCCGATGGAACCTGCGGCGCGATGAAACATGGAACCATGACTCGCCGGACCGCCGCGGAAATGATGCCGCTTGACCAGACCCGCGAAGCCGCGGCCCTTGCTGGTGCCGATTACGTCAACGACTTCCTTTGGCTTGAACTCTTCCGCCAGAACGCGATCGCCTTGTTTCAGATCGCCGGTTCCTTGCCCAAGGTGAAATTCGCGCAGGAACTTCACGCCCTCCGCGCCCGCATTCGAGAGGTGCTTGGCCATCGGTTTGTTGGGCTTCTTCGCGTATTCCACTAGTCCAAGCTGAATAGCGTCGTAACCATCGGTAGCCGGAGTCTTTCGCTGCGTGACCACGCAAGGTCCTGCCTTCACCAGTGTGACCGGGACCACTTGGCCGTCCGCATTGAACACCTGCGTCATACCTATTTTTTTGCCGAGAATTCCTGGACTCATGGTTCTATTTCCTGCCGAAAGCCTTGATTTCTACATCCACGCCGGCCGGAAGATCGAGCTTCATCAGCGCATCCACCGTGTCCTGCGTGGGCTCGAGAATATCCAGCAGCCGCTTGTGCGTACGAATCTCAAACTGCTCGCGCGATTTCTTGTCCACGTGGGGCGATCTCAAAACCGTGTAGCGGTTCTTCAAGGTCGGCAGCGGAATCGGCCCGGCAACAGTCGCGCCGGTTCGCTTCGCGGTGTCGACGATATCGCCGGTCGATTGGTCCAGGATGCGATGATCGTAGGCCTTCAAACGGATGCGGATGCGTTCTTTCATTACTCCAGAATCTCCGTAACCGTCCCCGCTCCCACCGTGCGGCCGCCCTCGCGGATCGCAAACCGCAGCCCTTTATCCATGGCGATCGGCGTAATCAGATCCACTTCAATCGACACGTTATCGCCCGGCATCACCATCTCCATGCCTTCCGGCAGCTTCGCGATTCCCGTCACGTCCGTGGTCCGGAAATAGAACTGCGGCC
>JBAUUG010000032.1:0-4956 GCA_049582585.1 Bryobacteraceae bacterium | reverse complement strand
AAAATTCTGATCAAGCCGGATTGTTCCCTGGTATCCGTTGTTCGGAGACGAGTAGGAATGCACCCCCGTTCCCAGCAACGGCATGTTGCATGGCATGCCTAGCGGTCCTGTTCCAACACAACCCGGAGACAGGCTCGCGACCGTTTGTATGTTCGTCAGCGGCGAGACAGCCGCTGGGTATTTTGTTAGTAGCTGTGTGGAGATATTGTTCGGGTAATTGCTTTGCATGAAGTTTACAAACTGTGGAGTCTCCACCGTGAGCAGGTACGCATTGCCCGTCGTCGATATCGTCTGATCCCAGCTGGCGAAGAAGAAGGTGTGGTCTTTCCAGATCGGACCGCCGAATGAACCGCCGAATTCATTGGTTCGAGACTCTGGAAGCACGTGCCCAGTCAGCGGATTCACCGTGTTCTCAAAGATGTTCCGCGCATCCACCGCGCTGTTTTGCAGGTATTCAAATAATGACCCGTGAAGGTCGTTGGCCCCCGCCCGGGTGAGCATCTGCACCGTGACACCGCCGCCCCTGCCGTATTGGGCAGCGAACTGGTTTGCTGAGACAACCACTTCCGCGACCGAGTCCGGATTGGGAACCACTCTCGCGTCTCCACCCGAAGGTGAATCCACCACAGTTGTTCCGTCGATGTAGTACATATTTCCCGAATTCGGCAGGCCATTAGCATTGATGGCCGCAAATTGGTTCGCCACCATCACCCCCTGAGGAACTGATCCCATTTCTCCGGTGCCGGTCACGCCAGGCGTTAGAGCCACCACGTTCAGAACGTTTCTATTGGGAAGAGGCAGCTCGTTTATTTCCTCTTGGCTGACCACCGACGTAATGTTTGCCTCATCGGTTTGCACCGGTGGAGGTTCCGAAGTAACGTCCACGCTCGTCTCTACCTTGCCGACAGTCAGTTGTAACGGAACGCTTTGCACCCGGCTCGGCTCGAGAGTCACATTCTCCTGCACAACTGTCTCGAACCCGGGCGCGCTTGCCGAGACCGTGTAGTGACCCGGAGGCAGCGACGGAAATGTGTAAGACCCGCTCCCGCTGGTCTGGCTCTTTTGCTCGACGCCCGTTTCCACTCGCTTTAGGGTGATCTGCGCGTTGGGAATAGGAGCTCCGGAAGAATCTGTTACCGTTCCCTCAATCGAGCTGTTAAACTGCCCGTAAACCGGCCGGCTCGGCGCCATAAGCCCCAGCGCCAGCAACAGCAAGCCAATATAGAATCTGATCAACGACTTGGTCATATTTCCCTCACGCAAGAACTCTGTTCTCTGATCGCGGCGAATGAACTGCTCTCGATGATAATCAGCGGCCGTTTGAAATTTTATTCAAAATTGGATAAACGCGACGCCAAAATTCTCTTAATTCCGGGAGTTATTCATTTCGCCGCAACCTTTGTCGCGCAAAACGTGCTCCGCGAGCGAGCTGTTCACTTCGAGGCCGTGCCCGTACTCAATAAACCCTTTTTCCTTGAACTTGTTGAGAAGGAAGCTGATTCTGGGTTGAGTGGTGCCGACCATTGCAGCCAGCGTTTCCTGGTTGATTTTCGGTAGAATCCTTGCCGATTCCACGCTTTGCCCGCTATCGGTCAGCAGCAAAAGAATCCGAGCCAGCCGCTTCTCGCACGAATTGCATAGCTGGTCGACCAGATCCGCCTCGAGATGAATGTTGCGAGACAGAACGTAGCTTAGAAAAAACTCAGAGAACCCCCGTTGCGCTTCCAAAGCCCGTAACATTTCGTCTTTGGCGATCTTCGTGATCGCGCAATTCGTAACCGCAGTTGCGCTGGAATTTCTCCGCGCCTGACCGCCCAGGCAGGTTTCCCCGAAAAAGTCTCCCGTTCCCAGAATTGCAACTACTGCTTCCTTCCCCTCTTCGGAGAGGACCGTCAGCTTGACGTGGCCGCTCTGAAGATAGAAAATGGCATCCGCCGAATCGCCCTGCGCGTACACAATTTGGTTCCGCTGGCGCTCGATTGTTGACGTGCTGAGGCCGAATGCGGAAAGAATCTGCTTGGCCTCGAAGTGGCTGTTTCGTTCAGACTGCATAAGAACTCACTGGAGCAGTTTTAACGCAACCCAGAAGACCTGTCAATACATGTATTGCCTTTATGACTAAGCTGGTATGTATACCACGATTCAATAAGTGCCGGGCATTTGAGGGATTTGAAGCACTTGCAGCGTAAGAAGACCCCGAAGCAGTGTAGTCAGCATTTTTTTGCTGGCTTTAAATTGTTAAGCGAATTTCTTGCCGGGGTATTGCTTTTCAGGACGTTCTGCGACAAGCTGTCTAATCAGGTAGTCAGAATATGAAAACCGCGAATCAGCAGGAACCGCCCAGTCGTCCGAACAAGTACAAGGCAATCTTTCTGCGCCTCCAGGAGGCGATCGCCAGTGGCAAGTACAAAACTGGCCAAAGGATTCCCAGTGAAGCGCAGCTCAGCCGCACTTTCGGAGCTTCGCGTTTGACTGTTGGGCGCGCCTTGAAGGAGCTGGAGACGGCTGGTTTGATCGAGCGCAGGGCCGGATCGGGCAGCTACGTCACTCAGGTTCCAAACCAGCGCGGACGCACCTTCGGTCTCCTTATACCGGAGCTCGGTCAAACCGAAATCTTTGAGCCGATATGCCAGGGTATGGCGAGGGCCAGCCGGACAACTCACGACGAGCTCATTTGGGGAGCCGCCTCGCGCGATGTCGAGTCTGAGGAGCAGCAGGCATTGCAGCTCTGCCAATACTACGTCTCAAACGATGTCTCCGGCGTGTTCTTTGCGCCGCTTGAATATGTCCCTGGCAGGGGCGAGGTGAACCAGCGCATTCTCGAGGAATTCGAGCGCGCGGGCATTCCCGTGGTTCTTCTCGATCGCGACATTTATGTCTATCCGCAAAGAAGTCAATGCGACTTGGTAGGTATTGATAATCGGCGAGCGGGATACCTTGTCACCGCGCACTTGATGAAACAGGGATGTAAGCAAATAGTGTTTCTGGCTTGGTCTAGCTCGGCACCGACCGTCGATCTGCGGAGTATCGGCTATCGCGACGCCATGCACAAAGCCGGCGTGCGGCCAATTGTAGAAATTGGAGACCCGGAGTCTCAGGATTGGATAGCCAAGATCATGCAGCGCTACAAGCCGGATGGCTTCGTTTGCGCCAATGATCGCACGGCCGGACAGCTTATGCTTCGGCTGAATGAGCTCGGAATCGAGATTCCGTCTGCTGTAAAAATCATCGGCATTGACGACACGAAATATGCCACCCTTCTGCACGTGCCTTTGACCACCCTACGGCAGCCCTGCCACGATATCGGCACTGCCGCTGTCTGGACTATGATCGAGCGAATCGAACACCCAAACATGCCCGCTCGGGACATACTCCTCGATTGTCGGCTGATTGTCCGCCGCTCGTGCGGCGCCGCTGAATCTCAGGCAGAAACAGAACCCAGACCGGCAGGGAGAGGCGCCTCCGGAATCGATTCCGCGGTCGTCACGAACGCGCGGTAGTTCACTTCGAGACGCGTACGCGCGGGCGCCCATCGGTAAGTCGGAATCCCGAACAAGCTGCCCCGCGAAACCATCCGCCGCCTCGATTCAACGAAAGGAGAAACACCGAATTCCATGCCGCAAGTCAATCCTTGTCCATTCCATGGCGGCTCGGTGCGCAGATGGTTCTCCTCCCATCGCGCAAGCCACGGAAAGTCCGCTCGTTCCCACACATAGCCGAACAATACTTTCGTCGCCGGCGACCAAGCCAGAAACCAGGCCTGCTCATTCTCGGGATTCATCAGATGAGCGGTAAATCCCCCGGATGATTCTTCGGCCGTGAACACCCGCAAATCGATGATCGATCCATCCTTGGCGGGGCAAAACGGCCAGTCGAACTCTTCCCCGCTCTTCTGCATCCCTCTTCCCTCATTGAAGTCGGAATCAATCACTTTCGATCGCGTCGCCGAAGCGCGGAATTGCGTGCTGCCCCGTTCGAGAAAAGGCGGTCCCACCGTCACATGCTGAGTCCACGCGATGGGCCGGTCGCTCTTCGAGAGGTTCTCGACCGCTTCCGAGAACCTGATCGACACGCCATCCGGATCAAGGCGTATCCGCCGCTCAAATCTTAGTTCCGCTTCGCTGAGCGTCGCGCTCATGCATATTTCATTCGAGCTGGCGGATACGTTGTATGTCGCGACCGGCGCTTCGCCATGCACCGGCATGCCTGCTGCAGCTTCTTCCAAGCTTGGTGCGCCAAAAGTATCGAGACAAATGTTGTGGCCCAGTATTCCCGCGAGCAGCTGCGCTTCACTCCCCGAGCCGTATTCCGGGTGTCTCGCCGGTTCGTAGCTCGAGGGCTCGATCGACGGCCACGCAGGCGTCCAAAGCGGATTCACCCCCGTCGGCTTATGCAAAATCTCAGCCACGTGCCCGCCTTCCACGGTTACGGTCACCCGTACCAAGTCGTTCTCGATCTGAACCGCCCGCCTGTTCCGATAAGATGTCATTGTCCCGCCGTAATCGATTCCTGAAACGGCACCGCAAAGCCTACATTCCGCTCCGCCGCCGCATCTATTATCTTCAGCAGCAGTTCCGATTGCACTTTCAGGTATTCGTTGTAGTCCGCCGTTTGCACGTACGAAAAGATCTCGAGATCGAAAGATTGATCGGTGATTTTCGTAAACCGCAGAGGGACTCCGGACGCATCCACCATCGGATGCGCCTGCAAAAGCTTCGTGACTGCGTCCATCATTTCGCGTATCTGTTCCGGCTTCGTACTCCTTCGCAGATGCAGCGTCGGATGAAACCACATCCGGTCTCGCCTCGAATAGTTTTCGAGGGTCATCGTGGAAAATTGCGCGTTCGGAATAGTCACCACCGTTCGGTCGGGCGTCCTGATTCGCGTGGATCGCAATCCGATGTCCTCCACCGTGCCGACTTGCCCTCCGAACTGGCAAGAATCTCCCACCAGCAC
>JBAUUG010000031.1:0-4301 GCA_049582585.1 Bryobacteraceae bacterium | reverse complement strand
GGGCCGCTGCGGAGCGGGGCCGAGCCACATATCCCAGTCGAGACCTTCCGGGACGAGCTGAGTTTCCGTCGGGCGCTCAATTCCTTGCGGCCAGAAGGGACGGCTGGACCAATTGATGACCTCGCGAACGGGACCAATTGCGCCGCTCCAGATCCACTCGCAGAGCAACCGAGTGTCTTCGGAGGCTTGGTTAGCAACTGCGATCTGCGTGGCAACACCGGTTTCGCGGGTGATCTCGGCAATTCTGCGCGCTTCGTAGATGGTGTGCGTCAGAGGCTTCTGACAGAAAACATTCTTACGTTTCTTCATCGCGGCTGCGGAAACGGCAGCATGCAGATTGTCGGTAGTGCAAACGACGACGGCGTCGAGGTCCGACTGCTTTTCGAGAAGCTCACGAAAGTCGGCGTAGGCCGCACAGCCATGATAGTTGCCCGAGCGCTGCTGAGAGGCGTAATAGCCGTTTACAATCTTTTGACACGGCTCTCGTCCGGCAACACCGCTAGTGACCTTCAGCGAATGTGTCAATTGGATGGGATCATCAGGGCTCAGCCAGTCCCAGCCGCTATCGACTCCGAGCAGTTTGCGCACAGAGTTGCAGAACTCATGTGTTTGCCATTGGGGATAGCCCGCGCTTCCTTTGTTTACATCGCAAACTGCCACGCCCTGCACGTCAGGCTCGTGCAGGAAGTGCAGCATGACACGTAGGCCTTGCGCGCCCACTCCAATGAAACCGATATTTACTTTGTCGCTGGGTGGAATGAATCCGACGCCGCCTAATACGTGACGCGGAAGAATGGTGAAACCAGCGACCGCACTGGCACTTTTTGCCAGGAACTCGCGCCGCGTGGGCACAGTGACGGAAGAGGGCGGAGACAAGGGCGCTTTCATATGCACCTCCAGAGAATTACTCGATCAGCTGAGGCTATTCATACGATTTAATGGCCTACTTTAATCCAATGACTTCGGCGCGACAACCGGTGAATTTCATTCGGCGTGAAGTAATAACAATGGGGTAATGTGGGTGAAACGAAGTGGCTTGCTCTTCTCCCGCGCGATTACGGCGGTGTTACTATCTATCCGAATCCACAGGTTCGTTCATGTCCGACACGCCGACAACGCGGGATCGCGCAGTGGAGTCTCCGCGAGTCGTGTGTATTCAGGATCTGCGCTCGATTGCAAAACGGAGAGTTCCCAAATCTGTCTTCGACTATCTGGATGGCGGAGCCGAAGGAGAAATCACACTTCGCGAGAACTGCCGAGTCTTTGAAGACGTAACGTTTCGTCCGCGCCACGCCGTGGCAGAGCCCGGCTGCGATCTAAGCACTCGGGTTCTCGGCATGGATCTTTCGGTTCCGTTTCTGCTGGCTCCGGTCGGGTACAGCCGCCTGATGCATCCAGAAGGGGAAAAGGCCGCTGCGCGTGCAGCGGGGAATGCGGGAACGGCGTATATCCTTTCGACAATTTCCGCGCACAAGTTAGAAGATGTGAAAGCGAGTTCGAAAGGTCCCGTCTTTTATCAGCTTTACCTGATGGGAGGCCGGGCTGCCGCGGAAGGTTCCATCGAGCGAGCGCGAGTGGCGGGTTTCTCCGCGCTGGTGGTTACGATTGATACGGCGGTGTCAGGGATTCGCGAGCGCGACTACCGCAACGGCATGAAGGAGTTAGTCAGCGGTGGGCTGTTCGAAAAGATGCCGTATCTTCCGCAGATACTCTCGAGACCCAGATGGCTGATGAACTTCTTGCTCGATGGTGGACTTCCTTCGCTACCGAATGTCGTCGTGCCGGGGAAAGGGCCGATGCCGTTGCTCGATGTGGCGGCGGCATTGGCGGAGTCCGCCGTGACTTGGGCAGATTTCGATTGGATTCGAGAAGTGTGGCGGGGTCCCATCATTGTGAAAGGCGTGCTCACCGGAGATGACGCGCGGCGGGCTATCGACAACGGAGCCGCTGCGATCTCTGTTTCCAATCACGGAGGCCGACAGCTGGACTGTGTTCCGGCATCTCTGCGCGCATTGCCGGAAATTGTAGAAGCTGTGAATGGGCAGGTCGAAGTCCTCATGGATGGAGGCATTCGGCGCGGCACAGATATTGTGAAGGCACTAAGCATGGGAGCGAAGGCTGTACTAATCGGCCGAGCTTATGCTTACGGGCTAGCGGCAGCGGGCGAGGCAGGCGTCGCGCGGGCG
This sequence comes from Bryobacteraceae bacterium, assembly GCA_049582585.1. GTDB lineage: Bacteria > Acidobacteriota > Terriglobia > Bryobacterales > Bryobacteraceae > Bog-105. The sequence continues at coordinate 2,115 of JBAUUG010000031.1, read as the reverse complement.
CTGGAAATTCTTCGCGTCGATTTAGAGCGAACGCTGCGGCTGCTGGGATGTCCGTCGGTCGCGGTACTCGATCGTTCGTACGTAAATGTTCCCAAGTTTTGGGAAAGTCTCTGAGCGATATGTATCTCTAGCTCTCGCGCCCAACCTCATGCACATCGACGCTCACCAGCACTTCTGGATCTACAAAGCCGAAGAGTATGAGTGGATCGACGAGTCGATGATGCAACTTCGGCGCGACTTTTTGCCGGGTGATCTGAGCCCGGAGCGTCATAAGGATGGGTTCCAAGGATCGATTGCCGTGCAGGCTCGCCAGAGCCTGGAGGAGACGCGTTGGTTACTCGAGCTGGCGGATGGGGACCCGTCGATCATGGGCGTTGTTGGTTGGGTGGACCTGCGCTCACCTGAAGCTCGTTCGCAGTTGGCAGCGTTTGCCAGAAATTCCAAGCTGGTTGGAGTCCGACACATCGTGCAGTCGGAGCCGGACAATCAATTCTTGTTGGGCGACGATTTCTTACGCGGCATAGCGCTGCTTGAAAAGTTCGATCTGACTTATGACATCCTGATCTACCCCCAGCATCTTTCCGTGGCGGCACAGTTTGTCGAGCGATTTCCTAATCAGCGATTCGTGTTGGATCATCTGGCCAAGCCAAACATCAAGGCAAGAGGAATTGAGCCGTGGGCAACTGGGGTTCGCGGTCTGGCGAGATTTCCGACTGTGTACGGTAAGCTCTCGGGATTGGTTACCGAGGCGGACTGGCAGAGTTGGAAGCCGGAGCAGATCGTGCCATACCTGGATGTGGCTTTCGATGCATTTGGGCCCGAACGGTTGATGATCGGTTCGGACTGGCCTGTGTGCCTTGTGGCGGCATCGTACGAGACGGTCATGGGTCTCGTGAAAAACTACCTGCTTCGATTTTCATCCGAGACAAGGGAGAACGTGCTCGGAGGAAATGCTCGCCGAGTCTGGAAGCTGCCGAGATAGCAGTCCGCACGGACCCTCATTTACAATCCACGACGAACGTAAACATTTGAAAATTGGAGCAGCTGTGAACTCGCGTGTTCTGCAGATCGATTCGCGTGACAACGTTCTCGTCGCGCTCACAAAGTTGAGCCGGGGAGAGTCGGTGGAGTATTCGGGGAAAATACATTCACTCATTTCGGACATTCCGGCGAAACATAAGTTCGCCACCGTAGATCTCGCCCCAGGCGATCAGATCGTGATGTACGGAGTTGTTGTCGGCAACGCCGTGAAGCCGATTCAGCGCGGAGAGCTGCTGACTACAACGAACATCCGTCATCAGGCAGCGGCATTCCACGATCAAAAGAAAGAATTTCGCTGGCCCCAACCTGACGTATCGCGGTGGGCGAAGCGGACTTTTCAAGGATATGTGAGGTCCGACGGTCAGGTTGGAACGAGGAATTATTGGCTGGTAGTGCCGCTGGTCTTTTGCGAGAACAAGAATATCCAGGTTCTGAAGCAGGCGTTTGAAGAAGAACTCGGATTTGCGACGCCGCAGATATATCGGCAGCAAGTGGCGGAGCTAGCCAAGCTTTATCGCGAAGGGAAACTTGGCGAGTCTCAACCATCGGTTGCTCGTGAGAGTTCGTGGGGTGGAGCTTCGAAACGCTTGTTCGAGAATGTCGATGGGATACGCTTTCTTCTTCATGAAGGCGGATGCGGCGGTACTCGCGAGGATTCCAATAACCTTTGCGGACTGCTTGCGGGGTATATCCATCATCCGAACGTGGCTGGGGCTACCGTTCTGAGCCTCGGATGCCAGCATGCGCAGATTGAAATCCTGCGAGCTGAAGTCGCAAAGCGCAATCCTCAATTCAGCAAGCCTCTGTTTATTTTTGAGCAGCAGAAGAGCGGCTCCGAGTCCGAGATGATGCGGGAGGCAATCCAGCAGACATTCCGCGGCCTTGTGGAAGCTAACAAAGCCCGACGTTCCGGCGCGCCATTGTCGAAGCTTTGTGTGGGACTGAAATGCGGCGGATCGGACGGTTTCTCCGGGATTTCTGCTAATCCTGCGATCGGGCATACCTCTGACCTGCTGGCTACGTTGGGTGGACGAACGATTCTTTCAGAATTCCCTGAGCTGTGCGGCGTGGAAC
>JBAUUG010000030.1:0-10009 GCA_049582585.1 Bryobacteraceae bacterium | reverse complement strand
GAAGAGCTTCAATCCAACCTCGACCCGAATCTCTTTTGGCGCGTTCACCGCTCGTTCCTGGTGAATATCAACAGAATACGCGAAGTGATTCCTTGGTTCAAATCCAGCTTCCAGCTCAAGATGGATGACAAGAAGCAGACGGAGATACCGGTAAGCCGGATCCAGACTAAGCGCTTGCGAGCGCTGCTGAAAATCTAGGCTAGATGCGGCTTCTCCGAATCTCGGGTTTAATTCTTTTTACGGTCAGCGCGTGGCTGAACGGGCAAGCGCCTTCTCCTCTGCGCATTGGAATCATCGGACTCGCGCACGGCCATGTCTCCGGCTTTCTAAATGGCGGAGCCCTCGCGCCTGCGGGAGGAATTCTACATCGGTCAGATGTACAGCTTGTCGGAATCGCCGAGCCTGAGCGCCGGCTTTTCGACGGTTACGCTCGACAGTTCAAGCTGGCTCCGAGCTTGTACTTCGCCGACATCGATCAGCTGATCTCTCGCGCGCGTCCTCAAGCCGTCCTCGTATGCACTAACACATTCGACCACACCAGAGTCATTGAACAATGCGCCAAGCGCGGCGTGCACGTAATGGTGGAGAAACCTCTGGCCGTCAGTTACAAAGACGCGCTCGCGATTTTGGACGCTGCGCGGCGGGGCAATATCCACGTGCTGGTTGATTACGAAACAACCTGGTATCCCAGCAATAAGGCCGCTTACGATCTGGTAAACGGGAACGCGCTCGGCAATTTGTGGAAGATGGTTATTCATGACGGGCACCGCGGGCCGAAAGAGATTCACGTTCCACCCGAGTTCTTCGCGTGGCTCACCGATCCGAAACTGAATGGGGCCGGTGCGCTCTATGATTTCGGCTGCTATGGCGCGGATCTAATGACTTGGTTCATGAAGGGTGAGGCGCCGCTGAGCGTAACGGCGGTAACCCGGCAAATTCAGCCGGATATCTATCCGAAGGTGGATGATGACGCGACTATCATTCTCACTTACACAAAGGCTACAGCGCTGATTCAAGCTTCGTGGAACTGGCCGTTTGACAGGAAAGATATGGAAGTCTACGGGAGAACCGGTTACGTGAGAACAATTCAGCGCGAGAACATTGACGTTCGCCAGGCTAAGGATAAGCAAGCACAAACCATACCCGCTGCAGGCTTACAACCGCCCTATGACGATCCCCTGCATTACTTCGCTGCGGTCATCAATGGGAAAGTGGATGACAGCAACGATCTGTCTTCCTTAAAAACTAATGTTTTGGTAAGCGAGATCCTGGATTCTGCGCGCCGTTCTGCGCAATCCGGAAAAACCATCACTTTGCCGCTGAGTCAATGAGCCGGGTTTCCTGGCGGCTCTCCTTGATTGTCCCGTGCTTTAACGAAGCATCTCGACTGAACGAGGATCTGTTCCGCCGATTCCTAGCAAACAGCACGGCCACGCGGCTCGTTTTCGTTGACGACGGCAGCGCTGACAATACGCTCGATCTCCTCGCGCGCGTTTGCTCCGGATACGAGGACCATGCTACGGTCGTGCGCTGTGACCGGAATGGAGGCAAAGCGGCCGCCGTTCGGATCGGGATCAATTACGCTTTAGAAAACTTCCACCAGGAGATCATCGGCTACTGGGATGCGGATCTTGCGACCCCGCTCGAATGCGTCGATAACTTCGTAAAGGTTCTGGACGAGCAGCCGCAGATTGAAATGGTCTTTGGTTCACGCGTCAAGCTATTGGGTCGGCATGTGGAACGAAGAGCAGCACGGCATTACCTGGGACGGATTTTCGCAACCGTAGTTTCGATTATGCTCCACTTGCCCATCTACGATACGCAGTGCGGAGCCAAGCTGTTCCGTGTAAGAGACCAAACCGGACGGATCTTCGCTGAACCATTTCTTTCTAAATGGGTATTTGACGTCGAGATAATCGCACGCTACCTGAATGCGTCCGGAAATGAAACTCGGCGGCTCGAGCGCATGATTTACGAGTATCCTCTCGAAACCTGGGTAGATGTAGAAGGCTCCAAAGTGCGGCCTCTCGATTTCTTGACTGCGCTTGTGGATCTCATCAGAATTCAGAGCAGATACCTTTCGAAAACCAAGCCGCCCTCGGGCTCCGCTTCAAATTTCTAGGTGCTTACCGGGTTAGCCACAAGTCCTTCAATGAGTTGAAAAAGCTTCTCCATGTGGATCGGCTTTGACACATACCCGTCCATTCCGGCGGCAAGGCACCGCTCCCGGTCGCGGTCCAGCGCATGTGCAGTCATCGCGATGATTGGTAGATGTGTACCCGTGCGCTTTTCCCGCTCCCGAATGGCAGCGGTCGCCTGATAGCCATCCATTTCCGGCATTTGAACGTCCATCAGGATCAGGTCCACTTCCCACCCGAACTTCTCCAAGGCCTCCAACGCTTCGCGTCCGTTATTGGCCGTCGTCACTGTGTTCCCCTGTTTCTCGAGCAAACGCACCGCAAGCTTCCGATTCACTGCATTGTCTTCGACGAGCAACACTCGGATCGGATTTGATCCCGTGCTCTGTGGCGCCGCTTTCGATTGCCGATCCTTGGCGCGGGGCTCTTCATTCACGTCGCCAGATAAGCGCGCGATTGCACCTTGAAGTTCGCCCTGCTCGACAGGCTTGACGATGCGCTCCTGAATGCCTAGCTGCCGGCATCGCGCGGCGTCCGCAAGATCGCCAGCCGAGCACAGCATCATGATGATCTTGCCGGCTGCTCGTGGATCTTCCCGTATCCGCCGCGCCAAAGCAAACCCGCCCCGTTCAGGCATCTCGGCGTCTATCAGAAGGAATGAAAAGGGCCGTCCAGCATCACGGCTACCCTCGAATGCTTCTAGAGCGCTCTTCGCATCGGGAGCGGCCACCACTTCAGCACCCCAATTTTCCAGCAAACCTGAAAGCATTCGGCGGCTCGTGAGACTGTCGTCCACGACTAACACGCGCGATCCATTCATCTCGAAAAGATCGCGATGCGTCTCGGAAATGTTTGGGGAAGCGAACCAAGCAGTGAAGCCGAACGTGCTCCCTTTTCCGGCTTCGCTCTTCACCCAAATCTCGCCATTCATCATTGCCACCAGTTGAGAGGAAATCGACAATCCCAAGCCGGTGCCGCCGTACTTGCGCGTCGAAGAACCGTCGGCTTGGGTAAAAGCTTCAAAGATGGCTCGCTGCTTGTCTTGCGGAATGCCGATCCCGGTATCGGTTACCGTGAACTCCAGGCAGATCTTCTCTTCTTGCCGGGCCTGCTCGCGAATCGCGAGGACAATCTCCCCCGCTTCTGTAAATTTGATCGCATTGCCAATCAGGTTTACAACCACTTGGGTCAGCCGGACCGGATCCCCCATCACGGATACCGGAACTCCGGGCTGAAATTGACAAATCAGCTCCAATCCTTTTTGCCGCGCTCGCACAGCCAACGATTTCAGCGTCCGGTCAAGGCACTTTCTGAGGTCGAATTCAATCGACTCCAGATGGAGCTTTCTTGCTTCAATCTTGGAGAAATCGAGAACATCGTTGATAATGCTCAAGAGCGAATCAGCCGATGCTTCCACAAGCTCGAGACACTGGCGCTGCTCCTGTGAGAGCTCGGTATCGAGAGCCAACTGCATCATTCCGATAATGCCGTTCAGCGGAGTACGGATTTCGTGACTCATGTTGGCTAGAAATTCACTCTTGGAGTGATTTGCCGCTTCAGCAATCTCTTTGGCGGCTTTCAATTGCTGCTCCGCCCGCCGCCTTTCCACGTTTTCAGCTTTCAATTCGAGAACGCGCAACTCGAGCTCGTCACGCGAATGCCGTAGAATCTCCTCGGCTTTTTTCCGTTCAGTTATGTCTTCGACAATTCCGACAATCCGATCCAGCTGCCCGGCGCCATCGAAAACCGGAAATGACCGGTCCCATACCCAGCGCGTGGAATCGTCCGAACGCACGATTCGGTATTCACTCTCGGCATTTTTCCCATTGTGCTGCGATTCCTTGGCCGCGCGTACCGCATCGCGGTCGTCAGGATGAACCGCCTCCAGCCAGGCGCCCGAATGACGAAGGACGGCCGCCGGATTCTCGTCCCAGATCTCCTGAAATGCCGGACTGACGTAGAGGAACTTTCCGTTCTTAGGATCAATCATCCAGAACACTTCGTGTATATTCTCGGCAAGTTGCCGAAACCGCTTTTCACTTTCTTGCAGAGCTCGCGTGTGATGAGCGAGCGCCCGTGTGCGCTCATCAACCAAAAGGACCAGATTCGTTTCATTCGTCCTTAGCTGTCTCAGCCGAAGCCGGTACGCTCCGAGGACAAGGGCGACGGCGATCATCGAGCAGAAAGCCACGAACCCATGGGTCTGATAAAAATGCGGAAGCAGAGTTACGGAAGCGGAGGCGCCTTTTGTATTCCAGACCTTGTCCTTATTGCAAGCGATAACTTTGAATCGATATTCGCCCGGTGGAATGTTGGTATAGTACGCCACCCGGCGGCTGGCCGCGTCTACCCACTCTTTATCGAAGCCCTCCAACATGTACTTGAAGTGAATCTTGCTGGAGGAAACCAGACTGGGCGCTGTAAATTCAAATTCCAGTTCCCCCTTTCCGGGCGGAAGTCGAATGGGTTTGTCAGGCTGAAAAGCGGCCCCGTCAACCGCCACTCGCTCAATGATGACCGGAGGAGGAAGCGCATCGATCTTGGGACGCGCCGGATCTACGATACTCAGGCCCTTCATCGTCGGGAAGCAAAGCCGGCCATCCTTAGTCTTCCATCCGGCTGCCTGGAACCCTCCGTTGCACTCCTTGCTTTTCATCCCGTCAGCCAAGCCGTACGCTACTGATTGGACAGAGTGAATTCGGCCTGCTGCAAACGCGTCCAAGTCCCGTCTCGACACTCGGAACACGCCCTTGTTAGAGCTCATCCACAGATAGCCGCGGCTATCGGAGAGAATTTGAAAGATCGCGTCGTCGAACAGCCCGTTTGCAGTCGTGTACGCCGTGAATTTGCCCTTCTTGAAACGGTCTAATCCTCCTCCGTCCGTACCCAGCCAGAGGGTCCCATCAGGGTCCCCGTTGATTGACCACACAACATTGTTTGAAAGCCCATTTTCAGTTGTGTAGGAGAACAATTTTCCATTCTTGAGGCTGTTCAGCCCGCCTCCGCCGGTCCCAATCCACATGGTGTCCTGCTGGTCTTGATAGATGGAAAGCACATAGTCGTTCGAAAGGCCGTCCTTCGTTGCGTAGGTCGTGAACGTGGCTCCGTCGAATCGGCTCAAGCCCCCGCGAGTGCCAATCCAAAGGTTTCCGGCGTGATCCCTGTAGGTTGAGAGCACGACGTTGTTCGGCAATCCTCTGCGCGTATCAAACACACTGAATCTCTCATGTTCAAAACGGCCCAACCCCTTACTGGTGCCGGCCCACAGATTGCCGCGGCCATCCTCGGTGATGGACCACACGATGTTGTCCGGCAGCCCGTCCTTAGTCGTATAAGTAGTAATTTTCCCGTTCTTGAGACGATTCAGCCCCGCTCCATGCGTTCCCATCCAGATTGCGCCTTCCCGGTCCTCGTAGACCGGCAAGACGATGTCGCTCGATAACCCCTCCCGGGATGTGATGGTTGTGAATACACCGTCATTCAATCGCACCAGTCCGCCGCCTTTAGTGCCGATCCAGAGGCTTCCTTCCCGGTCTTCAAAGGTACTCCAGATTTGATCCGCGGGCAGGCCTTGTTTGCTGGTATATGCAGCGAACTTTCCGCCCTGATACCGATCGAGTCCTGCCTCGCCGGTGCCGATCCATAGAGTCCCGGCGCTGTCTTCTGAGATGGACCAAATGGTATTGCTCGAGAGGCCATCGCGAACGGTATAGTTTACGAACTTGCCATCCGTGAAGCGGCTCAATCCGCCCCCGTTTGTTCCGATCCAGAGATTCCCCCTTCGGTCTAAGTAGGTGCACCTGACATCGTCGTTTGGTAAGCCATCCCTGCTCGTATATACCGTGAAGCTGTCGTCGCGCATGTGCGCCAGACCGGCATGCGTGCCCACCCACAGGCTTCCATCCGTGGCTCCGGAAATCGAAAAGACCGCGTTATCCGGCAAGCCGTTCTTCACCCCGTATTCGGTGAATTGGCCGCCTTGCATCCGATTGAGGCCCCCGCCATCGGTTCCGATCCAAAGCGCGCCCTTCGCGTCTTCGTAAAGCGAGTGAATCGCATCGTTTGAAAGTCCGTTTGGCGTGGTGAAAGTAGTGAATTTTCCATGCCGTAGGCGCGTCAACCCGCCGCCGTTCGTTCCAATCCAGAGACTCCCGTCGCCATCGACCAACAGAGCCCGGATGTCATTGCTTTGGAGTTCCGGCGTGTTCTCCTTATCAAAGACCGTGAACCGGACGCCATCGAAGCGAGCCAACCCATCTTCGGTGCCAAGCCAGAGATATCCATTACGGGTCTGAGCGATAGCAAGGATTGAGTTCTGGGGCAGTCCTGCATCCGTATTCCAGACGTCTTGCGTGTATTGCGTAATCGCTTTTGCGGGGTCAAGCGCGCCTCGCGCCTGCGTTTGAAGCCCAGCCGCGCAAAGCACCCACCCCAGCAATGTGACGGATATCGTTCGCAAAATTTCAGGCCCTGCTGAAGCGTTGCTCGGCTCGCACACGTGTAGCGCGCCTCACTAGTTGCTATCGACGTAATTAGAACGAATATTGAGGGTTAAGAGTATAGAACCAAGTGACTGGGAGGGAGGGTAAAGCTTTCTGTTTTAGATCTTCGGCTTCGGCGGCGGGAGCTCGTGAGCTCTGCATTGGGATATGAATCCGTTTCGCCCATGCGTGCCGTCGCAGAAAGGCTTATTCTCTGAGAGGCCACAGCGGCAGAGGGAAATGACAGACCTGCCGCTCAATCCGTAAGAATTCCCTTCCAAATCCTGGATGGTAAATTCACCTTCAATCCGAATCGGCCCGTTATTGATGATGGTGACCTTGGTGGCCATGCTCCCCGATATTACCAGAGGAATCAGCACGGCTTACTTATAATTGTCATCGCGGGTATCTACGTGATCCAATTCATCTACGAATCTGATAGAGAGCTGTTCGAAGGCGCGATTGGCTTCGCGCAAAAGCAGATCAAGCGGCTGATCGAAAGCAATCCGGATTTTTATCCGATGTACACCACCGGCGGTAAGTGGAAGCACGAAGGTCCCGCCTGGACGCACTGGTGCGATGGGTTCTTGCCGGGCATGATGTGGCTTTTCCATAAGCACGTCGGACCCGACAAAACCGAATCCAGATTTTGGATGGAGCAGGCGATTCATTACAGCAAACCGCTGGAATCGCGAAAGACAGATAGCGACGTGTCTGACCTTGGCTTCGTCTTTTTCTCCACGTACTACCGCTGGTATCAAGCCACCAGAGACAATGCGATTCGCGAAGTGGTCCTGCAGGCCGGCAAAACAATGGCCCAGCGTTACAACGACGCGGGACAGTATTTGCCTTCGTTTGTGGCTGAAGATTCGATAACCATCGACATCATGATGAACGTCGGAATCATCTTCTACGCGGCGCGGGAGTGCAACGATAAGCACCTGCGAGACATTGCAGTGCGGCATTGCGTGACCACTCGCCGATTTATGGTTCGCGGAGACGGATCGACGGCGCACGAAGGGATCTTTGACCCCGAAACGGGAGAATTCCTCCGGCAGTCCACGCAGCAAGGATTTCGCGGAGATTCCTGCTGGTCCCGGGGACTCGCCTGGGCGTTATACGGTTTTTGCACTTCCTACGAGTACAGCCGCGATCCGAGATTCCTCCACACAGCGGAAGCGTGCACTGACTACTACATCACGCATACGCCGGCGGATGGCGTACCTCCCTGGGATTACAGTGCCCCTCCGGAGAATAGATCCCTGGTTGATTCCTCAGCCGCCGCGATTGCTGCCGCGGGAATGTTGCGCCTCTGCCGCCAGATTCCAGATCCGATGAAGGGTCACTTTTACTGGTCCACCGCCATTCAGATCCTGCGTAGCCTTTGCACAAAATATTTAGCCAGCGCCGATCCGAGCTGGGAGGGAGTCTTGAAAGGCGGCGTTTATCACATCCACAAGGGTTTGGGAGTAGACGAATCGGTCATGTGGGGCGAATACTTCTTCGTTGAGGCGCTGGAACAGGCGCTGCGAGTGATCCAATAGGAAGGAAATAATGGATCACACGCTCTTCTTTTGCAGTGCGCCGCACTCTGAACTGATCAATCGCTGGTCGATTCGGCCGTGAGTGCACCGAGGTCAATCTCCGTTGATCTCCTCACATCCGCCTTCAACATGCATTTCATCTGCTCCATCGCGAAATCGTGCTCCTCGGGTTTGCAAGCGGCAACGCAATCCTGCGGAATGATCAAGTCCAAATCACGCATGTAGGCGTCATTCGCCGTGAACAGGATGCAGCTGTTCGTCGAGACGCCGGTGACGATAAGACGCTGCGATCCCAGGTGTTTCAGAAGAAGCTCGAGGGGCGTCTGGTAGAAGCCGGAGTGTTTCGGTTTCAGGACGAAGTAATCATCCTCCTCCGGCACAACCTGTTCCACGAAGGGACGGCCACGCACATTCGGGTCAAGGCAGTGTTTCACAATCTGTTCGAACTTCGACTGCCAACGCCCGAAGTTGTCATTGATGTAGATCGCAGGAATGCCGGCTTCTTTCGCGCGCCGCTTCAGTTCGGCGATGCAACTTGCAATTGGAAATGCCTGGCGAAATAGCTCGTCACCTCGGGGAAACTCGAAATCGTTCACTACGTCGATCAACAGGAGCGCGGTGTGATGCGTATCAGGAGCACTCCCGTGCAGGTCGTGCTGTTTACCCGGCTGAGTGGTCACGTCTATAATTTAGCCGGATGCGGCTACGAGCTCCCGCGGATACATTTGTCCCAAAGGGGAGCGAACAGCGCTGATCCACGCGCTTGCATATAAGAGCGCGCCGGCTATGATCGTCATCTGCAGCCCTAGATAAATGGCTAGAAACATGGCCGCGGCCGATCCCAACACGCTCGCTGCGGCATTGATGGCCCATGCCCAGCGGACGGAGGCCGGCATCACTCTTTCCAATAACGTGAGTGCAGTCGGGAAAGGCATGCCCATCGCGAATCCAACCGGGCTGATCAAAGTCACGGAAATAAGAACCTTCAGCGGGAAGGGAAGCGCTACGCCGCCTTCGGCAATCGGGGTAATGACCGCCGACAGCACGAGAATGGCAGCGACAATCAGCATAAGAACGCGGCCGAGCCTCGCGACATCTCCCCGCACCAGCCGCTGGCTGGCGAAGCTCCCGATGCCGCTCGAAAGCAACATCGAAAAAATGATAACGGTAAGCGCGTATGTTGGGTGTCCCAGAAAGAGGACAAATTTTTGAATAAGCGCGACCTGGATCAAGATGTAACCAGCTCCGATGAATAGGAAGAAAAGCAAAGCGCGAATCGCGCCCTTGCCCCGCGGAAGGCGATCTCGGAGTAACAATGGCGGCAAGGAAAGGATGATGAGTGTCGCAACGATGCTGATAGCCACCAGCCCGAACAGAACGGGAAGAGCTCGGTTGATCTTATAATCCGCGGTTCCATGCGATGCGTGCATTACGAAATTCCACAGATCGCGCGGCTGGACGGTGTAGAAGAAAAAGGGCCGGTCGTCAGTCACCGGTCTCACATCGAAATTGTAAGAACTATAAAAACGATTCACATTGGCCGCTAAGAGGAGATCCCGGAATGGTGTTTCGTGAATTGTCCCCGGCGCATAGACTACTTGCATCTTCGCCGTCGCGGCCGCGCTCTGAATTCGCTCGATGTCCGCCGGACTGAACCGACTGCGCGAGATCAAAATCGTATCCTGGGATCCCCAATTCCGCAATTTCTGTGGATCCTCGCGCACGACGGCGACGTTTTGAGCCGGATCCGTTTGACCTAGCTGTTTCAACGCGGCATAAGCCAACGAAACGATTCGCAGAGACTCGCGGGGTGGATCGAAACCCCAGCGAGTAAACGCCATGACGC
>JBAUUG010000029.1:0-10292 GCA_049582585.1 Bryobacteraceae bacterium | reverse complement strand
GCCTAGGTCTCCGCCGCTCGCGCCGCTGTTACTAGTAGAGCTCCCGCCGAAACCGCCGCCGCCGCTATTGGCCCCAGAGCTAGCGCCGTCGCTGGTGCCGCCGCCCCGCGCAGTATTGGCGTTCAGTACGGCGTTGGTGATGTTCAGTGTTCCGCTTTCCTGAAAGACGGCCCCGCCCATCCCGGCTGCGCCGCCGCCGCCGTTTCCGCCCAATCCATAGCCGTTCGCTAGCGTCAGGTTATCGATATTCACCGTCACGCCGGAACCCGGGTTGATGAAGAAGATGCGCGTGCTGCCGCCGCCGCTGATGGTGAGATTGCTTGCGCCCGGACCGTTAATGGTCATGCTGGCGCTGATCACGATTTCGGGATCCGAGTTAGCCGTCGAAAGCGTGATGGTCGCCTGGGAGGAGAGACTGAAGTCGATCTCCGAGCCCGGACACGCATTGGCCTGCCCGACTGCCCAGCGGAGGGTGCCTGACGAGCCGTCATCGGCAGTGCTGGTGACCAGGTAAGCCTGGGGCGCGCAGGTGGCCCACGCAGATGCGGGCGCGAGCGCGGCTGACAACGTGGCTAACAACGCAAGAGAACGGACGATTACGGCGGACACCCGGGATTCAGGGATCATTTGAGTTTTTGCCTCTATACATGCAATCGAGAAATCGCGGTTCGGTCGATCACGAAATCGAAAAAATAGTGCGGATAGTACGCGAGGCGCGGCGAGACGAGCGGGCTATACTTACGATAATCAGCATTATCGATATGGGGTCAGCGCAGCTTTCCGCTGTCCAAATAACCCGCATCCTGAATGATTGGAGCGGCGGCGACCGCTCCGCGCTGGAGCGGCTGACACCCGTCGTGTACGCCGAGCTGCGCCGCCTGGCGGGGCGCAACCTGGGGCGCGGGAAAGAGGATCATCTGCTGCAGCCCTCCGCGCTGATCAATGAGGCTTTTGTTCGCCTGATCGGCAGCGAGCCCGTCGCGTGGGCCAGCCGTGCTCACTTCTTCGCTCACTCTGCGTGTCTGATGAGGCGAATTCTGATCGACTTCGCGCGCGCGCAGCACGCCGCTAAGCGCCATTTCGACGGCCCGCGCGCCGATCTTTCGAACCTCGGCGATCTCGGCGCAACTCAGCCCACGCCCGTCGATTTTCTGGATCTCGATGCCGCGCTCGAGGAATTGGCTGTGTTGGATGCGCGGCAAGAGCGGGTTGTGGAGCTGCGGTATTTTGGCGGTCTCGACAACGCGGAAATAGCCGCGGTGCTGGATGTCTCGGAACCCACAGTGATACGCGATTGGCGCATGGCTCGGGCCTGGCTTTTCAAACGGCTGCAACCTCGTAAGGCGCAATGACGCCGGAAGAGTATAAGCGCGCGGGCGAGCTCTTCCACCAGCTCCGCGAGATGCCCGAACGCGCTCGCCGGGAAGCTCTCAATGCCGCGTGCGAGACCGAGCCTGAGTTGCGGGCCCACATCGCGCTCCTTCTCGAGGGCGACCGCGAGGCGGCCACTGGCTCCTTTTTAGAGCGTCACGCCCTTGAAGACGCGGCGCGGCTGTTTTCCGACGAAGCTCCGAACCTGCCTCCTTCGGGTACAGTGGTCGGGCATTATCGTCTGAACGCGCGCATCGGCGCGGGAGGCATGGGGGTAGTATATGAAGCCGAAGATCTGCACTTGCCCCGCCGCGTAGCCGTCAAAGTTCTGCCTATTCCGATCGCCGCGCACAGCAAGCAACGCATTCAGCGCTTCCAGAGGGAAGCGCGCGCCGCCTCTCAGCTCAACCATCCGCACATCGTCTCGATCTTCGATGCGGGTTGCGACCAGGGCTGCTACTACATCGCGATGGAGTTCGTGGAAGGACGGACTCTACGCGCGCTCATGGCGGCCGAGTCGCGCTTCATCGATTCGAAAACCGTGCTGGAAATCGTCAGCCAGACGGCTGCGGCCTTGAGCGCCGCTCACCAGGCAGGCATCGTGCATCGGGACATCAAGCCCGAAAACATCATGTTGCGGCCGGATGGGTTCGTCAAAGTGCTGGATTTCGGCCTGGCCACTATGCTCGAACCAACCAGCAGCGGCGAATCGGTCCTGCGAACCCGTCCCGGCCACATGGCCGGAACCATGCAGTATCTATCTCCCGAACAGGTGCTCGGCAAACCGGCTGGGCCGCAGAGCGATGTCTTCAGTCTGGGAGTAGTCGCTTATGAACTAGCCACCGGCGAGCGCCCGTTCGACGGTCCCACGGATGGCGCTGTTTTCGACGCTATCGTGCATCGCGATCCTGCGCCTCCTTCGGCGGTCCGTCCAGCGCTCGGCGCCGAACTCGATGGCCTTGTCATGGGGGCGCTCGAAAAAGATCCGGAGCTTCGCTTCCAGTCAGCGGGCGAGCTGCGCAGCGCCTGCAAACGGCTGGGACGCACCTCCACGCCGGCGACTGTTGTTCCGGTTCCAAAGATCTCAACGAGACGGGCGTCTTCCTCTTCCGCAGCGGAGAGGGTCGCGGCGCGGCTCCCGCGAGATCGGAGATTGCTGCTGCGCAGCGGCATGGCCATTCTGGCCATCGCGTTTGGCGCAACTCTCTTCTGGATGACGCGACCGCTGCCATTGCCGCGTGTGATTGGTATCGCGAGGATCACCAGTGACGGTCTGCCGAAGCAGTACTTCGTCAACGACGGCACGCGGCTGTACTACGCAGCCGGAAATGGAAACGCCCAAATCAAAATGTTTCAGGTAAGCGGCAGAGGTGGAGATCCGGTTCCAATGCCGCAGCTCGCCGGCATGGTCCCGCTCGACATCTCGGCCGACCATTCGGAAATGTTGCTCGGGCAGCTCTCAGCTGAGCCCGGCGCTCCTTTGGCGCTTTGGGCAGCTGCCACTGTGGGCGGGCCAACTCGGCGTCTTGGCGGCTTGACAGCGGTCGATGCGCGCTGGTCTCCGAAAGGGGACGAAATCCTATATTGTGATGGGACGGAGTTGCGGATCGCCCGCAGCGACGGCTCGCAACCGCGCCTGCTGGCCCGGATAAAAAGCGATGAGCTGCGTGATCCGGCTTGGTCTCCCGATGGACGCTTCATCCGCTTCACTTTGAATCGAAAGAATGTACTTGCCTTATGGGAAGTGTGGGCGGATGGCACTCATTTGCACAAGCTTTTTCCCGAATTGGGCGACTACCCGCGCGAGGACGGCCTATGGACGCACGACGGCAGATATTTCCTTTTTTCGGCCGGACAAAGTACGCATGACCTTTGGGCAATCCACGAGAGGCCTCGCTTCGCTATCGGCAGAGATTCGACCGTTCTGCAGTTGACCAACGGTCCGCTGATCGCGGATCGCCCTCAGGTAAGTCCCGACGATCGGAGGGTCTTTTTCCGTGGGCGGCTGGATCGCGGCGAACTGGTCCGATACGACCGGCAGGCCGATCAATGGGCTCCCTTTCTACAGGGTCTCCCGGCGATGCAACTCGATTATACGCGGGACGGGAAATGGATCGCTTACGCCAGCTACCCGGACACTTCCATTTGGCGATGTTCCGCCGATGGAGGGCAGAGGATGCAACTCACCACAGGACTGTTTCACGCCATGAACCCCCGCTGGTCGCCGGATGGAACACAGATCGTTTTCTACGGTGGCCCGCCCGGAAAACCGTCCCGCCTCTATCTCGTGCCTGCCGGCGGCGGCGAAGTCCGTGAATTGACGCATGGCGAGGCCGGACCGGCCGGAGATGAAGATGGAAGTTGGTCCCCCGACGGCGCTTCGGTCGTCTTTGGCCCTCAGGGCGGAGATAAGTTACCGAACCAGCCGCAATATTTGCCTCTGGCCATCATCGATTTGAAAACCGGACGCATTTCGAAGCTGCCAGGAGCGGAGGGCTTATGGTCGCCGCGCTGGTCGCCGGACGGCCGATACATTGCTGCACTGCGATTTCCGCAACCCACGCTATGGCTTTACAATTTGGCGACTCGCGAGCGGAGGCAGCTCACGACGACGGGCGCATCCTGGCCCAGTTGGTCACCGGACAGCCAATACATCCAATTTTCGAACTACGCGTCCCTTCGCCGTGTTCGAATCAGCGACGGGAAGGTGGAGCGCGTCGGGAGCTTCAATGGTCTGAAAACGGCCGATGGCAGCTTCGGTTGGGTCGGCCTCGCCCCGGACGGTTCTCTGATTTCCACGAGGGATGCGGGCAGTACCGAGATCTACGCGCTCGATTGGGAAACGCCGTGAGCCTTACGGCGCATCAATGAGCGGCTGATTCGAAGCCGGAAACAACTTCTTTGCCTGCGGTATATACCACGAACTGAGTGGGTTCGGGAGCTTGCTCGGCCAACCTCACCGTTTCCACGGGACTGTTTCCGGCCACCACGAGCACCATGTGCTGGTTGTTCAGCGGGTTCGCAGCCACCCAGACCAGCGCGTCGTTCTCGGAAGCATAATCCTTGCCTTCCACTCTGAAGACGGCGCCATCATACTTCAACCCGATCCTCGCCTGCCACGCGGCGAGGGCTGAGTTGGTTTCCGGCCGTCCCACAAAAATCACCTCATGGTCGCGCAGCTCCGCATCGTTCACTTCAAAATCTTTTCGGATGGGCACCGACTGCTCGTACCAATCGAGCAGGTGTTTTTGGATCCGCTCGGCGGCGTACCGGTTCGCTCCGGCTTCCTCTAGCGTTCCATATACCAGGAGCGCGCGTGGAATGCGGGTCGACATCCAATGCATGTCGGCTCCGACATAGATTGGTCCGCCCTGGTCGCCGGGGACGCCGTCCGCGCTCAGCCATTTCGCGAACAGCGCATCCTCTTTGGACCCCGCTGCTTTACGAAATTCAGCGACAGAGACGGACTTTGTCGTGTTCGCGGCAAAGAAGTCTTTCATGAAGGCGAAGAACGCGTCGTCACCCATGTCTTTCCGCAAGGCCTCCAACAGCAGCGCGCCTTTGTAGGTGGTCTGCTCATAGCGATGAATCTCATTGTCGCCGGCAAGCGATGCAGCTCGAAATCCGGCGCGAAATCGCTCGATCCGATTTTCGTAGTCGTCGTGATTCAGAGCCTGGTAGTAGGCGGCCGATCCCGCGCTCAGCCAGGTATCGTCGGCGGAGGCGGGCAGTATCCATCCCTTCCATAGCTGGTCTTCAAAGGAGACCTTTTTCTTCTCTTCCTTGGGCGCATCGGGCTTAGCCGCAATCCGTTCTTTTTCTTTGGCGCGTACCAGAGCGTCCATTTCCGGCGAGCTCTTCGCCGAGAACAATTTATACCCGCCGTCATACAAGCCTTGGTTTCCGGCGTATTCCTTCTTGTCCCACTCGGAAGGAACCCACTCTCGCTGATTAGGCTTGCCGAATGTCGCCCAGACCATCATGTTCCTAGCCATCTCGGCAGAAGCCACTTTTGCGTCCATGGCGCTCGCAGTCACCAGCGGCGCGGTACGGAACGCGAGATACGCGAACTGCTCGTCGATTTGCCCGTGATACTTCTCGTAAAGATTCTGCCAAGCCAGATCGCGCTCATAGGCCACATACGGCACATGCATCGGCGCACCGCGCGGATCCGGCTCATACTCCAACCGCACGTTCAGATCCTTGGCATTGTTGTCTCCCCAATAAAAGCCTTCCGTGCCGCCGAACCAGTCGTTTCTGGAGCTGCGATAGAGCCGAGTTTTGTAAGTGCCGAGCTCGTACATTGCGATCTCGTTATTCTGCGCGTCCCCGATCAGCCACTCGTTCGTGTAGAGCCCGTTGTTCTTGGTTCCCAGATACTCGACTACCTTGTCTATGTTGTCGCCATACTGGATCGCCTTCCGCGCCCGAAACGCTACCGGCAGCCCTGTGATGTTGAACGGGCTTTGCCGGATGGTGGTCTCCGTAAGCACCACGCCAACGTCGTTCTGGTACCAATCTGTGCCGCTCTGTATGCCGCCGGGATAACTCTGCATCAGCACGCGGTGCCCGGTCTTAGGCAGCACATCCAGCATGATGTTCGTCTGCTCGGCCAAGGTCAGGGGCCACATGGTGATGTGCGCAATCATCATGCGTCCGTCACGAGTAGCTTTGCCGGTCGCGCAGAAGGCGCTGCATCGCGCGGTGACAGGCGTTTTCTCTTGCGCGTAGGTGGGCTTCTCCAGATGCAGATTTTCCAGACCGGTGGGAGTCATCGGCATGGCATTGCGCAGCTCGCCCAATTCGGTGATCGTGTTTGCAGCCACGATGTCGATTAAATCTAGTTTTCGCCCGTCCCACTTCGCTCCCGCATCAGCCGCGCCATCGGCAATGCCGCGCATCTCCTGCAGAATTTCCTGATCGAATCCGCGAAGGAACAGCGCGTTTGAGGTTGTCCGTCCCCACTCCCACGCCTCTTTGGTTGAAGTGGAATCCAACTGCGAGGCGCAACGCTCCAAATACGTCTCAATCTCATGGGCCATCAAATGCCCGTGCTGATATCCACGCTCGTACGGCTCGCCTTCGATATGGAGGTAGATCCAGCCGCCTTCCGGGTAGCGATAAGCCGGCCCGTACGTTTCAAGCGCCGATTTGGACGGCCAAGGCAATTCGTTCACCGGCCCATTTACTTCGACATCGGCGAACCAGGCCTGACCGCTCCAAGCGCCGCCCTCCGCGACGCTCAGCACAATCGAATCCTTTGGGGCTACCGCAGTGAACGGCAGTTTCAATTCCGTCCAATCGCGCGTGCCCGCGAGCGAAGCCGAATGCACATCGAAGGGCATGGACGCCATGGAGAGCGCAGCCCCAATCGCAATCGGCGAACGTCCACGGTCGTTTACCTGGACGTTTGCAGTGCGCACCCACCCGCTGAGCAAATATCGCTTCCCGGGAAGCAGCTTGACTTGGTTGAGCTCGATTCTGCTTTCTTTCCCGTCCGCTCCAGGCTGCAGCAGCACTGCTGGGTGACCTTCGTGCAGCACGCTCGAATCGAGCGCGGCGCTCCCACTTGCTACCTTCCAGGAGTTCGCTGCGACACGCGCTCCACAGATGCCGAGAAGCGGGAACAGTAATAAGGTTGCAAGCAGTCTCAGGTCACGCATGCACCAAGTATATGGGGAAAGACTACCTTCCTGCCCCTCGCAGCACTTTTCCGGGCAGCGCGTTCGTCATCTTGCCTTGTTCGATGACGGTTACGCCATTCACAAGCACGTATTCCATTCCGACGGCCAGCTGGTTGGGATTTTCAAATGTCGAGAGATCGCGAATTGTGTTGGGATCGAACACCACCACGTCGGCCCACATGCCCTGCTTGAGGACGCCTCGATCGGCCAGGCGCATGCGCTGCGCGGGTAAGGCGCTAAATTTCCGTATGGCTTCCTGCAGGCTGAGCAGCTTTTCTTCGCGGACATATTTACGCAAGATGCGCGGGAAGGTTCCGTAGGCGCGAGGATGGGGATGCTCCCGGCCCAGAATGCCTTGGGGCGAAGTTCCTTGCGAATCGTTGTCGATCGAGACCCAGGGCTGCTTCAGAGCATAAGCGATGTCATCTTCCGACATTGCAAAAACGGCGACCGACATTTCCGGATCTTCGATCAGCAGGTCGAAGATGGTCTCGATAGGATCTTTCCCGCGGGATAAGGCGATTTGCGCGATGGTCTTCCCTTGCAGCGGCAGAAGCCTGGGATTCTGGACGACGCTGACCAGGATGGCCTGCGGGCCGGGGATTTCCAGCCATTCGTTATCCCAGCCTGAGCTGTCGGTCTCCATCTGCTTGCGTATGCGGGAGCGCGTCGCGGGATCTTTGAGGCGCTCGACCATCTTCGCGTCGCCACCGTCGTGCGCCCACGGCGGCACAAATGCGGAAAAGGTGTTGAACCAAGCCGGGTAGGCATAAGTATCGGCCTCAACATCCACGCCTGCATCACGGGCGGTCTGGATCTTGGCCACAATTTCGGGCATGCGGCCCCAGTTGCGTTTCCCTGCGGCCTTCAGATGCCAGATCTCGACCGGAATTTTGGCTTCGCGGCCGATCCGGAAGGCTTCTTCGAGCGCCTGGTCGATGGTGTCGCCTTCGCTGCGCATGTGGGTGGCGTAAATTCCTCCGAATTTGCCTGCTTCGGTTGCAAGCGCGACCAATTCTTCCGTGGTGGCATAGGGCGCGGGCGCATACTGAAGCGCGGTGGAGAGACCCACCGCGCCATCCTGCATGGCTTCGCGCACGAGAGACTTCATGCGCTCGAGCTCATCTGCATTGGGGGCTCGATTTTCATCTCCGAGGATCATGCGCCGGACTTGGGTTGCGCCTACATAGCTCGCAAGGTTGATGCCCATGCCCTGCTTTTCAAGCCGGGCGAAGTATTCGCCGAACGTTTTCCAATCGGGCACGATGTTGTAATGCGCGTAGCCGGCGCGGTCGGCTGAAAGGAGGCGCTCGTTCTGCGGCGCGATGGAGTTTCCCTCGCCGGTGATTTCCGTTGTGATGCCCTGAAAAATCTTGGAGGGCACGTGAGGATTGGCTAGCATGGACAGTTCAGACTGGCCGAGCATGTCGATGAAGCCGGGAGCGACGATCAGGCCGTGCGCATCGATTGCTTGGCGAGCGGAAGCGTTCGAGAGATTCCCGATCTTGGCGATGCGTCCGTTGAGAATGGCGATGTCAGCGGAGTACCAGGGTGAGCCGGTTCCGTCAACGATGTGACCGTTGCGGATGACGATATCGAATTGCTGGGCTGTTACCGCAAGGGGGGTGATGGTGAAGAGGAAAGCGAATAAGGTCCTGGTCAAACCAGGATTATATGTGCACGGCTACTGAATGGGTGGAGGGCCGATATATGAAGTGACTTGGAGACTACCCGCTCGGTTGTGGATTTTGATCGTGCGAACAGAGCGGAGCGAGTGGTCCGACCAAGATATCGGCAGTAGTTTTAGACTTTTCAGTGCGGCAACGCTCGCGTCCTGAACAGTACCGTCGCCGCTGACAAGTGCAAGGAAAGTGCCTTCGGGTAAGTTCTGCCCTGGGGCAGACGGAACGAGGCCGGGTGTGTGCGGCCCACGAGCCAGCCCGTCGCCAAGCTGTTTTTCGAGTTGTTTGCGAAGCTCTGCCGCGTCGGAACTCACAAAGCCGGGCATCTGACGAGCTATTGCGTAAAGCCGTAGCGCGTCCTCTGTCTTGCCAATTGCAGCTTCGATGAGCGCCAGATGCAGAACAATGATCGAGCGAGGCGAAATTGCGTAGGAGGAGGTCATGTACGGCGACGCCTCTTGAAACTTGCCTTGTTTCACGAGAACCCAGCCCACGGTGTCGAGCACATTGCCGAGGCGCGTAAAACGCTCATTGCACTTCTCATCGGCAACGACCTTATCCGGCGTACAGATCGACGCACTCTCGACTGCAAGTGCGCTCGACGCGAGTTGCCAGGCTTTGTCCAGATCCAAACCGGCGTCAGCAAGATTGAATGCAACTCATTCTGCACGGTCGTGTTGTCACTAATTTGGAGCGCATGGTTGAGACTATCGCGGGCCTCCTCACGCTGCCCCATCTTGGCCTGCGCTTTGCCCAGCAGGAGCCAACCCATGGGATTATTTGGATTAACCTTATTTGCTTTTTCAGCTTGCTCAGCGACCTCCGGCCATTTCTCTTGCATCTCGAGAGCGACGGCCCAGTTCCCATGCGAGAACTGATCCTGCGGGTTGATTTCGAGTTGCTTTTGAAACTCCTGGATCGCCTGCTCCGGTTGATGCCGCTGAAGATAGGCCCGGCCGAGATTATTGTGCGCCCACTGATCGCGCGGATTGATCTGCAGTTGCCGTTCAAGGGCCTGCTCCGCTTTATCAACCTGGTGCAATCCGAGATAGCTGACTCCGAGATTATTCCAAACGAACCCATTTTTCGAATCGAGCCGAGCGGCCTCTTCGAGATCCTTGCGTGCATCCTCGAATCTGCCTTCTTTATTGGCGGCAACTCCCGTCCGAATCAACTCTTGAACTTTGGGATTGCCATACGTCAGCTGCGGCGAAGCCGCTGCGGACTGCGTGTTCCTTTCGAGAGTGAAGCCGGCCTCTTCGTCGGCCTCGACCGATTTTAGATATTGTATGTAGCCTTCCCATTCCGGGGGCTCGACCAGCATTCCGGAAACGCTTAGGGTGCGATTGATGCGGAGGTGCCCATTTTCGTAGGAGGAGCTCGAATCATAGGAACCGAATTTCGTATGCAGGTGCACTGGCATACGGCTGGTGATTTGGAAGGTCGTGTCAATAGCCAAGTCGATGTTGCGGCTGAGATCAAGATTCATCACAGGGGACGGCTTGCGCGGACGTTTCATGGCCAAAACCGCCTGTATTTCAGCAGGGTTTCCAAC
>JBAUUG010000028.1:0-9662 GCA_049582585.1 Bryobacteraceae bacterium | reverse complement strand
ATCAGAAGCAGCGCGGATGCGACCATTACCAGGGCAAGCGGAACCCAATAGCGGGGGCTGGATATCAGTAGAGATGCCCTGGAGATCGGTTGTGTAAGTTCGTTTGAGACGAGCGATGGCGAAATGGAAGGGCTCGGTTGGCCATCGGGCTGCTCATGATCGGCGCCTCGAACCTCGGGCATTCCAGCAGCGATCACCTGCTCCTCCTGTATCAAGCCAGCCGAGTAAATCTGAATCGCCTGCTCCGGCGAGCCGTCGAAGAGCATTTGACCACGGCGCAGCACGATGGCGCGATCGCAATAGTCCCGGACCTGCTCCATGCTATGCGTTACAAGCAGGATGGTCTTACCGGCTTCGCGAAAACGCCGAAGGCGATTAAAGCATTTTTCCTGGAACGCGATGTCGCCCACGGCAAGAATCTCGTCCATTAACAGGATGCTCGGGTCTACTTCGGTAGCGACAGCGAAGGCAAGCCGAGTGTACATTCCGGACGAGTATTGCTTGACTGGCGCGTCGATGAACTCGCCAATCTCGGCGAACTCTATGATCTTGTCCTCACGCTCCAGCATTTGGCGTTTTGAGTAGCCGAGGAGAAGTCCATTCAGCAGAATGTTTTCCCGCCCGCTAAGCTCAGGATGAAAACCGGCCCCTAACTCGAGCAGCGGAGCGAGCGTCCCCTTCACTTCCACCCGTCCGGTAGAAGGTGTATATACGCCGGCGATAATTTTCAGCAACGTGCTCTTGCCGGAGCCATTGCGCCCGATAATGCCTACCATTTCGCCTCGCCGCACGGTGAAGGAGACATGGCTCAATGCTTCGAAATCGTGGTACTTAAACGTGTGACGGAAGAACTTCGAAAATAATTCGCGGAGCGTGTCGGGGCGCTCATGGATTACACGGAAACGCTGGCTGACGTTTGCAACTTCGATCACAGCAGAATTCAGTCCCATTCGCGGCTAAACGTAAAAGACGAATTGGTCCTGGTGCTTACGAAAGATTGAGTACCCAACAGCCAGAGATACGAAGGCGCAAACAAACGAAACAAAGATCGAACGCAGCGCCGGCAGCTGCCCGTAATAAACACTCAGGCGAAAGCCGTTCAGAACGAAAAGAAGCGGGTTCAGCTTGAATATCCACCGGTACTTTGCCGGAAAGAAGTCGACTGAGAAAATGATCGGGCTCGCGTAAAACCACACCTGAAGCAAGATCTGCAGAATGTGGGCCACGTCCCGGTAATAAACGTTAGCCGTCGCGAAGAAGAAGCTGGCTCCGAGCGTGAAGATAGTCAAGGCGATAAGCGGAACCGGAAGGTAAATCCAAGTCCAATGGAAGGGATGCCGCATGATCAAAACGATGAGGGCAAGCGGAATTAGGGAAAGCACCAAGTTTATTAAGTTTGAGACAATCGCGGCGATTGGAAATACCACTTTGGCTACACGAACTTTTTTGATGAGGTCTCCATTACCCACGATCGACTCCGCGGCATAGGATAACGACTGCGAAAAAAAAGTAAACGGCAGCAACATGCTCAGGAGAAAGATAGAGTAATGAGGAGTATTGAAGGCCATGATTGTGGAAAATACGACTGTAAGCACTAACATGAGCAACATGGGGTTTAGTAAGGCCCACAGGAAGCCTAGAACGGATCGCTTATAGCGGATCTTCAATTCTTTGAGGGCTAACGCCCAGATTAATTCGCGGTTCCGATAGGTCTCCCGCAGCAGTTCAGTCATGTTCTTTAAACATACGGCCAGCGGCACCGCAAAACACGCGTGACGAAGTCAGCCGTAAGGTCATCCCATTCTAGCGAATGATTAAACGCTGCGTTGTAATATAGTCGCGGTAGACGTTCTCGCACGTCACAACGCTGCGCTTCGCGCCTCATGTGAACATCCTCAGCGTCGCCTATCCCTTATTGCCCGTGGGACCAGATTCCGGCGGCGGCGCGGAACAGATCCTCTATCTGATAGAGCGCGGGCTGGTACAGGCCGGCCACCGGTCGATTGTGATCGCTGCAAAGGGCTCCCAGGTCAGCGGCGAGATTCTCGAGACGCCGGTGTTCACGCGTGAGATTACGGATCAAGTTCGCCATGAGGCACAGCGAACTCACCGGCGAATGTTGGAACGGGCGCTGGACGAATACTCAATCGATTTAATCCATTTTCATGGCCTCGATTTCCACGCCTATCGACCGACCCGAAGAGCGCCGCAACTGGCGACTCTGCATCTTCCGCCAGCCTGGTACCCGTCGTGGATCTTTGATCTCTCGGATATTCAGCTGAATTGCGTCTCGCGAGATCAGGCAAGCGCGGCCCACTCTCCAGCGAGGCTTCCAGTGGTGACGAACGGGATTGACACAAATCAATTTCGCCGCCTTCGAAAAAAGCTGGATTATTTGTTATGGATCGGACGTGTTTGCCCGGAAAAGGGAGTGCATATCGCCCTTCAGGTGGCGCATCGCCTAAAGATCAGGATTGTCATTGCTGGTCCGGTTCATCCTTTTCGCGATCATGAAGCCTACTTCTCTAACCAGGTTCAGCCCTTGCTCGATAGCAAGCGAAAGTATGTTGGCGCTATAGGCTTAGAAGAGAAAAAAAAGTTGCTCGCCGAAGCTCGTTGCGTTTTGCTCCCCAGCCTCGCCGCTGAGACAAGCTCGTTAGTCGCGATGGAGGCAATCAGCTCAGGAACGCCGGTCCTCGCTTTCCGGTCGGGCGCGCTACCGGAAGTCATCGAGCATGGACAGACTGGATTCATTGTTGATTCAGAAGACGAGATGGCCGAGGCTGTCGAGAGGCGCCTTCACGAAATCTCCCCGGAAACGTGTCGCTGCCGGGCCAAGCTTCGCTTTGATGCTCGCCGCATGGTGAGCGATTACATAGATCTGTACGGCGATGTCATTGCGAAGCACGCTAACTCGCGCGAGTAACGATAATACGGCACTTAGGTATGCGTTGCGCTCCCCAGGAAAACTTGTAAGGCTCCTCGCCTCGAAGAAAATTCCACGAGTCGTACTTCGCATCGAAACAATGGCGTAGAGCATGGTGTAATAGCATTCTTCCGAAACCGAAGGTTTCGTGTGCAGGATCGAATCCGCTCAGGTAGAAGAAGCTGGTGTTCGAGTATACGAAGGTGAGAATGATCGCCGCGATCCGATCTTGAAAAGTGAGGCTGAAAAATTGGAGAATATGCCGGCGGGAAAATTCAGCAACAATGTCGCGAAGGAATTCCGCTGAGCCGTTCGCGGCGATAACGCCCGTCTCGCCGCGTCTTTGCCATCGCGCGGCGTGCAGGTCGATCAGTTCCTCCAGTAACTCAGTATGATTGCGTTTGCCCGTGGCAAACTCCAGAGAACCCGCCATTTCAGCCCTCGCCTTGTCCCGCCGGCAATTCTGCCGCAATTGTTTCGGACGCTTACGCCAGAACTCCTCGAAGCTTCCAGCTAGCCGTATCTCGCTGCATGGGGTGTCATCGCGAAAGCTTGCCGCAATGCCCCGCTTGAATTCCAGCCGCTTGAGCGGCGTATCGCCCGAGAGGTCTTGCCAATCGCAAATATCCCATTCTGAATCTGCTTCTAAATGTGCCCGTAAGCCATCCAGAACCTCGGGCAGGTGTTCGGGAGAGATTGCGGGCTCGAGATAATCCGAGACCCCTGAGCCGATTAAGGTCATCTGGCGGCGGCCATTCCATTCGTGACGAAAGAAAGGAATAATCGCCGCAATCGCTCCGTCGTTGCTGAAGACGAGTACGCGCAGCCGCCCACTTCCGAAATGCGACCACCACGTCAGCAACCACTGAGGTAGTTGGAACGGCGTGGCGCCTTTCATTGTTCCGATGAAAGAGGACCACTCATTTTGAATTTCTGCCAGGCGGGAAACATCGTCGATAACTTCGAGCGCGAGCACTTATATCGCGAATCCCTTGCCGTCGAGAAGGCGCAACGCTTCCCGATAGCCGTTGAGAGTACCGACATCCACGTAGGCTTCGCCCGCTTTCAAACCGTAAGCCCGGCCGCCCCGCTTCAGATACTCGTTGATCAACGTTCCCAGGTATTCGTCCTGGCGCTCAATCCAGAGATTGTGGAGATCGTTCAAAATATAGCCGGGCATGCGCAGGGCGCCCCAAACCCAGTTAGTGGATGCCTCGGTACTCTTTACTTGCACTTCTAACACTTCGTCATTCTCGTTTGTAACTACCGCATCGAACCGATCGGGATGATCGACCGGGAATAACAGAAGAGCCAGGCTTCGCCCCGGGAGTTTCATGAGCGCCGTTTCCGGGAACCATATGGTATCGGGGAGCCCAATACAGACATCCTCGCCGGGCGGAATCAATGGAAGAGCTCGGAAGATAGCGTCACATAGACCGGCCGGGCGCGGCTGAACGGCGTAGAAGATAGTTGCGGAGAGGACGTGCCCTCCAAAGTAATCCATGATGTCCGACTTGCCCGGCGAGATCACAAAGCATATCTTGTCAACGCCGCCATTCACCATTCGCTCGATCAGGTATTCGCTAACGGCTCTCGGCCGTTCGCTCGATCCGTTCACATAACTGCCAACCGGCAAAAGCTCCTTAGAAAACGCAAGCGGCTGAATGCGGCTTCCCATTCCCGCCGCCGGGATGATTCCCCACATCCTAGGCTCCTTCTGAGGCGCACGAGCGCGGGTCTTCTATCAAGCCGATTAGCCGGCGAGCGCGAATTTCGGCGGTGTGGCAGTCAAGCACTCGTTGTTTCGCACGAGAACCGATTTTCTCCAGCAGAGCGCGATCCTGCGTGATCGCGGAACCGGCATCCCCGCTAGTATGGGCCACCAGAATCTCTTCGCCAGGTTTAAAAAACGAATCCAATCCGGTCCACCAATCGCTCAACACGGCGGCGCCGCACGCCGAAGCCTCAAAAAAACGCCCGGACGGGCAGTAACCCATGGCTGCCATGGATGCGCGCGTGATATTCAATGTTACCGGTGACGACGAATAAAACGATGGATGCTCAGGCGGCGCGATGTGATCGAAGTGCCGGATATTGGCCGGCCAAGCTCGCATGTCCGGATACATCGCTCCGCCGATAAGAAATTTGTGGTTATCCAGGCGATGCGCCGGAGCGATAAGCAACTCTTCTAATGCAGTTTGGCGGTCGGCGGAATAGGTGCCGAGGTAAGACAGGTCGGAAGCGAACTTGTCGCACGGCGGAACTTGAAAGTGCACCTCCGGATCGACCCAGCCATACATAGTAGCTACGCATTGCGCAGATAACGTGCCTCGCAGCCGGTCGAGGGCTTCGCCGCCCGTGTAACTGAGCACGAGATCGAAACCACCCAAGCCCTCCGCTGGAAGGTATGGAACTGCTTCACCTTTTTCCAGGCGGCTGAAGGTCACCGGGGTATCCATGTCATAAAAGATGGTTCGCGGAAGCTGGGAATTCAGGACGAGCTCGCACGCAGCACGGCCGTCCGGGCAGTAAGAAGTGACCATGGCCGCCTCTGCACCGCGCAGTTCCCGTTTGGCAGTGTCAAGATTCTCGTCCCAGCCGGCGTAGAAGTGCAGGTGTGCAAAGGGCAGAGACATCACGTCTCGATGCGCCGCGTAATAGGGCGTATCCCGCTCAAAAAAATGGATTTCATGCCCCTGCCCATGCAACGCGCGAAATAATCCCCGCAACAGCGTGGCATGGCCGTTTCCCCACGAGGAGCTGATTGAAAGCCCAAAGATGACGATCTTCATTCCTGGCGAATGCGCCTCATCATCGAACCTTGAACTTGTAGAAGAATTCAAGGCTGACGTTTCCATTAAAATCGCGCAACGCCACTGCAGATGCCTTGGGAGTAAATGCCCACTCTACGCGTATAATCTCGTCATTGGTCTGAGTTACATCGGTTATATAAGTGAAGGTGATATTGCTTGCGATCTTTTGTTGGAGAGTAACTCGGGCGCTCGGCTGACCGTTACTTCCAGAGAATGAAGGATCGATTTTGAACTGGCTGACACCGAAAACTCGCTGCACGCGGCTGGCGAGCGGATTCGCAACGGCCTGTCCGAGGAGAGCCGATTCACCCATTTGGCTAACTGACTGCTGGGGCGGTGTCGGTTGCTGCGCTGCAATGGTTGGATCGGAAGGCGTGGTGTTTGTCGCTAGGAGCTGGACGATCTGCTCAAACGTTAGAGGCGGGTCGGAACGGTAGCTCAATTGCAAATTATCCATCGGGCCTGTAACCCCTATCACTACATCGACATTCTGAGCAATGGTCTCAAGAGAAATGTTCAGCACCGGCTCAATGGCGTTCGGGTTATAGAAGTTTATTGTTCCGGTGTTGACGGTGTAAGTGTTCCCGAAAAAGACCAGCTGGCCATCGGTAACAGTCACCCGCCCGGTAACTCCCGGGTTAGCCGCCGTGCCGCGAACACTGAGATTCGCCTCGACGGCAAGACGGTTCGCGTAAGTCGTGATTACACGGAGGTCGGGAGCTGTCAGTATTTGGATGTTCAATCTCATCCCCGCGACGAGACCTGAGGGAGCCTCAGGCGTGGAGGGCGGAGTGCCCGTGAAACTCGACAGTATTGATCCCACATCGCTGGATGTGCCGTACGCGATGCGGTGCACGGTCACCGTGCCGTTCAGTAAGGAACGGTTGGTGTTTCCGCTGAGGCTTATAGCCGCATCTGAAGTGGCGCTGATTCCGGAGTAGCGAACACGTACTTTCGTGGCCGCTGCTCTAAGGTTATAGGTCACGCCGGCGCCGGTGAACCCGGCAAAGCCGGTCAAGGCGATTTTGCCGCCACCGCTTTCTCCTGTGAGGCTCTGGATGCTCGCGCTGGTGCCGTTCAGCAGGATGACGCCGTTTGTATTAGACAACCCATTCGGGGCCTCTGCGTAATTCACGTTGACACCCTTAACCTCGATCCGGCCATTTAGAAGAGGTTGAGAAAACGAGCCGTGGATGACAGTGTTCATCGAGATATTGCCCGACGAGTAGAAATCTCGATCGATATCCTCAAGGGACCCCACATCCAGATTGGCGTCAACGTTAAGTCCCAGCGGGGCGCTTGCATTCTTCAGATTGACAGCGCCCGAAGCGTTAACGTTAGTGGTCTTTGGCCCTAGAATGTGGAATTGCTGAACCCGCAGTACGGAGTGATTCAGCGCGACGATGATGGGGCCCTCGTTATGCAACGCTACGCTTCGCCGCGCAGGTCCTCCCGTGGGGGATCCATGGGGCAGCGTCCGAGCCTCCAAACGAGTCAGTTCGAGACGGCCATTTAGGTTATCGGTCTTCAAGATTGGACCGTCGACTGACACCTGGCCCTCCACAAGCGCATCAAAGCTCTGTTTAATGGCTGAATCGGAAGAGATGAAGCGAGCAATGTTGGAATACTTAATATTCGAGAACGTGAGGTTCGCGCGCACCGGGTAATCGCCCGAAAGTTGGGATTGACCGGAGCCGTGAATCTGGCTGTTCGCAACATCGGAATCGAGACGGAAATTCAAGTTGGACCCGGCGGTCCGGGCGGTAAAACTCGCACTCCCAAGATTCAGGTTATTCAGCCGCAACGTATTCGCTGAGGCGTCCGCGTTCAGGTTCGAAATGAGAACCGTGCGATTGCCGTTCTGCTCGCGCAAGTTGGCTGAAAGATCCGCGGCCAACCGGAGCGTACCCGCAACTCCGGGCTGCTCTTGCTGGATGTGCTCGATCTTCGCAACTTGAATGTCAGTGCTGCGGAGGTTCAGCTTCACCGAGCCCGCATTGAAATCCTGTGCGGCGTGGGCAAAGGAGCCGCTGAGTGTAACGCTACCGGCGGGTACGTCTAGCTCGATGGAAGGAATATCGATCAACGTGTTGGTGTACTGCACCGTTCCTTGTAGGCGGTTGATGGGTTCCTGATAGACATTGGCGCGTGCCAGCGTAAATGTCAGGTTGGCATTCGGGGCCTTCAGGGTACCGGCGACGTGCGCGTTCGCCGACAGGTTTCCGCTCGCCGGAATTGAGCTCTGGCCGGCGATAAGCAGAGTCTTCTCGACGGAAAGATTCTGAATCGAAGCATCCGCCGTGGTCGCATAATCCTTGTTCAGGCTGGTCTGACCGTTGACGCGTATGTTTGAACCGGCAAAATCGGAAGTCACGGCGTACTTCACCTCGCCATTCGCGGTGCGCGCTGTTGCCGCCAGGTCTCCGGCACTTTGGTTTTGGATTCGCAAGCCGCGCGCGGAGAGATCGGCGTTAACATTTGAGACGCTCAGTTCCGGCTGCCCCTTCACGCTCCCGAGATCAGCCGCGGCATCCGCGGTCAGCTGCACCAGACCGGCAATTCCGGCATTTTGCTGCTGCAGCGGCCGGAGGTTTGCGAGCTGCACGTTAGCGGTCGCCAGATGAAATTGCGCGTGCCCAGCCGTGAAGCTATCGCGCGGGTGTCGGAACGTGCCATTCACATTCAGGCGGCCGCCGGCCGCATCCAGCTCCAGGTTCGATAACGTGATGAGCTGGTCCCCGAGACTTACATTCGCGTACAGCCGGTCGAAAGGCTGTTCATAGGCGCTGCCATTCACCACCTGCAGGGTCGCGCTTCCCAGAGGATCTCCGTAAGTGCCATTCACATGCACCTCAGCATTCAAACTTCCGGATGCCGGAATAGACGATTCTTCCGCGAGACTCAGCAGATCCGCCAAATCGCCGTTCCGCATTGAGAGATTGGCTGCGAGGGGCGAACGGGGAACGGGGCTCCATTTGATAAGTCCTATCGAAGCATCGAAGGTTGTCTGCAAATTCTTCCTAGTGAGTAACCCGTTCCGCATGACCGCGCCGGAGGGCGATGCGTTCAGATCCACGGCGAAGCGGTCAAACGAGCGCTGCTCGATCGCGAATCTATCCATGCCCAGGTGGCTGGTAATGTGAGGCGCTGAAAGATCGCCTGTGATTTGCGCCTGGAGAGCAGCCGTGCCGCCCTGTAAGGTTACGGGCAACGAAGATGCCGGCTTCGACGCTGCGAAATTCGCCGCCGGCAGAAAATCGTTCAAATCGCGGGAGACCAGGTTGACATCAATGCGCCGGTTCAGCGCGCCCGATAGATCAAGTCGTGAATTTGGCATCTGTATATACGAGTGGTCCAGCTCCACCATGCCGCTCGCTCCCACGTAACCGGCATTCAAACGCCCCCTGACCGGCACGCCGAGCCGACCGGGAAGGATGGACAGCCTGGCTTCCCCCGTGTATCCGCGTGTGCCCTTGGCCTTCAGGTCTCCTTGAGCTTTCAAAGACCCATCGATCTCGCCGCCATACCCCAGATACTTTCCCGTCAATGAACGCGCCATCACCGGAAGAGAGAAGTCTCGCAGAGTGCCCTCAACGCTGAGGCGCTCCATCTTCTCGACGAAAACCTTCGCCGCTAATACGCCGCCAAACGCGTCGAGTTTCAGGCCGTCGAGGCTGATCAGGTAAGGATCGGCGTGAAAAGGAGAATAGAGACGGACATCCGACAGGCGAGTCGTGCCGCTATGTACCGAAAGCCCACGAGAATTCAGCGTGCCGTCAACAGCGTAGTTATTGTTTGCATCCAGTGTTGCTTTGCCGTTCGCCTGGAGATCGCCGCTCGCCTGTACTGAAGAAAGATTCAGCAGCCGGCTTAATTCAGCCAAAGCGAAATTGGCGTTAAACTGAACCGCGCCGGACTTCGAT
>JBAUUG010000027.1:0-22350 GCA_049582585.1 Bryobacteraceae bacterium | reverse complement strand
TTACTAAACCAGCTTGACATCGAGTGCGTTAGAATGAAACGCTCAGATACGTAGTTAGGCTAAAGGAACTCTCATATGGCACTCACGGCAAAGACTCGACGGGTCGGGAATGTGGCAATCGTCGATCTCCACGGGAAAGTTACCCTGGGGGAGAACACCGGAATTCTAAGAGACGAATTAAGATCTCAGCTGGCCCAAGGAAACAAGAACATCATCCTGAACATGGCAGGGGTGAGCTATGTCGATAGCGCTGGCCTAGGCGAGCTGGTAGGCGCGTACACCACGGCGACCAATCAAGGCGGCGCGGTGAAATTGCTGCATATGCAGGGCAAGATGAAAGACCTGATGCAGGTGACAAAACTGCACACTATCTTCCCCGCGTTTGAAGACGAGCAAAAGGCCGTCGAGAGTTTCGGCGCGAGCGCGACGGCATAGCGTTCTTTCCCGTTTACGCGCCGGGCGGTTTGACGCGGTAATCATTCACGCCCCACATCGGGACAATGGTGCACATCTCGAATAAACGGGAGCGCGCCCGCTCGCCCACCCGATCTTCCAGCGTTGTCTTGACATCTGTTTTCTCGCCGCCCATGTCGGGATCCGGGAGGTTAGTGGTGGCAATCAACGGCTTCCGATGGTTATACCGATACGTGATTATTGCCGTCACAGTGTCTTCCACCCAATCGGTGACCCGGTGCGCACCCAGATCATCCAGCAAAAGAATCTCGGTCTCGAGCGCAATCCGGTAAGCCTCGCGATCGCTTGTGCCCAGCGTCTGGCTATAACCGGAGCGAATTCTCTCCAGTAGATTTTGATAATCGAAAAAGATGCCTTCATGCCCCCGCGCAATCAGCTCGCGCAGCGCAGCCACGGCTAAGTGAGTCTTCCCTACGCCCGGCGCGCCCGCCAGTAGCAAGCCAGGCTTTGGAAGAGCAGGAAAGTGGCGCGTGTAGCTCTTCACCTTGGCCATAATTCGCTTCAGGATTTCACTGGCTATCGGGTTTCCATGCGGAATCTGGAAACTGTCCATGGACGCATTTCGATAATTGGATGGAATTTGCGCGCGGCCCTCCAATTCCTCAGCGCGCCCCTCGGCCACGCACGTACAACGCTCGGCTGCTGAGATTCCCTCTTCTTCTTCGACTATCCACCCCGTGCCGCCGCACAACTTACAATCGGGTTTTGCCATATAAACGCAGCGCCTATTCGATGACCAGCAGCGTCTCACCCGCGAGCACGGTTGCTCCCTCGGTAGCCTGAATCTTCGATACGATTCCGTCTTTCGGTGATTTCATCTCATTCTGCATCTTCATCGCTTCGACAATGATTACGCCTTCTCCCGCCTTAACGCCGGCGCCCGGCTGCACCAGCACCTTAATCACTTTGCCCGGCATTTGCGCCCGGATTGCCATGGGTCCGGCGGCCGTTATCTTTTTGCTTTTGCTTGCACGATCCCTCGGATCAGAGATTGAGATGAGATGCCGTTGATTACCCGTCCAAACCTCCAGCTCATCCCCGGCCGGCAAGATCTGAACGTTGAAACTGCGGTGACCCAGCAGGATTGAGAACTCACCCGGCAACACTTCAATGACAGAGGCTTTTCCAGATGCGGCGGCAGCGCCATCGAGCGTGTATTCCGAATGCGCGCCACTAGGCTCAAGATCGAGCCAGTAGCTTTCACCATCAACCTCCATCCTGAGCTTCAACGCATTAATCCTCGTCTTCCCTGGTCGCGCCAAAGGCTGGTTTGACGGATCTCGGCAGGTGTCTCGGTGCGTTCAGCGCCAGTATGTGCAGCAGCCAGTATCGAAGCGACCACTGCGGACGGATCGCGATTACCCCGAGTCGGGCGCCTCATGAAATCATCCAGGAAAGCAGTATGAAGATGGCCGGCAATGAAGTGTTGGTCAGCCATGAGTTGCTCGAAGAGCCGCAGATTAGTAGTAATCCCAAGCACGCGGTACTCGGCAAGAGCTCGCCGCATCTTCTGGATTGCCGCGCCACGAGTGTCGCCCCAGGCAGAGAGCTTCGCAAGTAAGGGATCGTAATCCAAGGGGACTGTCCATCCGGGATAAACGCCACCGTCGACTCGCACTCCCGGGCCGGCGGGCTCCGCATATTGTGCGATTCGCCCGGGACTGGGGAAGAAGTTATTTTCCGGATCCTCGGCGTATACGCGACACTCGATGGCTGAGCCGCTCCATCGAATGTCTGATTGATTCAGCGTAAGGCGCTCACCTGCGGCGATGCGAATCTGCCAATGCACCAGGTCGATGCGGGTCACCCATTCAGTGACGGGATGCTCCACCTGAAGCCGCGTATTCATCTCGAGAAAGTAGAAATGCCCATCCTGGTCCGCAAGAAATTCAAGCGTGCCGGCATTGGAATACTTTGCAGCGCGCGCAATGCTTAATGCAGCTTGGCCGATTCGCTCGCGAAGCTCCGGGTTTTCAAGCACGAGCGGCGAGGGGCATTCCTCTACCACCTTTTGATGCCGTCGCTGAATGGAGCATTCCCGCTCGCCCAGGTGAATGAGATGGCCATGCTCGTCCCCTAAGACTTGCACCTCGATATGGCGCGGGCGCTCTATCAGCTTCTCGATGTAGATTTCGCCCGACCCGAAGGCTCGTTCCGCTTCGCTGGACGCGCCGCGCATCGCAGCATCCAACTCAGCTTCGCCGTCGACGCGCCGCATGCCCTTTCCGCCCCCGCCCGCGGCTGCCTTCAGCAAGACCGGATAGCCGATCGCGGCGGCTGCTTTGCGGCCCTCATCGTGATCGCGTATGCCTGTTTCGGTGCCGGGAACAATGGGGGCGCCCGCTTCAATCGCAACGCGGCGGGCGGCAGTTTTCGAGCCCATCTGCTCAATGGAATCTGCGGAGGGGCCGATGAATTTAATGCCCGCCTCGTTGCACGATTTCGCGAATCGAGCGTTCTCGCTCAGGAACCCATAGCCCGGGTGAATGGCGTCCGATCCAGTCGATCGTGCGGCTTCCAGAATGCGTGGTCCGTTCAGATAGCTTTCCGAGGAAGGGGAGGGACCGATAGGCAGCGCTTCGTCCGCCATCTGAACGTGCAGAGCGGGGCGGTCGGCGTCTGAAAAAACTGCCACGCTGGGAATGCCCATCTCTCGAAGCGCGCGAATGACGCGAACCGCGATTTCCCCTCGGTTGGCGACTAATACCTTCTGAAACAAACGTGAGACCCCGAACAACGTTGTACCAAAAGGTGAAGTCTTGATACATTCACAGGCTCATCACTTCTCTAAATCTCTGTGCCTGGCGTCGCGACACCTCGATGTTTTGGCCGTCTTTCAGCGTTAGGCGAAGGCCTCCGGCGAACCAGGGCTCCACCTCTTTGACCCACTGTAAGTTGACCATGTGCCTGCGGCTCGCCCGGAAAAAGGCTTGAGGATCGAGCCGCGTTTCGAGATAGTTCAAAGTTTTCGGGATTAACGGCCGATGCGTCCCGAAATACAGGCGCGTGTACGTGCCCTCCGTTTCGAACAGACGCACCTCGTTCAGCGGCACGAACCAACAGTCCTCTCCGTCCTTGACGAAGACGCGGTCCGTTAGACGGAGCAGGTCTCGGCGTTTGCTCGGATCGTGGGTTTGTCGGCCGAGGGCTTGCCGCGCGCGCTCGAGTGCTCGTGCGAGGCGCTCCGGCTGCACGGGCTTTACCAGATAATCAAGGGCATTGCGCTCGAACGCCCGGACAGCAAATTCGTTGTACGCAGTGCAAAAGATGACCATCGGCGTAGCATCGAGGCTCGCGAGTAATTCGAACCCATCGCGCCCAGGCAACTGTATATCCAGAAACACTAGATCGGGCTGCAGTTCTATGACCAGCCGCTCGGCTTCTTCGGCGTTTGCCGCTTCAGCCGCAATTTCGATGTCCGAATGGGCCGCGAGCAAACGGCGCATCTCGACTCGCGCTAAACGGGAATCCTCAACCAGAATGGCTCTCATGCAGGGGCGAATGGAATTTCGGCGGTCGCGGCGACCCGAAGTTCGTCGACATTGTCCAGTGAGAGCGCAGCTCCGGCTCCGCACAACAGCCGCAAGCGCTCGCGCGCATTCGTCAGGCCGACACCGGCGCCTGGCTTAGCGCTTAATTGCCCGGTGTTCTCGACGCGCAATTCCAGCCGGCCCGCGCTCGCTCGCCCGGTGATGGTGATTTCGCCTCCTCCGGATTGTTCCGCGATCCCGTGCTTGACGGCATTCTCAACCAGCTGCTGAAGCAGCATCGGGGGTACCGTCGCTCCCAGAGCCTCTGGCGAGATGTCCAAATGCCATCGCAGGCGTTCGTCCAATTGGAGTTTCTCGAGATCCAGGTAGGCGCGCACAACCTCGAGCTCATCGGAGAGCGGTACGCGCTCGTGACGGCCGGCGTCGAGCGAGTATCGGAGCAGCTCGGAAAGGCGCAACAGCATCTCGCGGGCGCGTTCGCTATCTTCCGCAACCAGGGATCGCAAATTGTTCAAACAGTTAAAAAGGAAATGAGGATTGATCTGCGCTTTAAGAGCTCGCAATTCCATCTCGCGCAAATTTGCTTCTAACCGCAGCCGGTTCAGCTCGCTATCGCGATAAAGAAAAAAGTATTGGAACCCAAAATAGAAGATAGTCCAGAGAGCGAAGAGCAGAAACGAGAAGATGGCGTAATACCAGCAGTTCTCGAGTTGTTGGCGCAGACTAGCGGCATGCGCGGCAACTACAACCGGAACCAGTGCTAGCTGCACCCCCATGCTTAGTAAAAGAAGCGCGCCGAGCAGGCGAGGAAGAAGCTTCCGAAATGGCAGACCGACCCAGTCTCGCTTTCGAATGAGCGCTCGGAGGCGGTGAGACGCATACACGTGGACCAGCAAGATGACCGGCCAGATGAGTGCCAAACGCCGGTTGTGGCTGTAAAGCACGACGGCGATTTCGGAATATCCGAAATAGGCGCCCCACCCCAGGAGCTGGAGGCACCAGTAGAGAAGGCGCCGCCCCTTCGAGCTTTCCAGGCCTTGCATCACGGATTACCGATGAATCCGTCCACCTGCGCGTAAAACCACTCCGGCGCATCGAGCTGAATGAAGTGTTTGGATGTGTCGTTCATCACTATTTTCGTTCCAGGCAGTTTCTCGAACTGTTTCGAATAGAGCGCCAGGCTGCTATCGTGCGTGGCGCCGTAATCCTTGTAAGCGATCCAACTGCCTAGAACCAGGGCAGGCTCCGTAATTTTTGAGATGTCATTGCGCAGGTCAGTGGTCATCATTTCGGACATCGCCTCAGCAACCGTATTTCGATCGGACTTGAGATCCACTTTCAACTCGCGATCGATGTTCGCCGGTGAGGTAATCATGGAAGCAATGGTTTCACGCTGCATGGCTTGGTACTGCTGTTCAGAGCCCGTTTCGATGGATTTCCGGATGCCTGCGGACATGTTTTGCGCGCCTTCGGGAGTGATGGCCGGATTGATGAGCGCCGCCAGATAGGGCAACCCGTCTACGCTGATGATTTTACCGGGAAGATTTGGATAAGAAGCTGCAAGAGATAACGCGAGAAAACCGCCCAGGCTGTGGCCGATGATGATGGGGTGATCGAGATGGTTTTGTTTGATGTAAGCCGCTAGATCGTCGCGCACGGTTTGGACGTAGTGATCGGTATGAATCGGCGCTGTGCCGCCGAAGCCCGCCAGAGTCAGCGCGTGTGTTTGGAAATTCCCGGCGTTGAGATGCGCCACGGTTTCATTCCAGACCTCAGCCGAACATCCGAGACCTGGAACCAGGATGACTGGCTTGCCATGTCCTTCGACATCAATCGTAAAGGAAGGCATGTGCCGCTCTTCGGCGGGCAGAGAGACAGTGAACAAGGCGAATAGCGAGAGGGAAAGCAGAATTGATTTGGGTTTCATGTTCCCATGTTGAGGCGCGCGCTGCTCCTTGTCGCAGCTTTTTTGAGCAGCGGTGGATAAGCCTGATGAACGGTTATGATTTCTAGCCGACTTGGGCCGCGAGCTCGGGCTTGGGCGGAAGCGTCGCGATCGAGCCCCAAAATTCGAAGCAGACTTGCATGAATCGCAGAAGATGGGGAAGATCGTCGGGTTTTCGGATGTAGCAGCTAGCGTGGAGCGCATAGGCTTCGCGCACCTCGGCCGGATTCGCGGAGCCGGAAACCACGATTACAGGCGTGATTCTCAACCTCGGATTCTCTTTGATCTCCGCTAACACCTCCAGGCCTGATTTCTTAGGCAAATGCAGGTCGAGGAAAATAATGTCGGGGTGGGGATGCTTGGCGTACTTATCCTCGTGACGAAGATATGCGAGCGCTTCATCTCCATCCGGAACCGCGTTCACCACTTCCATCAGCCCGGCTTCGCGGAGAGCTTCCTTTGTCAAACGGGCCATCGCCGGATCGTTCTCGATGAGCAAAATGTCCAAGCCTTGGGGCACTTCGTCGGCGAATTGCGATTCTTGTCTCATCTTGACCGCCCATGAGGAGGGCAGTGGGAATTTTCCCACAAGCGGACGTGGTGATGCAACCGCTAGTCTTCGGAAGGGTGGTCGGGATCTGTCCCTCACGCGCCTTGACCGCTGTAGTAGCCTGTGGGTGCAATGAACGCGGCTGCTACTGAAAAACTGCGCGCGTCCATCCTCGAAGGCCGCACGGAACAGGCAGTCGTGCTCTTGCAGCATCTCGGTCCGGATGCCGCCGCTAATCTGCTGATGAGCATTCCTTTCGAACAGCAGCAGACGCTGTTTCGAAGTTTGCCCCTCGATTTGGCCGCCACTCTGACCGGAGTTTTTCCGTACTATCACGCCTATGTACTGTTGCACTCGCGCCCTCTTCCGGAGATCAAGTCGATTGTCGACCGGATGAACCCGCTCGAGCGCATGCACCTCTTCGATGAACTGCCTCAAGAAGCGTGGCAGCATCTGATAGACGAGCTCTCGGAGGAGCAATCCGGCCATCGTGAAGAAGCCGCAGCTGTTGCTGAGACGGCTCGGCCAACTCCGCCCGCGGAGCCCATCGTAGAAGCCCATGCAATCGAAAAATCGTTTGCGCGGCCCGACGGCGGGAAAATCCAGGTGATCGCGCCGACCACTCTCTCCCTATATCCCGGCATGATCGTTGCGCTGCTCGGGCCGTCGGGCTCCGGCAAATCCACACTGCTGCGAATCCTCACTGGTCTGGCGGAGCCATCCGCGGGAGAAGTCTTCTGGCATGGCCAGCCACTCGCCCAATCCACGCCGAACGTCGCCATCGTTTTTCAGAGCTTCGCTTTATTTCCTTGGCTCACTGTATTGGAGAACGTCGAAGTTCCATTGCTTGCGCGCGTGATGAAGCATTCCGAGCGCCATCGGCGAGCGCTCCGGATTCTCGGGTTAGTCGGGTTGGAGGGCTTTGAAAACGCTTACCCGAAAGAGCTCTCCGGCGGGATGAAGCAGCGCGTAGGCTTCGCTCGCGCCCTCGCCGTCGAACCTGAAATTCTGTTTATGGACGAACCTTTTTCCGCTCTCGATGTTCTCACCGCGGAGAATCTGCGCGGTGAGCTCATGGAGTTGTGGCTCAAGAAAGAAATCCCCACCCGGAGCATTTTCCTGGTCACGCACAACATTGAAGAAGCGGTTTTGCTGGCGGACAGAATCATTGTTCTGGGCCGAAATCCCGCGAAAATCCGCGCTGATTTTCATATCCCTTTGCCACAGCCGCGAAACCGGAATTCGCCTGAATCCCTGCTGTATGTCGATTACATTTACAAACTCATCACACAGCCGGAGCTCGAAGCTTCTCCGCTCTCCGCTTCGGAGCGTCCCACGAATCAGCAACACCCGAGGCTGCCCCATGCTCGCCCCGGCGGCATCGCCGGATTGCTCGAGTTGGTTAATGACCGCGGCGGCAAGGAGGATCTCTATCGATTGGCTGAGGATCTCCGGATGGAAATCGACGACCTGTTGCCCATCGTGGATGCCGCCACAATGCTCGCGTTCGCGAAAGCAGAAAAAGGGGACGTGGAGATTACGCCGGCCGGGGTTGCCTTTGCGAACGCTGACATTCCCACTCGGAGAACGCTATTCCGCGAGGCGGTCCTTGCCAACGTGCCCTTACTTCAGCAGATGAAAAATGCGCTCGAGAGCAAATCTGACCATACGATGCCCCTGGAATTTTTTCGGGACATTCTCGACGAGCGTTTTTCCGACAAGGAAGTTCAACGCCAAATCGAAACAGCTTTGAACTGGGGCCGGTATAGCGACATTTTCACGTACGATTCCGAATCCGACCGCCTCATTCTCGACCAGCCTCTCAATCGCGTTGAAGTCCAAATGCACTGATGCCGGTTTCCGATAACGTGCGATCCGCTGCCGCCCCATGGCGAAGCATCGGCACGAATATCCCCTCTCTTCTACGAGATCTGCCCATCCTCTTGGGCGGCCTTGGGCTATTTTACGGCCTGCTCTCGTTAGCCGGATATTGGGCCGGCCCTGTCAATGCTCAACCGAAAATCGACCTTCGCGTCGGAGCGCTGCCGAAATACGCCTTGTTTTCGCTCGGACGCATTGCGATAGCGTATCTCATCAGCTTTGCCGTCACGCTGGTTTACGGCTACGCCGCCGCGCACAACCGAAAAGCGGAACGTTTCCTCATCCCGCTCCTCGATACGCTTCAATCCATCCCTGTTCTGAGTTTTCTTCCCGGCGTAATGGTCGCGATGGCCGCCTTGTTTCCGAGCCGCCAATTGGGAATCGAGCTCGGATCCATTCTGCTGATCTTCACCGGCCAGGTTTGGAACATGATCTTCAGCATGTATTCGTCCCTGAAGAGTATCCCGCGCGAGCTGCTCGAGGCGGCGCGGCTCTATCGTTTGAGTTGGTGGCAACAATTTGTGCAGCTCGAGCTGCCTTACGCGGCCATCGGGCTGGTCTGGAATTCGATGATGTCTGTCGCCGGCGCCTGGTTTTTCTTGATGGCGTGCGAAATGTTCGTGCTCGGCAACCGCGACCTGCGTCTTCCTGGGCTCGGATCTTATCTGCAAACGGCGGCCAATGCCGGAGACATCCGGGCCATTGTCGCGGGCCTGCTGGTCATGATAGCCGTCATCGTTCTCTTGGATCAGCTCATTTGGCGGCCCATCATCGCCTGGAGTGAGAAGTTCAAGTTCGAGCAAGTCGAAGCTTCTGCCGCGCCTCGCTCGCCGGTTCTCAACCTCTTGCGGCAGTCCAAGATCCTATCCCGCGTGGCCCGGCAATCCGTCATTCCCGCGCGAGAAGCCCTGACATTGTACTTCGCCCGAAAACAAGCAGCGTCTTCCTCAATCCGGTCGAAAAGCCAGAGGACCAAATGGAGCTCTCGCGTTCTTCTCGTCATGGCCCTGCTCGGCCTCGCATATGCGGTCGTCAGGATGATTTCCGTGCTCGCCGGAATCTCAGCGCCCGAATTGCGCGCCATTGTCATAGGAGCGGGAGCCACATTCCTGCGCGTTGAGTTCACTCTCGTGCTGGCAGCGCTGTGGACCATTCCAGTTGGCGTTTACATCGGACTGCGCCCCAGGCTTTCGGCCGTCGCTCAGCCATTGGCGCAGATCGCCGCCTCGGTTCCCGCAACCGCGCTGTTCCCGATTTTGTTACTCCTGCTGATACGCGTCGGCGGCGGCCTGGGAATCGGCTCTATCGCGTTATTGTTGCTGGGAACGCAATGGTACATCCTGTTCAACGTGATTGCTGGCGCGAGCGCGATACCAACCGATTTGAAAGAGGTCTCGAGCGTATTTCATCTCGGCAAAATCGAGCTATGGCGCAAACTGCTTCTGCCTGCGATTTTTCCCTATCTGGTCACCGGCCTCATCACGGCATCGGGCGGCGCCTGGAACGCGAGTATCGTCGCGGAATATTTCCATTTTCGAGGCAAGACCTTTTCGACAGTCGGACTGGGCGCGGTGATCAGCCACGCGACAGATACCGGAAACCTACGTTTGCTGCTCGGGGCGACGGTGATCATGGCAGCGATGGTGGTAACTATGAATCGCCTGCTCTGGCGCAGGCTTTATAGGGTCGCGGCGACCCGGTTCAAATTGGAGACTTGATGTTCCCTCTTCCGT
Source organism: Bryobacteraceae bacterium (assembly GCA_049582585.1). Classification (GTDB taxonomy): domain Bacteria; phylum Acidobacteriota; class Terriglobia; order Bryobacterales; family Bryobacteraceae; genus Bog-105. Next base: position 12,276 of record JBAUUG010000027.1, on the reverse strand, counting down.
AAAAAAGAACCCGGATGTCGAATTTCAGGTCTTCCGATTCTTCCGCCTTTAAACACTGGCTGGGTAACGCTTCGAGACTTCGGATCGCGCGTATGATCCCGTTGAACCAACGCTCCGCACTCTCAAAGCTTCCGAGAGCCTGCGGTGAAACTTCAACGCGAAAACCCATGCTTCTTCCGAAGTCTCTTTTCGGCATCATCTAACGAAATGCCTTCGCCGCGATCAAATTGCTCCACTCCACTGCGAATCGCTCCGCGTGTTTCAGCCCGCTCCAGGCGTTCGAGAATTACCTGATAGCTCCCTGCATCCTGAACGACGAGTTCCGCACGGCCGTTTACGGTGAGAACGAGAGGCGTCTTCTTCTTTTTCAGGCGCCCCACATAATCTTTCATGTTCCGCTGAAACTCGGTGACCGAGCGAACTTCTCTTAGATCAATCACGTTCGATGCCCCTCGTGTCGTGCTTCAAGCAGATAATCTCATGCTATCAAGCCGCGGGCGGAATTGGGTAGAAGTCCCACACCTTCTTTGCGCGTCCCAAATGTACGTGATACACTGCTATTTGGTGTGCGCATAGGAGAACCCAATTCAGTGAAACCAGCCCGCTCTGAGGTTCTGCAAGGTACTCTCGACCTCATGATTTTGAAAACACTCAGCGCCATGGGCCCTCAGCATGGCTATGGAATCGCTCGCCGGATTGAGCAGCTCAGCCAGGACGTCCTTCGGCTCAACGAGGGCACGGTCTACGCTTCGCTGCTCCGCCTTTCACAAAAAGGGTGGATCTCTTCGGATTGGGGAATCTCTGAAAATAACCGGAGAGCAAAGTTCTATTCCGTCACGAAGAGCGGTCGCAAACAGCTCGCCGCGGAAGCGGAAAATTGGGAACGCATTGCGGGCGTGGTTGGCCGCGTTCTCCGGCTTGCCGAAGGAAGGTGAGCCGCGCATGCGTACATTCATCTCGCGGTTAAAGGCGCTTTTCCATCAGCGTGTCGACGAACAAGAGTTGGATGAAGAACTACGCGCGCATATCGCCTTGCTGACGGAACGGTACATAAATCAGGGCATGAATGCGAATGACGCCCAAGCCGCCGCTCGACGGCAGTTCGGAAGAGACACGCAACTGAAAGAGCACCTACGGGAACAGCGGGCTGTTCTTGTTTTTGAAAGCATTCTGCAGGATTTGCGGTATGCGCTTCGGCAGTTACGAAAGTCGCCGGCTTTTTCGCTTACCGCCACGTTGACGCTCGCCCTTGGGATAGGCGCAAATACAGCTATTTTCTCCATTGTACAAGCCGTTTTGTTACGGCCGCTTCCTTACAAGGACACGCAGAAGTTAGTGATGGTCTCGGAACAGAACTTACATCGCGGTTGGCTTCACAACATAGTTTCGGCAGCTAATTTCAAGGACTGGCGAAAGCGAAACCACGTTTTCACCGACATGGCGCTGATCGATCCTTTCCTTACTTACAATTTGACCGGGAACGGTGAACCCGTTGAAGTCGCGGCCGAGCAGGTGACGCCCAATCTCTTCTCGTTGCTCGGGGTCCAGCCGCTCTACGGCCGGGCCTTTCTGCCGGAAGAGGGTCGGCCAGGAAGTGCACGGGTGGTTGTCATGGGCCATGCACTCTGGCAGCGCCGCTACGGTAGCGATCGTTCCATCGTCGGTAAGCAGATTCCACTCAACGGCGAGAGTTTTACGGTGATCGGCGTCATGCCGGCCAATTTTTCTTCCGCCTATTTTGGCGAGGCCAATGCACAGATCTGGGTCTCCGCTCTGGATTTGAGCAACCCCGAAAGAACGAGCCACGGCTACATCTCAATCGCCCGGCTTGGGCCAGGCGTCACGTTGCGGCAGGCGCAAGCGGAAATGGATGTCGTCGCAGCGGGTCTCGAGAAGCAGTATGCGGACAACAGGGGTTGGGGAGTGGGGCTGATCGGTCTGCACGATGAAGTTGTCGGTAACTCCCGCCCGGCGCTATCGATATTGCTCGCCGCAGTGGCGCTTATTCTCTTGATCGTATGCGTGAACGTTGCCAATCTGCTATTAGCGCGCGGCGCGGTACGCGTGCGGGAGCTTGCAGTGCGCAAGGCGCTGGGCGCAAACCGCGGCAGAATCATCCTGCAGTTGCTCACGGAAAGCGCCCTGCTTTCTACAGCCGGGGCGCTTGCCGGACTTTGGATCGCAAGCTTCGGCGCCAAAGGCTTACTCGCGATCGCGCCGGTTGACACGCCTGGAATCGAAACAGCAGGGCTACACCCGATGGTCCTGTGCTACACAGCGGGAATTGCTTTCCTCACCGCCATGCTTTTCGGACTATTGCCTGCGCTTGGAATTTCCAATCGCGATTTGAGCGGTTCTCTAAAAGAAAGCGGGCGCGGTTCTACGGACGGAGCGAATGCGGGGAAGATCCGGGGGATGCTTGTGTCCGCGGAATTTGCTCTATCGCTGATGCTCGTCGTGAGCGCCGCGCTGATGATGAAAACGCTTATCTTCATGCATCGGATAAATCCAGGCTTCCGGTCCGATCATGTCGTCTCTATTCGCGTTCCTTTGAACGACGTGAAATACAACGAGGGCCAGCAGGCCGCTTTTTACCACGCGTTGCTGGAGCGCTTAAACGCAGTACCCGGAATCCGATATGCCACCGTCTCTCGCGGCGTTCCGTTCTTCGGTTGGGCGGGGCAGGGCTTCGTCACCGCCGAGAATCCGAACCCCTCGAGCGTCGACATGCCCGACGGAAACTTCCTGGCCGTCGGTCCCCAGTACTTCAACGTGCTACGGATACCTCTTATCAAAGGAAGAGCATTCAGCGAACACGATACCGACAACGTCTTGCACGTAGCTATCGTGAATGAAATGCTGGCGCGCCAAACTTGGCCCGGACAGAATCCCATCGCCAAACGGATCAAGGTGTCATGGGACAAAGCGCTCTGGCTGACCGTCGTAGGTGTTGCCGCGAATGTTCGGACCATGGGGCTCGATCAGCCTTTTCTACCGGAAATCTATGCGCCATATACTCAGCACCCGTGGCTGCTCACGCCTCGGCAGTTGCTGATTCGTACTGATGCTGAGCCGCTGTCCATCGTTCCTTCAGTGCGCCAAATCATTCGAGAGCTGAATCCCGATCAACCCATCGCGGATGTCAAAACGCTCGATGCCATCGCTTCAGAGCCTCTCGCATTACGTCGGTTCCTGACGTGTCTTTTGGGAGGGTTCGCTTTCCTCGCTCTGCTTCTGGCGGCGATCGGAGTCTATGGCGTGATGGGTTATTCCGTCGCACAGCGCTTGCGTGAGATCGGCATCAGAATGGCGCTAGGAGCCGGTCGGCATCAAGTGCTTCATGCCGTCCTCAAAGACGGAGTACGACTCGGAGGTTTGGGAATTCTCATCGGCTTGGCAGGCGCGCTCGGCGCGACACGCCTCTTGTCCAGCCAATTATATGGAGTCCGCTCGACAGATCCATGGACGTTCCTCGCAGTGGCCTTTCTCTTAGCGGCCGTTGCTGCGTTGGCAGCCTACCTGCCGGCCCGGCGAGCCGCGCGAGTCGATCCTATAACAGTCTTGCGGCAAGAATAGACGCCCGCCTTTTACAATGTAAGTTGTCGTTAGAAGACGAGCTATTGCACCAGCGCCACCAGCGCGCGGCACAAATCCGCGAGCTCGGGTTTCAACCGTACGGGCACGCTTTCGATTTCACTCACGCCATCCCGCAAATCCTGGCTGAGTTTGGTCACAAAACTGCCGAAGAGTTAACCAACCCCGTGAAGGTCCGGGTTGCCGGGCGCATCCTCACCATCCGCCGGATGGGGAAAGCGGGCTTCCTCCACCTGCTGCAAGATGGCCGAAAACTTCAAATTTACATCAAGAAAGATGCAGTCGGCGAAACTGCCTACAAGCTCTATGAGCTGCTCGATATCGGCGACATCATCGGAGTCGGCGGTTACTTGTTTCGCACCAGAACGGGCGAGCTGACCGTCCACGTCGAAGAGCTGTTCTTCCTTTCAAAGATCATGCTCGCGCTACCGGAGAAGTGGCACGGCCTTGAAGACATCGAAACACGCTACCGCCAGCGCTATCTCGATCTCATCGCGAACGAGCAAGTGCGAAATGTCTTCATCACCCGCTCGAAGATCGTCAAATCGTTTCGCCGTCAATTGGACGAACGCGGTTTTCTCGAAGTCGAGACCCCCATGATGCAGCCGCTCTACGGCGGAGCGGCCGCGCGTCCCTTCATCACGCACCACAATACGCTCGATCTCGATCTTTACTTGCGCATCGCGCCCGAGCTTTATCTCAAGCGTCTGGTCGTGGGAGGGCTCGAGCGCGTCTACGAGATCAATCGCAATTTCCGGAACGAGGGTATTTCTACCCAGCACAATCCGGAATTCACGATGCTCGAGTTCTATCAGGCCTATACCGACTATCGCGGCATGATGAAGCTATCCACTGAGCTGCTCCGGCAGGTAGCTATCGATGCAACAGGTTCGCCGGAAGTCGCCTATCAAGGCCGCTCGCTCGATTTCACGAACTTCCGCCACTTCTCCATGCGCGAAGCAGTCATCGAGTTTTGGCCGCAGTCCGACAAACCCACTCTCGACAACGTAAGCGATCCCGAGTGGCTCCGCCGGCATTCGAAAGAACCCACGCCAGGTACGGCGCTGGTCGATCTTTTTGAGCAGCACGCCGAAGATCGGCTCTTCGATCCCACGATTATCTACGATTTTCCTGCCGAAGTTTCACCGCTCTCGAAGAACAAGGCCGATGAGCCCGAGTTCGTGGAGCGCTTTGAGATCTACGCGGCGGGCATGGAGATCGCGAACGCGTTTACCGAATTGAACGATCCTCAGGAACAGCGCCGCCGTTTCGAGTTGCAGCTTGCGCGAAAAGCGAGCGGAGACGAAGAGGCCCATGTCATGGACGAAGATTATATCCGGGCGCTCAGCTACGGCATGCCTCCCGCGGGCGGAGAAGGAATTGGTATCGATCGCCTGACTATGATCCTGACCGATTCAAAATCGGTTCGCGATGTAATTCTGTTCCCGCTGTTGCGCCCTGAGGCCGGCATCGGTCTCGCCGATCGCCTCCGCGAGCTCGATTCACAATCGCCCTAACGAGCCTGATGTCCCACTTCGAATGGATGGTCGCGCTTCGCTACCTTCGCGCCAAGCGAAAGCAGACCGTGATTTCGGTCATAACCGTCATCTCGATTATGGGCGTGGCGGCGGGGGTGGCCGCCCTCATCATCGCTCTAGCCGTCAACAACGGGTTTCAAAGCACGTTGCAATCGAGTCTCCTCAGCGCCACCGCGCACGTCAGCATTCTTGAGCGTAACCCGGCGTTCGGCATCCAGGATTGGGAACAATTGATTCCCAAGCTGCGCCGCATACCTCACGTGATTCGCACCACGCCCGGTTTATACGGGCAAGTTGCGCTGAAAGGGCCTATCGTGGGCTCCGGCGCAGTGCTCAAAGGCGTTCCCTTCGGCAACGGCGCGCCCGTTCCGGAGCTGCTCCGCCATCTTAAGTCCGGGTCGCTCTCGAGCTTCGATACGCCCGGCGAGCGTGGAATCATTCTGGGCTCGAGATTAGCTGAACAGACCGGCGTCGTGCTCCACAGCCCGGTTTCCGTCATCAGCTATCAAGGCGAGCTGACGCCGCTCGGTCCCACCTGGAGCGCGTTCCGTTTCCGGGTGGTCGGAATCTTTGAATCCGGCCTCTACGATCTCGATTCCACCTGGGCTTTCACGTCGCTTCCAGCCGCTCAGCGAGTGCTTGATCTGAACGATGTCGTCAACACCATTGAGCTTCGCCTCGACGATATCTTCCAAGCGCGTAAGGTCGCGCGCGAGGCCGAAAATATCACGGGCGCGAAGCTCATCGCGACCACCTGGATGGATCAAAATCGTTCACTGCTGAATGCACTGAGGCTGGAGAAGCTGGTCAGCGTAATTACAGTAAGCCTGATCGAGCTGGTGGCCGCGCTCAACATTCTGGTGGTTCTCGTCATGCTCGTCATGGAAAAACATCGTGACGTCGCGATTCTCATGTCCATGGGCGCGCAAAGACGGCAGATTCAACGGATCTTCGTGCTGCAGGGCCTGATCATCGGCTGCATCGGCTGCGCCATCGGCCTTACGGTGGGCTATTCGGTCGCTACGCTCTTCAATCATTACCGCTGGCTGAAGCTGGACGAGCAGATTTACGCGCTCAGCTATGTGCCGTTCCAGAGCCATTGGATAGACGGCATCTGGGTGGCTGCTCTCGCGCTCTTAACCAGCTTCTTCGCGACCTTGCACCCATCTCGAAATGCATCCCGCATCGCCCCGGCCGAAGCGCTCCGGTATGAATAAATCGTTCAGTTGAGCAAATGGCTGAGAGCTGATACTTATACCGGGAAACCATCGGGATCACCGCATGTCAGATCTATGGTCATTCACCAAGGAAGCACCGAGAGATTGGGAAAGGGGATTCGTTCGTGAGAAAGGTAATCACATTGTACGTTTGGATTGCGTTTCTGGTCTTGTCCGGAGCCGTACTCAGCAAAGCTCAGGCGACTGGACGCCAGTTGATCGAGATCTATCATAACAACGATTTTCAGCTCACGGGCATTGGCGTTTCAAAGACCGGGCGTGTTTTTATTAGCTTCCCGCGTTGGTCCCCTGAATATTTGAACGCGGTCGTTGAAGTGATGCCGGACGGTTCCGCCAAGCCCTTTCCCGACGCAGGCTGGAACCGCTGGGATCTTAACCCGGAATCGGCTTCCAATCACTTTGTCTGCGTACAAAGCGTTATCGTCGACCATACGGATGCGCTGTGGGTGCTCGATCCAGCCGCTCCGATGCTGATGAGTATTGTTCCCGGTGGGCCGAAACTGGTGAAGATCGATTTGACGAGCAACAAGGTGACGCGGGTTATCTCGATCGGGCCGGGCGTGGCAAAAACGAATACTTACCTGAACGACATACGGGTTGATAACAAGCGCAACTTTGCTTACGTTACCGATAGCGGTCTAGGCGGAATCATTGTTGTTGATCTTTCTACCGGAAAATCGCACCGCGCTCTCGATGGCGATCTCTCTGTGATGCCGGACAAAAGCGTAAAGATCGTGATCGACGGAAAACCGGTACTCGGGCCCACGGGCGAAACCCCGCCCTTCCACTCCGACGCTATCGCGCTCTCGCGCGACGGTGAATATCTCTACTACCAGGCAATTGCCTCTACCACTCTCTATCGAACGAAGACGGATGCGTTACGCGACCCTAACGGAAAGCCTGTGGCAGAGAAATACGCCAAAACCTTTCCGGTCGATGGCATCTGGATGGACGCGCAACAGAACATTTATCTGAGTAATCTGCAGGCAAACAGCGTATCGCGCTTAGCCTCTGATCGGAAAGTACAGACGATAGTGACCGATAACCGGCTTCAGTGGCCCGACACGTTTAGCGAGGGCCCAGATGGGACGATGTACATCACGGCATCGCATATCAACGAATCGCCAACGTACAACCGGGGCAAGAGCGTCAGGACACTACCTTATGCGGCGTTCAAATTTAAACCGTAGAAGTCGATTGCCTTCGGCTCGTGCCATCAATCGGTTATTCTGGACCTCGATTTATGAATCGCGGTCAAGCATCATGCGCGGCCACATATATCCCGAGCCCGATCATTAATGCGCCGGTCGCCCGCTTCTGGTTTCTTCGGGCACGCCGGGATGCGAGCAGGCGTTTTCCAATAGGACCGGCGCAAATCGCAACCAGGACATCAGCGCTCGTGTTCAGAATGACAGTAATAGCGCCGAGCAGTAGGAATTGCCCAAATACCGTACCCAATCGAGCATCTACAAATTGCGGAATGAAAGAGAGAAAGAAGAGCGCAGTCTTGGGATTGAGAACTTCTGTCATGACGCCTTGAACAAACGGGTTTCCGCCAGTCGCTCCTCGGGTTACGAGTTCATTATGCTCGGCGGCGGATCTACACATCCGAATTCCCAGATAAACCAGATATGCTGCACCCGTCCAGCGAATAGCCCGATACGCAACCGCAGAGGTTGCAAGCACCGCCGACAGTCCTAGCCCAGCGGCAATTACGTGCGCGAAACCGCCAACAAATGTACCAAGCGAGGAGAGAATACCCTCCCGACGGCCCCCTGCCAGACTCCGCGTGAGAACGTACATGATGCCGGGACCGGGGGTGACGGCCAGCAGGATCGACGCGGAAAAAAATGCAATGAATACGGTTCCAGAAGTCATTCTGGCAGTGTACTGCTAAATCCTAACCGTCTTTGCGATTAGATAGGCTCGAACGGCTCTGCTCCCTTATTTCCCGTGAAGCTTACCGCGAATCAAACCTATAAGTTCACCGACGGCCGGTAAACGCCCTGTCTCTTTTTTAGAGTAGACCCGTTCGCCATTGACGAAAACATCTAGCGAGCCAGGAGCGCCGGCACGCAACCGGATGGGGAGATGAAACTCGCGTTCGATATGGTTCTTGAGGCTCACGGCCTCCGCTTTAATATCGCTTCAAAAGAAGCAGCGCTTGATTTCGATATTCATACTTAGCGGTCCTGCACTAAAACGACTTCGGTTCGGGCTGGAAGAGCGCGAAAACGGCTCCTTGCGGGTCTTTTAAGACGGCCATGCGGCCCACTTTGGGCATGTCCATCGGCTCCAGCAGCGATTGGCTGCCTAATTCCGACGCTTTCGAGGCTGCGGCTTTGCAGTCGGAAACCAAGAGGTAGATCATCCAGTGGGGCGGTATTTGCGGGTTGCGAAACGCCGCAGGCTGAATGCCGCCGATATGGCTTTCGCCGTTTTTGATGTGCAGATAACCGTCGGGATCGTTATCGGCGCTGATCTGCCAGCCGAAAAGGTCGCTGTAGAATTTCCGCGCGGGTTCAATATCGGGAGTGCTCAACTCGACCCAGCAAACTGTTCCGTCCACTCCTTCGATGCCGGTTCCGGCGTGCTGTTTGGCTTGCCAAATGGAAAACACCGCGCCAGTGGGATCGGCGAGCACCGCCATCCGCCCATAATCGGCTACGTCGAACGCCGGAGCGAAAATCTTGCCTCCAAGTTCCTGCGCCCGGCGCGTCATGTCGTCGGCGCTTTCGACAGCGATGTAGATCATCCAGTGCGGAGGAATTCCTTGCGACCGTTGATCGGCACGCAGAGTGTATGCTGCCCCAACCTCTTTTCCCTCTAACTGGAACATGGAGTAGAATTCGCTCGGACCCATCGGGAAATCCTCGACGCTCCATCCGAATAATGAAGTGTAGAATTTCTTGGCTGCGGTTTGATCTGTAGTGGCAAGCTCAAACCAGCAGAATGAGCCTGCATCGTGCCGTTCGATGGTGGGCATAAAAAAAGTATACCCGTGCGCCCGGTTGTAATCCCGCTATGTAGTCGCTGACTTAAAAGCTTGTCCGACGTGCAGGACAGCGGAAACTGCGCGGGCGTAATTCATCCGCATGGGGCCAAGCACGGCAACGTGAGCTTCGAGTCCATTCGGCAGTTCGAAACGCACGCCGATAAGCGAGAGCTCGCTCATGCTGGGGTGCATATCGGAAAGACCGACCTGAATGGCAAGCTCTCCATCCCGCTGTTCTAGAAACCTCTCCAGCAACTGCAGAACGCGTTTCTTTTCTTCCAGCGCCCGGAAGAGGTCGCGCATGCGTTCGCGAGTTAAATGAAGATCCAAGCCAATAAGATTTTCGGCCCCTTCAAAGTGCACTTCCGGCATCACGCCCATGTCGAGCAAGCCTCTGGAGTAGAACAGGCTTACGCGCTTGAGAATGGCATCGTATGCCGCGCTCTCAAGTTCAAAGCGGCGCTTCAACTCCCGATGAATATTGCTGAGGATCCAGCCGCTGAAATTGTAATTGATGTAGTTGCGAATGGAGGTCAGCTCATCCTGAGAGATATGGTCTTCGATGGTGATGACCTTGTTGCGCACCAGACGGTCGCGTGTAACCACAACCATCAGGATGCGGTGGTCCGGAAGGCACAGCAATTCCACCTGATCGAGAGTCTGATTAGCGGTGGGTATCGCCGCAGCGATGCCGAAGTTGCGGGTGATCTCGGTCAACAGCTTGGAAGAGCGCTCAATGCGGCCCTCGACCGTGCCGACTCGCTGAATTTCTACATGCAGGCGGTCCAGCTCGGCTTGGACGATACGGCTGCCCAGAAGGGTCTTGACATAGCTCTGATAAGCGCGCTCGGTGGGTACTCGGCCTGCGGAAGTGTGGGGCTGCGAAAGATAACCTTCTTCCAACAGATCCGCCATGATGTTGCGGATGGACGCCGAGCTCATCGGATACTTTTGAGCGATAGTCCGCGACGCGACGGGCTCACCCGTCTCGATGTGGTTCTGAACGATCGAGTGCAGGACGTCTAGATGGCGCTTAGTGAGCGTTCCAAGATGATCCATCTGTTATAAAGCGTGCACGATGGAGCGCCGTTTTGTCAATACGGCTGAATCACTTACAGTGCTAGGCGTGGCTCTTTAAGCAAGCGGAGGGGCGGCATTCACTGGTTTGGCGTGCCGCCAGAGGCGCTCCAGATCGTAATACGCGCGCGCGGTTTCGGAGAAAATGTGCACGATGAAATCGCCGTAATCCATCAAAATCCACTCGGCGGGATTGTAGCCCTCGACGCTCACCGGCACTTCACCGGTTTCCTTCAGTTGCTTAGCGATCTCATCGCAAACCGCGTGACCCTGCCGCGCGTTCGAGACGGAGCAAATGATAAAAAAATCGGTAAATGAGGTAATTTGACGAAGATCGAGAATACGCAAATCCGCAGCCTTCTTAGATTCTGCTGCTTTCGCTGCCGCCAGCCAGTTAGGCAACTCTTCGGCAAGCGCGGAAAATTGCGGTTGGGGTGAACTGCGTGTCAGAATTCTTCTAAAAGTGCCTCTGCGCTTAGCGTACTACACTGGCAACAGATGCGTAAATATCTAAATTGGCGCGTCTGGGGGCTGCTCCTCTTCTTCGCCGGCTCGCTTTTGGGTCCGGGACGCGTAAGAGCGGCAGGCAGCGACACCCCTGCATTGAGTTACAGCGCACTCGCCGATTCTTTACTGCAGCGCGCCCAAAACGAAGTCGCACGCGTGAAGATTCTGGTGGATCAAGGCACTCTTCCGGCGAGCCGTTTGAAGGAAGCGGAGACCCAATTAGCCGATGCTCAGGATCAAGCGATTCTCGCGCGTACGCTTTATGGTCAAAACCGGGTCCAAGACATGACAACCGAAGATGCGAGGGCTATGATCGACGCAGCCAGAAGGCGTGTGGACCGGCAAAGCGTCATCGTCGCCGATCGCCGGAATTTGGTGGACTCCGGAATTCTGGCGCGGTCTGAATTTGCCGCGTTCCAGGATGAGCTGGATTCCCGCCGGCAAGTGCTCGATCTCGCGCAAAACCGCATGAATTTGCTGGAGGAGCTGCACCAAATGGCCAGTGACGAGCAGCGCTTGGAACATGCGGCCCAGAGCGGGTTCGCTGGACTGAAAAATGTAATGATCCGATTCGATGGAAACGGACTGTTTGATTTAGGTGATATGACAACCATTTCCAGCCAATTCCAGAAACGATTTCATCACCCGCTGCCGATCAGCGCATTGGGCCAAACCGCCATGCATCAAGCCATGGGCCTGGATCACCGCGGCCGCGTCGACGTTGCTCTCAACCCCGACCAGCCGGAGGGCATCTGGTTACGCCAGCTCCTGGAACGGTTGCACATACCATACCTGGCGTTTCGGAGCGCTTGGGCCGGCGCGGCTACAGCGCCGCACATACACATCGGCACGGGCAGCACTCGGCTGAAGCTTGCTCTCCGATAAGCCGTGTGTGAGCAGGCCATTAGCCTGGCGCACTGGTAAAACGATAGAGGCGAGCTGATGACGAGAATTCGGGTTAAGACTCCGCTGGTGGAGCTGGATGGCGATGAGATGACGCGGGTCATCTGGGCGATGATCAAGGAGCTGCTGATTCTTCCGCACCTGGAGATCGATCTAAAGTATTTTGATTTGGCGATTGAGAATCGCGATCAGACCGACGATCGGGTCACGGTGGATGCGGCCAACGCGATCAAGCAATACGGGGTGGGCGTTAAATGCGCGACCATCACGCCGGATGAGGCGCGGGTCAAGGAGTTCGGCCTTAAGCAGATGTGGAAGTCGCCCAACGGCGCCATCCGCAATATTTTGGACGGTACGATTTTCCGCGAGCCCATCATTTGCCGCAACGTGCCGCGATATGTGCCGGGCTGGGTCAAGCCGATCG
>JBAUUG010000026.1:0-8357 GCA_049582585.1 Bryobacteraceae bacterium | reverse complement strand
GGGATGAGAACTGGATGACGACACGGAAAGAGGCAAACAGCCTCGACTCTCCGATGTCGATCTATGAAGTTCATCTGGGATCGTGGCGCCGGGTGCCTGATGAAGGCAATCGCTCGCTTTCATACATTGAGCTGGCAGCCCAGCTCATTCCTTACGTGAAGGAAATGGGATTCACCCACGTCGAGTTTCTGCCCGTGATGGAGCACCCGTTCTTCGGCTCATGGGGATATCAGACGACAGGCTTCTTCGCGCCGACCAGCCGCTACGGCACTCCGCAGGAATTCATGAAGCTGGTGGACGAATTTCATCAGAACGGGATCGGCGTGATCTTGGATTGGGTGCCGTCGCACTTCCCGAACGACGAGCACGGATTGGGCTTCTTCGATGGCGCGCACGAGTATGAGCACGCGGATCCTCGCCAGGGCATCCATCCCGATTGGAACAGTTTCGTCTTCAACTATGGACGGAATGAAGTGCGAAGCTTTCTGCTGAGCAGCGCGACGTTTTGGTTGGATCAGTACCATGCCGACGGGCTGCGCGTGGATGCCGTCGCATCGATGTTGTATCTCGATTATTCGAGGAAAGAGGGTCAGTGGATTCCGAACCAATACGGCGGGCGCGAGAACCTGGAGGCAATCGGATTCTTAAGGCGGATGAATATGGACGTCTATCAGGCGCATCCGGACACGCAGACCATTGCGGAGGAATCGACGGCTTGGCCGATGGTTTCTAAGCCCGTGTACGTCGGCGGCCTAGGCTTTGGGCTGAAGTGGGACATGGGATGGATGCACGACACGCTCGAATACATGTCGCAGGATCCGCTCTTTCGCAAATACCACCATCACGAGCTGACCTTTCGCATGGTTTATGCGTTCAATGAGAATTTCGTGCTGCCGCTTTCCCATGATGAAGTCGTATATGGCAAAGGCTCACTCATCCGCAAAATGCCGGGAGACAATTGGCAGAAGTTCGCGAATCTCAGGCTCTTGTTCTCTTACATGTACGCGCAACCGGGAAAGAAACTGCTATTCATGGGAGCGGAATTCGGGCAGTGGACGGAATGGAACCACGATGGCAGCCTCGATTGGTCTCTGATAAGCAAGGAGCCGCACGCCGGCTTGCGATTGCTGCTTGGCGACCTGAATCATCTCTACCGCACGGAGCCTGCGCTTCACATCGGCGAAATAGGTCCATCCAGCTTCGAGTGGATTGACGCTCACGATGCGGAAAAGAACGTACTGAGCTTTCTTAGAAAAACAATCGCGGTGGTTTGTAACTTCAGCCCTGTGGTGCGCTCAAACTATCGCATAGGAGTGCCGGCGAAAGGATTCTGGAAAGAAATCCTGAATTCCGATAGCACGCAATATGGAGGAAGCGGGAAGGGAAACTTCGGAGGAGTCGAGACTGTGCCGATTCCCCTGCATGGCCGCAATCAGTCGATTACGATAGACCTGCCTCCTTTGGCCGCGGTTTTCTTTCAATGGATGCCCTGATAGAAGCTGCTCGCGAGGCACGCGAGAGAGCGTATGCGCCGTTCTCTAACTTCAAGGTTGGAGCTGCCATCGAGGATGAAAACGGGAGCATTTTCACTGGATGTAACATCGAAAACGCGACTTACGGTCTCACTATGTGCGCGGAACGCGTAGCGGTGTTCAAAGCGATTTCTGAAGGCACATTGAAAGTAAAGCGGATCGCTGTCGTGGCGGATACCGAGATGCTGACACCGCCCTGCGGCGCATGCCGCCAGATCCTCTGGGAGTTCTGCGGAAATGCAGAGCTTACGCTCGCAAATCTTTCTGGCAAGCAGGAAACCATGCCGCTCAAAGAGATCTTCCCGAGGCCATTCGATGCGTCATTTCTATAGCGCTACGACATCGCCGCTTCCTCACGGTCGCGGTTCTGAAGGCCATGCAGAACCGCGCGCGTCAGCAAGCGGCGTCCCCAGGACGCAGAGACCGCTGGGACGGCGTATTAGCGGTGTGATGTGCGTCCTTTCAATATTTGGCGCTCAGCTCGCTGCCGCCGAGCCCGTGGACTGGATCATCCGCGCGAAGTACGTCATCATCATGGACGCGCAGCATAAGGTGATTGATCGCGGCGCCGTTGCAATCCGGGGAACACGCATCGCGGGTGTCGGCACGCAAGCTGAAATCGCAGAGCGATTCCAAGCCAAACACACCTTGGACAAACCCGATGGACTGATTGCGCCGGGTTTTATCGACACGCACACGCATGCGCCGATGTCACTGTTCCGCGCCATTGCGGACGATATGACGCTCCAGAACTGGCTGCAAAACTTCATCTTCCCGGCTGAATCGAAAAATGTAACGCCGGAGTTCGTGCGCTGGGGGACGCGTCTTGCGTGTCTCGAAATGGTGCTTGCCGGAATCACCACGTACACCGATATGTATTATTTCGAGGAGACCGAGGCTGAAACCGCCAAAGAAGCCGGAGTGCGGGGCGTGCTCGGGCAGACTATCATCGGCTTCCCTGCGCCAGACCACAAGACTTGGCAGGAAGCGCTGAAAGCAACCGAGCGCTATATTCAGCGTTTTAAGGGAGATGACCTGATTGTGCCCGCGGTCGCGCCGCACGCGATTTACACTACTCCCGATGGAGCGCTGATCGCGTCACACGAGCTCGCCGTCAAGTATGGCGTGCCGCTCACCATGCACCTTTCGGAAACCCAAAAAGAAAGAACTGACGCCCTGGCGAAGCGCAATAGGACGCCCACCCAAGTGTTGGAAAAACTGGGCGTGCTCGACGGGCGGGTGATTGCCGCGCATTGCGTTTGGGAAGACGACAACGATCTCGAGATCCTAAAGCGCCATAAAACCGGAGTTGCGCATTGCCCTTCCAGCAATATGAAACTCGCGAGCGGTGTCGCGCGGATAGCGGACATGCTCAAATTGGGCATAAAGGTAGGTCTCGGGAATGACGGTTTCGCAGGCAGCAACGATACAGCGGATCTGATCTTGGAAATGGATATCGCTGCGAAGCTTCAAAAAGTCACGACCGGAGATCCTCGTGTTCTCGCTGCCGAACAAGTTTTGGATATGGCCACCATGGGCGGCGCGCGAGTGTTGGGGATGGAGAAAGAGATTGGCTCGATCGAGGAAGGCAAGCGCGCCGACCTCATTACCATTTCACTCGCGCATCCCAATTCCGTTCCGATCTATAACCTTTACTCTCAGATCGTTTATGCCAGCAAGGCCGCCGATGTGGAGGATGTTTTCATTAACGGACGCCAGATTGTCGCGGGGCGACACCCGCTGACGCTCAATCCACAAGAGATCTATCAAAAAGCCAAAGAATACCGGACGCAGATTTTAGCCAGCCTGAAACACTAATCGGTGTTCCTTTTTGGTCAATAGCGTAGGGCATTTCTGAAGCAGACGGCGCGCGGCCGCAGCGCACTCCTTTCGCGGATTCAAAGAAATCGGAGGGTTGTGCATGCACTCAAAGATGCGATTACTTACTGTCCTGCTCGGCGCCGGGGCGTTAGCCGTTGCCCAAGCGGACGCCACGACAATTACGACGACGAGTTATAGTACTTGGGCGTCCTCGACGTACACAGCAGCGGGGTCGCAATTCGAGCTGAACTTCAGCCCGATTCAGAACATCTCTTATGACACTTCCACTGGGATCATCCTTTACGGGATAACCCATTCAAACGTTGGCTTTGATTTCACCGGCCCGGACAATGGCGGCTACAATCTAACTGGTTCGACTTCCGGCACCACCAGTTTGAAGGGAGCTTCGGACGGCGTTGGCACTATCTACGTTGCGGCTCCCTCAGGAGGCGCAAACGCTCTCCTACTGGGCATTGGCGGCACTGGAAGCACACCCCTCACTCTAACCTTTTCAGACGGCGAGTCCTTTTCCGGTCTCTCGCCCGGGTCGCTATTCGGGTTCTCAATATCCCATTCGATTACCTGGCTAACTCTTTCTACCGCTTCGGGCTCTCAGCCGATTATCGATGATTTTTACTATGGGGCCAGTTCCTTGCCCCCGGACCCTCCTCCCACCATAGAAGGCGCGACCTTCGCGCTGGTTGGCGGCGGCTTGCTGATCCTGTTCGGGTCGCGTCGTAGGCTATTGCGCAAGTTCGCATCTTAAGAACCGCCGCGGTACAGCCGCGTGTTACTTTAGTGGCTGATTTCATGGCCTGGTTCACACGGCAGAAGCCATCGCTAGAAGGCGATACGCCTAAAGACACGGAGAAGAACGTCCGTACTGAAGGCTTGTGGCAGAAGTGTGAGGCCTGCGGACAGATTATCTGGCGGAAGGCGGTTGAAGAGCATCTGCAGGTCTGTCCGCAATGCGGACACCATTTTCGTATCGGCGCGGCGGAACGGCTGCAGCAGCTTTTCGATGACGGCACGTACGTAACGCACGATTCAAGTTTGCTCTCGTCCGATCCGCTACATTTCGTGGATTCCAAGCCGTACTCACAGCGGCTGGCCGAAATGCGCAAGGCAACACAACTTCCCGACGCCGTGATCTGCGCAAGCGGCTTATTGAATGGCCGCCCGATCCACATTTGCGCTCTCGAGCTGAAATTTATCGGCGGCAGCATGGGCGCGGTGGTCGGTGAAAAGATCACGCGATCCATTGAACGCTGCGTGGTGGAGAAGGCTCCATTAGTCATTGTTTCGGCTTCCGGCGGCGCGCGCATGCAAGAGGGTACGATCAGCCTGATGCAATTGGCGAAGCTCTCGGCCGCGCTCATGCGGCTGGATGAAGCGCGGCTTCCGTACATCAGTGTTTTGACAGATCCCACCACGGGCGGCGTGACGGCTAGCTTTGCCATGCTGGGCGATCTGAACATCGCGGAACCCGGCGCGCTGATCGGCTTCGCCGGTCCGCGCGTCATTGAACAGACCATTCGCCAGAAGCTTCCGGAAGGCTTCCAGCGCAGCGAGTTCCTGCTCGATCACGGCTTTCTGGATGCCGTGGTGAAGCGAACCGAGCTGAAGAGCTATATCGGGAACGCCCTCAACTTTTTCGCCGGTTAGAGAAAATAGTCGAGGGATGCTGCAACTCACCGGAGCCGGCAAGCGGTTCGGGCACAAGCTGTTGTTCGACGGGCTCGATTGGCTGATTACTCCGAAAGAGCGAGCCGGGCTGGTGGGCGGAAACGGGGCCGGCAAATCCACTCTTCTTAAAATCATCGGCGGCCTTGAGACGCTCGACTACGGTTCCCTTTCGGCGATGAAGGGAATTCGAACAGGATATCTGCCGCAGGACGGGTTGCAAGTGAGCGGGCGCAGCGTGTTCGCCGAATGCATGAGCGTGTTCGCGGGCGTGAAGGATCTGGAGCAGGAGCTCGAGACGCTTACCGGCAGAATGAGCGAAGTTGATCCGGCGAGCCAGGAATATCAACAGATAGCGGACCGGTTCGAGCGCGCCGACAGCGAGTTTCGCGCCAGAGATGGATACGCCATCGAGGCTCAAGTGGGCGCCGTGCTTGCCGGCCTGGGTTTTCGCAAAGAGGATTGGCTGCGGCAGACCGAAGAGTTCTTCGGCGGATGGCAGATGCGTATCGCCCTTGCCAAGCTGCTGCTCGAAAAGCCCAACCTGTTGCTGCTCGACGAGCCGACGAATCACTTAGATCTGGAGGCGCGGAATTGGCTGGAAGAGTATCTCGGAAACTATGAATTCGCCTACATCCTGATTTCGCATGACCGCTATTTTCTCGACGTCACGGTGAAGAAGATTGTCGAAATCTGGAATAAGAAGGTCCACTTCTACACCGGCGGCTACGAGAAGTACAGGAACCAAAAGGCCGAGCGGCTTGCGCAGCTCGAAGCAACCTACAAGAACCAGCAGGACAGAATTCAGCAGTTGGAAGCATTCATTAACCGCTTCCGTTATCAGGCCACCAAAGCGAAGCAGGTACAGAGCCGTATTAAGGAGCTGGAGAAAATCGAGCGCATCGAGCTGCCGCCGGAAGAGAAAACGATCCATTTCACCTTTCCGCAGCCCAACCCGAGTGGCCGCGTGGTGGCTCAATTCAAAGATGTTGCGAAGAGCTATGGCAGCAAGCCGGTCTTCAGCGATGTGAACTTCACTATTGAGCGCGGGGACCGCATCGCCTTGGTAGGCGTAAATGGCGCGGGAAAATCGACGCTGATCAAGTTGCTTGCCGGAACGGAGCCCCTGAGCAGAGGAGAATACGTACTCGGCCACAATGTCGAGCCGGATTATTTTGCGCAGGATCAGTACAAAGAGCTGGATGCGAATGCCCGCGTGTTGGATGATGTGGGCGCAGCGGCTCCGAGAACCACGGAGACCGAATTACGCAACCTTCTGGGATGTTTTCTGTTCAGTGAAGATGACGTATTCAAGCGCATCGGAGTCCTGTCCGGCGGTGAGCGCAATCGCTACGCGCTGGCTCGCATGCTGCTTCATCCCGCCAATTTTCTTCTATTGGATGAGCCGACCAATCACCTGGATATTCGCGCCAAAGACGTACTGTTAGAAGCGCTCGAGAAATTCACCGGCACCATCGTGTTCGTTTCGCACGATCGGTATTTTATTGAGCATCTCGCGAATCGGGTGTTTGAGATTGCGGATGGAGAAGTTCGCGTCTATCCGGGAGATTTCGCCGACTATCTCTGGCGCAAAGAAGGAGGCGCGGAGCAAGTGCCTACGCTGAAGGACATTCTCATTGGCGTTCCACCCGCAGAGCCGATTCCTATGCCAGTGCGTCCGGCGCTGGCGAAGCGAATCAATCCCATCCGGCTAAAGCAGATGCAGGATCAGGCGAAAGAACTCGAGAATCGGATCGCGGAACTCGAAGCGGCGATTCAGCAATCTGAACTCGCGTTATCGGATTTCGTCGGAGCGGACGAAGTCACGCGAGTTTCAATCTTGCTGGATACGCAGCGCGCGGAGCTTGGGCGAGCGATGACTCAGTGGGAACAAATCACGCGAGAAATCGAGGCAACCGCTTAGGGCGAAACCTGGGTATCCGACGGTTTCTTGCGCTGCACTTCGTCCCACCGCCGCACCAGCTGACGCCATTGATCGAAGGTCAGAACGCTCCGTAACTGGACGCTCATCTCTAAGAAAACCCGGCTCGAGTTGGCGCGCGCCACAGCAAGGCGCTCAATGACGGGCTTGGCCGCTTCTACGTTCACTGCCGGATCGTTGAGCAGATCCTCCAGATCGCCTTCGGCCTTCTGAACATTGTTTCTCGCGTCCAGCAGCCGGGCGCGATAGGATCTCACGATCTGGCGAATCCTTTGACTCTGGGCTGGACTCAAGCCAAGATCAGCGACCACCGGGCTGTTCCACCAGGGGAAATTGGCCCTGTTCTGAGCGCTGGCGCACGAGGCGGCTGCCAAACACAAGACCAGCAGAGCGCGAATGTGCTTGAGAATCATTCTTCAAACAGCGCCTGGAGCGGCGCGGTCGGCTGAGCCTCGGCTTCTTCAGCCATGTTACTGACTTGTTGCGCAAGCTGCACATCCGAGAGCTTATTGTCGGTAATCTGCTGCTTATGATGTCCTTCATAGATGAACAGCCCGCCGCCCAGAACGGCGAGGGTTGCGGCCGCGGACGCTAAGCGCCGGGGCTGAAGCCGCGTCCACCAGTGCGCGCGCGCCGTGAGTCTGGCGTATATCTTCCGGCGTTGCGCGGCAAGAAGCTCAAAACTAACGTCGCAATCGGAACACTCCGCGCTCCGCCCCCTCGCCCGCATCGAAGCCAAGCGCGCCTGGCAATCCGCGCATCCATCGACATGGCCGTTCTCGGGACCCACCCCGTACAAGTATTCGATCAACTGCTCATCTGTCCAATGTCCTGACACGTTGGACACGCTCATACATCCCTCCGCACGCCTACGCGCGTGCTGTATATAGATCTTTCAGCTCTTCACGCATCTTCGCGATGGCGCGAAACAAATGCGCTTTCACGGTTCCTACATCCAGTTTAAGAACCTCGGCAATATCGTCCAGCGCCATCCCCTCGTAATGCCGAAGCGAAAAAACAGCCCGCTGCCGCTCCGACAGCCTCGCAAGCGCCATCTCCAGTCTGCGCTGGATTTGTTCGGCGAACAGTTGACGTTCCGCGTCGGGATCGCCTCCTGGAGTCATTCGCAAAATTACTTCTTCGTCTGCGGCCGCCGGACGCCGCCTCCACATCATCCATGTTTTCGATCGGAGACGGTCGAGGCAGGTATTCACGGCGATCCGCGTCACCCACTTTGCAGGATTGTCCAGCTCAGGAGCATCGCCTTTGCTCTTGCTGAGCGCCTTATAGGCCTTGAGAAAGACGTCCTGAGTGGCGGAATCCGCTTCATCGGCATCCTGTAAGAGGCGGCGACATAACAAGAAAACGCGCCTTTGTTC
>JBAUUG010000025.1:0-3486 GCA_049582585.1 Bryobacteraceae bacterium | reverse complement strand
CGGGTGATGTCTGCGAGGACGACGTCGGACAAAGGTGGCTCGGTTATTTCACGACTGGTTTCAACTCGGCCTCCGAGATCCTCTAAACGTCGGACCAGGGGGACTGCGCACCGCCATGCAGGATCGGCCAACCTCTCGATTGTCCAGCGGCTATCAGCGTCAACCCAACAGCAGTTGAAGCGGTAGTTCCTAACGGGGATGGAATGGGTGGGAACGCCGGCAAACAGGGCTCGAGCGCGTTGTCCAGCAAAGTGGAAACGAGCCAACGAGAGCGCCGGCAACAGAGCGGATAAGCCAAAACGCGCTAGCACGAACGGACTTCCGGGGATTATGTAAAATGGGGCCGAGAATTTCCTCAACCAAAGCAGTGAAACTAGAAAGTACGGTTCTATCCGTGATCGGTATGCTTTGCGGTCACGTGCATCCAGGAATCGGGGATACTTTTGTCAGTCGACGCGGCGAGTACAGTCAACCGAGCTGCTAGCCGCGTCGAAGCAGCAATCGTGATCAGTCGCCATTCGCGGGTGTTCAATCCGGGCAGGCGATCCACTGCCTCCAACTCGTCGAGCCAGTCCTCAGCCGAGAGCTTGGCCTCCTCGGAACCGTATAACTCCGACACCACGCGTATGAATGCACCCAATTCACGCTCTGCCACGGCCATCAGGTCAGCGCAGGTCGGATTGTGATTGTTGGGCCATTCGTTGAGTGGGCCCAGTTGCGATTCATGCACAGCTATTCTCGATTCTCAAAGGCGGGACCGCCTACGATTGTTTTTCAAATGCGGCAGCGCCCGCCTCAGCCACCGTTTGATCTTGCTATCCTGATCCGCCGCTTACACCGATTGCCCAACTATCCTTTCCGGCACTCTTGAGGGGAATTGCCGCCCTCATCGACACCTGCGATGTTCATTGGCCATTTCATCTCCTGGGTCTTGTCAGCGGCCGTGATTACTTTGAGTGCGTCTGCGAGTGTGACCCTATATTTCCCTTTCGTTATTTAAATCGCAGGAATGGACTCGTCAACGAGGCTTGCGCCGGAAAGAGAAGCGATGGCACCGACGATTTCCTTCGTCGTCACAATGGCACTGGCGTAATTTGGGATGTTGACTTCGAGAGCGGCGTGCATCTGCTCATCGGAGTAGCTCGCCGTCGCGTCTTTCACCGCCCCAGGTGCCGTATTCGAACGACTTCCGCGACCACCCTGCTTTCTGAATGGGCGCGATGTACTTCCAGGTCTCGTAGTCGCCACTACGATATCGCGATGCATCGCGTAGAAAACCCTGATAGCGGTTTTTCGCGCCGCTTCAAGAACCTGCTGCATATGAGGCACACACTGGTTCCCTTCGGCGACGCCCTTTATGCGATCCCAGAGCTTGCCACCCTCGGAAATGAAGTCGTTATACGGGTCCATCAGGACGAGTCCGGTGATCTCTTTCTCATAAGTCAGTTGCACCATGTTCCCTCCGATCAATCTCGACCTCGTTGTAAGGCATGACGTTCGATGCTTTTTGCAAACATCGGTGTCTCTTGCCGGTTGTGCGCCTCCGAAATCGGTTTGCGGGCTCCTCGGAAGACGTCCAGCGGTATCCCCTGGCTGCCGAGGAAGTCTAACAGTTCCGGCGTGGCCCAGGTTTGAACCGCATTTGTAAACTCGCACGTTTTATCGTCGATCTTCCTTGCCGCCAGATCCCATATCACGCCCATTTTCGTGCGGCGTGTGGGCGTGAACACGTCTGAGGTGGAAACCAGTCTCAGATGATCGGGTCGCGCGATCTCTTCGACATAGTGCTGTACGACCAGGCTTCCGCCGAGTATCTCGACGTTGATCGACATGCGCCGGCCGTCGAGCGAGGTAGTCGCACCGGCGGAGCAGTGAGCTGGCGAGCACGACTGATATTCCGCCTCGGGCAGCGTAAAACACCAGGCCGGAATGTCGATCTTCTCAATCGGGGCATTGATCGTTGCCGAGAAACTCGATTCGACTAAGGTGTTCTCTTCCATTGTCATTCTCCTTTGAATCATCAGCTCGCAACTGCTTCCATCACCGGCAGGCCAAGCGATGATTCGTCTTTCAAACGCGACGAGAGCCCGCCCATCACTCGCACGAATTGTTCAACCGAGCGCCCAGAGCGTCTTCGGGATAAATTGGAAATTCCAAGCCGCTGCATTCTGGACATTAAGGTTGTTCTCGGCAACCCCAGTTGCGCTGCTGCTCCATTTGGTCCACCGATAACCCAATTGGTCGCCCCCAGTACTGCGGTGATATGCTCACGCTCAGCATCGGCCATCGTCCTCCTGGTGCTTGTCGCCTCGGTCGGCGCTGGAGAACGAGGCGGCGCAGCTTCGCCCGGCGTCAAAAGCTCTGTGGTCTGTCGGCTCAATACAGAGCCCGTCGTGATAATGACCCCGCGCTCGATCACATTCTGCAGCTCCCGGATATTACCCGGCCAATCGTAGTGTTCCAGAGCCGTCATCACATCCCGCGGAATCGTCGCGACTACTTTGCCCTGCTGCCCAGCAAACTTCCTGACAAAGTATTCCGTCAGTAGCGGGATATCGTCCCGGCGTTCCCGCAAGGGCGGAAGCATCATCGGAAAGACATTCAATCTGTAATAGAGATCAGCGCGGAACCGCCGTTCACGAACCATCTGTCCCAACTCCTGATTACTCGCAGCAATTACCCGCACATCGATCTGGAGTGTCTGACTCCCGCCAAGGCGCTCAAATTGCTTCTCTTGAAGCGCCCGCAGAAGTTTCGGTTGCAGCTCGAGCGGGAGGTCTCCAATCTCGTCAAGAAAGAGCGTCCCCCCATCTGCAAACTGGAACCGGCCGATGGTCTGATTCGCAGCGCCGGTGAAAGCTCCTCTTTCGTAGCCGAAGAGCTCGCTCTCCAGGAGAGCACTCGGAATGGCCGCACAGTTGAGCGCTACAAAGCGGTTCCTGCGCCGAGGGCTCACCTCGTGAATAGCACGGGCAATCACTTCCTTGCCGGTGCCAGTTTCTCCCTGAATGAGGACAGCGGAGTCCACCGGCGCGACCAGATCGACGTTATCGAGCAGAGCGCGGAATTTCGCGCTGCATCCAACCAAATTCAGCGTAGCCATCGTTATGTCTCCTTTGCCTGAATCGGAAGGGCTGTTGACTCCTTCCAAGTCTTGTTCGTTCCGCAGGACGCATTCCGGGGTCGCCGGCAACGAACAGTCTAGGTTTTGCGTTTCGGTGTGGGCCGGATAACGCCGATGCGGCGCCCTCCAAAAAAAACGCACATCAAGTGAGCCTGGCAACAGGCGCCACGATTTTCCTTTCCTAGCGGCGTTCATTTTTTCCGAGCCGAGCCGCCTCTTATGTGCTGATTCTGCGTCGCGTCACTCCAAAGCGCATCCCTGAATCGGTTCCGCCGACTGACTGTATAGTTGGAATCGATTGACTATTTCGAGGGAAGGAGCTAAGGGCCTACCGTTCGAGGGTCAGGCGTCTTCGTCCGAAC
>JBAUUG010000024.1:0-6252 GCA_049582585.1 Bryobacteraceae bacterium | reverse complement strand
GATAATGTCCCATTGAGGGGAGACCTCGCGGAGCGGAAAAGTGGAACCCGCAGCGCCGTAACCTGCCCAATAGCCGATGAGCTTATGGCCGTTCGGAGAGCCATGCATAGGGACTGCCGCGACCGTCGGTTCCGGCGGCGTGGATGCACCCCCTCCCGAGCTTAGGCGTGGCTCCCTTGGCGGACAAGGCTTGGAAGAGCGGGTCAGGGCCTGCGCGTCCGGGAAGCTGTAAATCCTGCCGAGACCTTCAGAAGCGCGGACATACCACGGCAACAAGGCTACGTTCTGAAGGTGGTATTTAGTTCCGCGCACATCGGCAACAAACCCCTTCGATGCGGGGAAATTATTTTTTGGGTTCGTATTCGTAGGTTCCAGAAGGAAATAGGCAGACGCGACGCCGATGCCGCCACAACTGCCCTGGTCTCCCGGATGCATTGAAGCGGGACGGAGCCAAGCGGGGAATGTGTTTCCCGGATCTTTCACCTGGCGGTCATGGAGCAGAGGATCGTGCAGCGGATCGTTAATGAATTCCCCGAGCTGCTGAGTGATAGGCTGTACGTCGCCGTCTTCAACTATGGCGGGCGTGGAATGAAGATACGAGGCAAGAATGAAGGAGTTTCCAGTGGCGGAGTCAACACCGTGCGTGCCCCAGGAACAGCATAAGGTTGCATCGCCATCGGCATAGTATGTGATGTTATGGGTCACCGCGACGATAAGCGTGTCTTCCTGCTTGGGAATTTGTTTAAAGAGTTCCTGTTGCAGAAATTCGACATCGACGACGCCGAAGGATCTGCCGGTTTTCTTCGAGGTCAGTATGTAGCCATAAGCGACGGGGATGTTAATTTTGATAGCCCTCACCTGGGGCTTGCCGAGCAGCGTGTGCCACTCTTCAGCTTTGGGGAAGGTGGTGCGCAGCATTGCGTCACCGTACTGCGTGACTCCGCCGGTCGGAAACGCAAAACTAGAGAAGACCGGCGAACGGAGTACGCGCGGCACGTCCAGGGTTGCGTCCATCAAGAAAGGCTTACCAGCCGTTTTCTTCGCCTCGAAAGAGAGCGATACGGGGACGAGCACCGTCCGGATTGTCGTCGCGACGGCGTGTTGCGGGTCCTGGCCGACGAGAGTATAGGACGATCCGCCGAGGACATGTTGGAATGTGGGCACGGTGCCTTGTGCGTATCCAGAGCGAAGCAGGAGGACAAGGACAAAGAGCAGACTTGTGGGCTTCGTTCGAAGCCCTGGCCGCCCCTTTCGCGAATCAGGATCGAAGAGGAACGTCCATAGTCTGCCACGCCAGGCGAAGACAGCAACACGAATGATCATCGTTGCCATCATAGATTCCTGCGCCGGCGTCGCCCTGCCGAGGATTATCCGTTACCGGGTGGTCCTGTCGCTTCGAGGCCGCGTTCCGCCGCCTCTGTGAAACTAGAAGTCGATCAAACAGGAATTCGGACTATAGACCCGAACCCATTGGTGTGGCGCCTTCAAAAACGATCTTTGTGTAGGTCCCGCCCACGTGAATCTCTTGCAGATTACTTTTGTCTTTGTACAGCAGCTCTGTGGAAGAAATTTTATTGGGTTCGCTTTCCTCGCGAGCCGGCACTTCGACAGATTCCTTGCCTTGTCTTATGACAGCCTTTCCGCTTTCCATTGAAATCTTGTAGTCGCCCGCCTTGAATGTCTTGCCTTCAATGATCGAATCCTGAAAGAGATTGATCTTGAAAGTGTTGCTGGCCGCGAAGGCCGTTGCACCAAGAGCCATGAAACTCAAGAGTATTGTTTTTTTCACTAGATATTTATCCTTCTAACCTGATGCGCGTTTTGAGCGCTTACAAACCTGTAGACGAACACTCATCCCATCTCGGTTACCGGACGAAGACTATTAGTTCAGTAGAAGCTGGGGGACAGAATCATCCCAAGCAAGTAGATACTACTACCCGCTAAAAACGCACTGGCTGCTCCAGCCCCGCAGGGTTGTAAATATCCTCGGGGCGTCACGGTAGTGTGAGGAGGGCATGATACTAGGCGGATGAAACAGTGATAAAGTGAACGTCAATTCAGTCGGCGCTTGAAAGATCCATAGCCACGAAGCTCATGGTGAACTTCCTATAAGGGCGAAGGTCTACCTCCTGTACATTATTCGTTATGCATAATGTTATGACCCGACTACGTACATTTCGCCGGTTAACGCGGAACTATCTTCTAGGCGTGATCGGGACCACTCTCGCGATCTGGACCAGTGCGTCCTTGGCCGATGGACTGGAGCTGAATTTAGTAAGCCCAAGCTCCATAAATGACCGGCTTCGCGCAGGGGCGGTATCACAAAAAGCCCGGCAGATCGCAATCGACCAACTCTTTCAGCAGGTGGGATGTCAAACAGATAAACAGCAGGTCGATAAACGGTGGGCGAACGTGATTTGCACACTGCCGGGCGAAACCACTGCAACCATCATCGTCGGGGGTCACTTTGACTTTGTAGATAAGGGTCAGGGAATAGTTGATGACTGGAGTGGTGCGTCACTGCTTCCATCGCTGTACCAAACCCTGAAAGACACGCGAAGAAAACACACCTACTAATTTGTGGCCTTTGCCGAAGAGGAACGCGGGCTGGTCGGTTCGTCTTTTTATGTCAAAAGGCTAAGCCCAGAGCAGAGACCCAGAGCGGCGGCATTCATCAATTTGGAGTGCCTCGGATTAGCCTCCCCCAAGGTCTGGGTGCATCGAGCGACACCGAGTTTAGTCCATTGGCTTGCAGAGATTGCAAGCGCGGCCCGCATTCCGCTACAAGAAGTGGACGTCGAAAAAGTGGGCGATGATGATAGTCATCCATTCCTGTCCAAGAAGATTTCCGTGATCACAATTCACTCCATCACGCAAGAGACCTGGGGGGTTCTCCACAGTCCTCGCGACAATATGAACGCCATACACCCTAACGACTATTACGATGCGTATCGGCTTGTCGCATTCTATCTTGCGTATTTGGATGCAAAGTTGCCGTCATAGCAATGAGCGGACCCACGCGCAATGGCCTTGGGCGATTTGGGTTTTTGCAATGGACGATGAAACGCCAGACCGTAGCCGAGGATGCAGGAAGCCTATCCGCCTACGACATCTGCTTCTCTGTCTGTCCAAGCTTGCGAACACGTAAGGTATCTACTTCCAAATTTGCTCGACACGCGTAAGGCGAGGATCGTACTTACGGCTGTCATATTCAAAGAATTATTGCTGCCCTACCGTTGGGACAACTTATTAGTTCCTGCAATTTCATCAATTGCAGATTCCAAGTCTCGAACCGACGTGGGCATTCCCACCTGCAAGCCACCGTAGTCCGTTACTGACATACTCTGGCCGTCGATTGAGATCGAAGTGAAGCAAGCGGGCAAGTCCGTGGCGTTAACTCTGTATTCCCTGTCTAAACCGAAGTAGTTGGCGGTCCGAAAAGCATCAAGCAACCTTTCCAGTTCTTCGCGCGACAGATTTTCGTGCTCTTCTGTTTGCCTGGGAAAACTAGCCTGAAAGAGAACGTTGCCTTTTCCATCTATCTGCAATTGGTAAGCCGGGCAACTCCCGTAACAACGGGTACGCTTCAGGGTGATTCTTAGGCTCGCCCAGTCGTGCACGGTCGGAAAGGGAACATCCATCCTGGCAGGCCGTTCTGGCGGAAGAAGCGAGATGTAATCGGTGAAGACTACCGCTGCCGGCTTACCGTTCCGCTCAAACGGTTTGGCCAGCGTCAGAGCCGCTTCTCGAAACTCATCTGGACCTTCCGTAACCTGGGCCGAAGTCACAGTACCGTCTTGGTCAACGGCGATCTGTAGAACTATACCCCGGAATCCTCCACCGTTCGGAGTTCGAATCCAACCAACGCGCGGAAGGCGATGATCAGACACTTCCTTACGAGAGAGTTCGGTCTGATCCTCCCCTCTCGCGTGGACACCAACTAGAACCAGAGTTGAAAGGACAGTGAGGCAAACAGTCTTCGTCTGCAGCATATTTCTCGCAGTTCCTTGCCGGAACGGTAATCTCCATTAGCTTAGCCGAGCCTCAGTTGCCCAGTGGTTGTTCGAAAGTGCCGTTGCCGCAATGGATTTACACCGACGCTGCGGGACCAACGATTCAAAGATTAGACGAGGCAAAGCGATTATCTGCTCCACGCCGTAACCGGTATAACACTTGCGTACGCAGCGGGTGCCCCTCCGGCCACCTGGGACTATCAAAATTATCAGCTGGATTACAGGTCATGCCAAGCTTCTCCATCACCCGGCGAGACCTGACATTGCCGGGCACTGTAAATGAAACCAACTCCTCGAGCTCTATCTCCTCGAAAGCGAAGCGAACCATCTCGCGCGCGCCTTCAGTCGCCAGTCCTTGGCCCCAGTGATCGGCCGCCAACCTCCATCCGATTTCCACGCAAGGGGTGAAATGAGCCTCGAACGACGGAATAGCAAGCCCGATGAACCCAACAAAGGAATGGTCACGACGTAGCTCTGCGGCGCAAAGACCGAAACCGTGCTGCCGGAAATGAGCTTCGATCCGGTCCGCCAGCGCGTCGCTCTCCTTGGGTGTGAGAACGCCGGGCAGGAACTCCATTACCCGGGGGTCTTCGTTCAAATGCGAAAACGGCTGACGGTCAGAGTCGCGCCAACGCCTTAGAATCAATCGCTCCGTCTCGGCCACGATCATCGCGTTAGTCGGCGTCGACGGCCCCATATTGCTCCGGTATCTCAATTCCCGGCGCGACTTTCACGATTTGCGACAAGAACTGTCCGGCGACGCGATGCATCTCGAACTGCTCGACATCGTGCAACCCGGATGATCGCAGGGATTCGCATAACTCCGGATTCCGATACAAGCGAAGTATGGCTTCGACCAGTGCTTCCGGATTGTCGGGCTCAAAAAGAAGCCCGTTCCGAACCACTTCGGGAACCGCGGCCGCGCGCGCCGCAACGATCGGTTTCCCCGCCGCCATGGCCTCTAAGAAAACAATCCCAAAGCCCTCCTGCACGCTCGGCAAGCAGAAGATGTCCGCGGCATTGTACTCCCGAGCCAGCGTGCTCATGGATACATCGCCCAACCACTTTATCGTTGAGCCGAGATGCAGCTCATAGCACAGTCTCCGCAGCTTTCCACGCTCCGGTCCGTTCCCGGCAATTCGAATTTCAAGTTCTGGAATGGCCCGACGCAGTTGCGCGGCAGCTCGAAGCAACACGTCCAGGCGTTTCCGAGGATAGAATCGGCAGACGGAAAAAACCGTGAACTTATTGGGCTTCCGCACAGCGGGATTCGCGCGGAACAAGTCTCGCCATGCCCGTAAATCGATCAGCTCCGGTACGATCACCGCGTTCTTCACGCCGTAGAAGTGCTCCAGCCGCTCCGCGCAGTAGCGGCTGATGGTAATCACCAGATCGGCGCGCCGCGCGTGTTTTGCTTCGAGCGAAGCTTGGAGCGCCATGCTCGCCCGCGTCGGACCCTTTTCGAAACGAACCGCGTCGGCCAATACTCCTTTGATACACGCCACGTGCGGCGGCGCATTTCGTTTTCCAGCGATTGTGTACCCGTCGGCATCGAAACCCACTGTAGCCTTGCCCTTGAAACTACGCCGGCGCAACGACTCATTAAACAGGATCCGCGTGGCTGTGTAGATAGGCGTGACGATGCGCGGAGTGACCATTTCGACTTGAGTGCCCAGCTGGCGAAGTCCTTCGGCCAGCGTTCGAATTCCGATGTAGCAGCCGCTGCCGCGCTCCACGTTCAAGGGAATCGCCGTAATGAATTGAAGCATGTCGGCAAGCGATCCGGCTTCGATTTGTTGGTTCCCCGGACTGTTCTTGGTGAACGATTTTACCGTTCCCGGAGCGGCCACGAAGCAGGGGAGACGGCAAAAACCCTGCAGCCACGCCGAATCACTCGCCGATTTTCACGCACCGGACCTTCGCTCCTCTGACGCCGTCCTCCTTCGATTCGCGATGCAGAGGTCAAACAGCAAAACCCCTCCTGAGGTCCAGTTGAAAGACTAGTAGCTCACGAGCACAGTTTCACTTCGCGTTAGCGGACGGCCCAGAGCGGTCGTTTGCCCCACGAAATTCGCACTGTGACCTCTCCTGAAGATAGGGGAATGCAGTAATGCGCAGTTTGGCAGCTCCGTACGGTACCAGTGTCAGGGTTTGCAAGGACTCTTGGGAGGCAACCGGGCTGAGCGGCACGGGAGCGGCGGAGTTTTCTTCTATCGACCATTGCGGGTCAGGGCGGCCT
>JBAUUG010000023.1:0-30112 GCA_049582585.1 Bryobacteraceae bacterium | reverse complement strand
GTTCATTAGTCAATGTCTCCGATACCGTGCGGCGGTTCGCCTTTACCCTCGTGCCGATTGGAGTAGCAATGTGGGCGGCGCATTTGCTCTATCACCTCGCGACTGCCACCGTCATGCCGCCTTGGCTGACCGCCGCGCAAATCGGCATCCTGGATGCCGGGTTGCTCCTGACGTTGTACATCGGTTGGCGTGTCGCGCTGCAATACGGCACTCGAATCCGCACCGCGATAAGTCTTGTGATCCCGTGGGCGGCCGTATCCTGCGCCCTCTACGCTGCCGGAATCTGGATACTCTTTCAACCCATGCAGATGCGCGGCGTGATGAATTGATTGCAGCGGCTCGCATTCCGATTGGACATTTGCTGGCGCTGGGAGTCCTCCTAGCTGACGGTGGCACGCTGCAATTACGCAAGCAAGCGGGTCCATTCATCGTCACGGTATTCAGTACGCCGGTTCCGGTGAGGGTTGGCGCTGCAGATCTCAGCGTCATGGTGCAGAAGGCGGCCGATCAAGGCGCGGTGCTCGATGCCGATGTAAGACTGCACTTGAAGAAATCTTCGAACGGGAATATCGTCGAGATCGTTGCGCCGGCCAAAAGATCTCAGGCCTCGAACAAGCTCCTATATGCGGGCCGCATGACGATTCCCTCGGCAGGAACGTGGCAGATGGATGTGGAAGTTACAGCCGCAGGATCGACCGCGTCAGCCTCGGGCCAACTGAACGTGCTGCAGCCGCAATCGCCCTCCGCAGCGTACTGGCCCTATTTCGCCTTCGTGCCTTTGATCGTGCTGCTATTCGCGGCTAACCAGTGGCTGAAAAGCAAGCGGCGCTTCAGGCGTTCGCGAGCACTGCCATAGCGGCATTGCGTCCATTCATCGCAATCACGCTGCCGCCCGGATGGGTCGAAGCTCCGCAAAGATAAACGCCGGGCATTGGGGCCTTCGCCCGCAGACGGTTGCTCCACATGTATTGAGGAAGGCATTCGCCCTGAAAAATATGTCCACCCGTGAGGCCGACCTTTTTCTCGATATCGGGAGGACCCAGCGCCTGAGCATCGATCACGGCATCCGGAATGTTGCTGCAAAAACGCGCCAGCGCATCCAGGGCGCGGTTCTTCGCGGCCTCGCGATGATCGTCCCAGGCGCCGTTTGAGAATCGATACGGCACGTATTGGGAAAAAACGCTCATGGTGTGCGTTCCTCTAGGGGCAATCTCGCCATCATGAGCGCTCTGGAAGTAAAGCTCAGTCCACAGATGGTCCGGCAGCTGACCCTGGCGAGCGGCTGCGTAGCCGGCTTTCCACTGCTCTTTGGTGAGTGGAGTATTGATCTGGCCGAAGTGGTGAGGCTCGCACGTGCCTGGACGCGCACGGAAGTTCGGCAACTCGCGGAGCCAGACATTCAGTTTCAGCGTGCAACCTTCGATTGGAACGGATTCCACCTGCGCGCGCCAGTTCGCATTCGCGGCATCGCCGAGAAGGCGTAATGTCGTCCTTGGATCGGCGTTCGATATCACGACCGGCGCAAGGAGGCGCTCTCCCCCTTCGAGCAAGACACCTTCCCCGGGCAGAATTCGCGAGACCGGAACGCCCGCTGCGATTCGCGCGCCGGCGTTCTGCGCTGCGTCCGCCAAAAAGAACGAGACCATCCCCATGCCGCCCTTTACATAACCCCAAGATCCGGGCAACCCGCCCAGCCTTCCCGATGAATGATGGAAGCGGATGGAAGCCGTTCCTGAATCGAATGGACTCGCATTCGTGCCGATAACGCCCTGCCCAAGATAGGCGATCTGGAGCCGCTCATCCCAGAGATAGCGCTCGACGAACTCCGCCATCGACCATTCAAAAAGCAAGCCGCGGGCCTCCTCATCGCCCTTGAGCCGATCTTCCAATTCTTCGCGCGTAGGTGCCTCGCCGATCCAAACGTCCCGTTCATCCGGCGGACGAAGAGCATCGCGCAGGCGGCGCATCACGTCACTCATGGCGCGCCATCCTTCTATATCGCGCGGAGAGAAGCGAGACAACTCGGCTTCACATTGTTCATCGTCATCGTAAAGCTGGATGCTGCTTCCGTCTTCGAACGGCACGAACAGGCCGTTGGTGGCCGGAATCCAGGAAAAACCGAGCGCCGGTAGATCCAGTTCTTTGATTACGAGAGGATGCAGCAGCCCCGCGAGATACGCGCATGGAGACATGCGCACTCCGGGCCAGGGCTCTTCAATCGTGCATGCGCCGCCGATGCGTTCCCGGGCTTCGAGTACCAGAACACGCTTGCCGGCACGCGCCAGATAGGCAGCGCAAGTCAAGCCATTGTGCCCGGCCCCGACGATTATGGCGTCCCACCGCTCGGCGGCAAGCTCACTGACCGGAGCAGGAAGGCCGAGAAGACCGAGAGATTGGACTGCTGAGCGCATACCGGGAGGACCCATTCCCATTCTGCCATTATGTAGTCAGCGATCTCCAAAGCCGGATCTTAGCACACTGGACTAAGATTATTGCATTACCTAACGCTCAATGGTAAACTTAAGTCATGGATTTGAACCGACTGACCGAAAAATCGCAGGAAGCGATCCGGCAGGCGCAGCAGACGGCAACTAACCACGGCAACCAGCAAGTGGATGTGGAACATCTGCTCTTAGCCATGCTGGAGCAGGAAGGTGGCCTAGCCCCTTCGATTCTGCTGCGGGCCGATGTCGCTCTGGAATCGTTGCACCGGCGCCTGCTTCAGGAGATCGAAAAGCTGCCGAAAGTGAGCGGCAGCCCCGTGCGGTCGGACCAGGTGTACATCACAAACCGGCTTTCGCGCCTGTTTACGACTGCCGAAGAGCAGGCGAAGCGCTTGAAGGATGAGTACGTCTCGATCGAGCATCTCTTGTTGGCGGCGGCCGAGGATCAGGGTACCGCCGGGCGTCTGCTTCGGGAATTTGGCTTGACCCGGGACCGGCTTATGAAAGCGCTGGTGGAAGTCCGGGGAAATCAGCGGGTGACTACCGCCAATCCGGAAGCGACTTACGAAGCCCTGCAGAAATATGGCCGGGATTTGACCGAACTGGCTTCGAAAGGCAAACTCGACCCGGTCATTGGCCGGGATGAAGAAATCCGGCGGGTGATTCAGGTTCTGTCGCGGCGCACCAAGAACAATCCGGTGCTGATCGGCGAGCCTGGGGTCGGGAAAACGGCAATCGTGGAAGGTCTGGCGCAGCGCATTGTGCGCGGCGACGTGCCGGAGGGATTGAAAGACAAGAAGGTAGTGGCGCTCGATATGGGCGCGCTCATCGCCGGCGCCAAGTTCCGGGGCGAGTTTGAGGAGCGGTTGAAAGCGGTACTCAAAGAAGTGCAATCGTCCGAAGGACGGGTCGTTCTCTTTATCGATGAGCTGCACACTGTGGTCGGGGCGGGCAAAGCCGAAGGCGCGATGGATGCGGGCAATCTATTGAAGCCCATGCTGGCGCGAGGCGAGCTGCATTGCATCGGAGCCACCACGCTCGATGAATATCGGAAATATATAGAGAAGGATGCGGCGCTCGAACGCCGTTTCCAGACCGTGTTCGTCGATCAACCCACGGTAGAAGATACCATCTCCATTCTTCGCGGACTACGGGAAAGGTATGAGCTGCACCATGGCGTCCGCATCAAGGATACGGCTCTGGTTGCCGCAGCAGTGCTATCCAACCGCTATATTACGGACCGCTTCTTGCCCGATAAGGCTATCGACCTGGTCGATGAATCGGCTGCCAAATTGCGCACGGAAATCGATTCCATGCCGGGCGAGCTGGATGAGATTTTGCGGCGCACGATGCAACTGGAGATTGAGCGCGAAGCTCTGAAGAAAGAGAGTGATGCCGTCTCAAAAGAACGGCTCACGCGCATCGAGAAGGAGTTGGCCGAGCTAAAAACGGAATCTTCCGCATTGCAGGCGCAATGGCAGACCGAAAAGGAAGGTGTGCAGCGCGTCCGGGCTCTGCGGGAGCAGATTGACCAGGTGAAGATCGAGATCGCGCAGGCAGAGCGCGCCTACGATTTGAACAAAGCGGCTGAACTGAAGTATGGCCGGTTGACGGAGCTCGACCGCCAGCTGAATGCCGAGCAGGAAAAGGTTTCCGGAAGGCCCGGCGCAACTCGCTTGTTGAAAGAAGAGGTGGATGAGGAAGACATCGCGGAAGTGGTGAGCCGGTGGACCGGAGTGCCCGTTTCGAAGCTCCTCGAAGGCGAGATGAAGAAACTTCTGGCGCTCGAAGACGACCTGCATAAGCGCGTCATCGGGCAGGATGAAGCGGTGTTGGCTGTCGCCGAAGCAGTGCTTCGGGCGCGCTCCGGATTGAAGGACCCCAAGCGGCCTGTCGGCAGCTTCATTTTTCTTGGACCCACCGGCGTCGGCAAGACCGAGCTGGCGCGCGCGCTGGCCGAATTTCTATTCGACGACGAGCGGGCAATGATCCGTATCGATATGTCGGAATATCAGGAGAAGCACACGGTATCCCGGCTGATCGGCGCGCCTCCTGGATACATCGGCTACGACGAGGGCGGGCAGCTGACCGAAGCCGTGCGCCGGCGGCCCTACTCGGTGGTCCTGTTCGATGAGATTGAGAAGGCCCATCACGATGTATTCAATACTTTGCTGCAAGTGCTGGATGACGGCCGTTTGACGGATGGGCAGGGCCGCACGGTCGATTTCAAGAACGTGATCGTCATTATGACCTCTAACGTCGGCAGCCACCGCATTCTGGAATATCGCGGTGCGTTCGAAGGCGAAGAGTACCGGAGGATGAAAGATGCTGTTCTCGAAGAGCTTCGGCGCGCGTTCCGGCCCGAATTCCTGAACCGGCTGGACGAAATTATCGTCTTCCACGCTTTAAGCGAGGAGCATCTCAAAAAGATTGTGGAAATCCAGCTTGCCGGCCTAAGAGCGCGGTTGGAAGAACGTCATATTGCATTGACGCTCTCAGATGCCGCGCGCACCCGGCTAGTGCGGACCGGGTACGATCCGAATTATGGAGCCCGTCCGCTGAAGCGCGCCATTCAGAGGGAGATCGAGACCCCGCTCGCCAAGCGTATCATTGGCGGAGAGATACACGAGGGTGAAAATGTGCTCATTGATGCGGATCCGGCCGGTTCCGGCCTGGTCTTCCGAATCAAAGCGGGAGAAACGGTGGAAGCAGCGGCAGTTTAACTGGTAAACACAGCTTGTAAATCGAAATGGAATTTAGTGCGTCCAATATGGAGAACGCGGCCGGAAGATTTCATGAGCCGCAATAAGAAAGGATCTTTGGAGGATATGTCAAACGTCATCCAATTTCGCCGCTCGACAGCTATTCTAACGCTGCTGGCGGCCTCTATCGGAGGCGGCTTAATCGCTGCTTTCGCGGTAGCTACTCACGCGAATGCGCCGGTCTCAGTGGTGGCGCGAGCGGACTCGAACACGCAGCGGGTGAGCCAGCTCTCGAATTCATTCGCCGACATTATTGAAAAGGCTTCACCGGCTGTGGTGAAGATCAGCATGACTCGGATCATCAAGGCGTCCGCTCAACAGCAGAACAATCCGTTTATGTCCGACCCCATGTTTCGCCAATTTTTCGGCGGACAAGGCTTTAATTTCCGGCCCAAAGATCAGCGCCAGGAAGGCCTCGGCTCGGGCGTTATCGTAAGCCCGTCCGGTTACATTCTGACCAACAACCACGTGGTAGAAAAAGCAAACAGCCTGAAGATTGAGTTATCCGATGGCCGCACCTTCACAGGGAAAACTGTCGGGACCGATCCGCAGACCGATGTTGCGGTAGTGAAAATCAATGCCTCTGATTTGCCGACGCTGCCGTTCGCCAATTCAGATGCCGCGCGGGTAGGCGATCTTTGCTTCGCCATCGGGAATCCCTTTGGGCAGGACCATACGGTCACCATGGGGATCGTCAGCGCCAAGAACCGCCATCTTGAATCGGGTACTTACATCCAGAACTTTATTCAAACCGATGCCTCCATCAACCCCGGCAATTCCGGCGGCGCGCTGATCAACGCACGCGGCGAATTGATCGGCATGAACACCATGATTCTGACCGGCGGCGGCGCGAGTTTCGGCGAAGAGGCCGGCAATGTCGGGATTGGTTTCGCTGTTCCTTCGAACATGGCGAAGCAAGTCATGGACCAGATTATGAAGGGCGGTAAGGTGTCGCGCGGTTACATGGGCGTGAGCTTGGGGGCTCTCACTCCCGCGTTGGCCGAGAAGTTCGGAGTGAAAGACGCGCACGGCGCAGTGATCGGGGATGTGACGCCCAAAGAGCCTGGGGCGCAGGCCGGTCTCCAGTCGGGAGATGTCATTACTGCGATTGACGGCAAGAGGGTAGACGGCCCGGACGATCTCACCATGGACGTCATTTCTCGCGCGCCCGGGACCACCGTGACGCTCGATATCGTGCGTGACAGCCAACCCATGAAAGTCAATGTGAAACTTGGCCAGCGGCCGGGCGGCATTGATTGGGACAATCAGACTAACCAAGGCGCAAACAACAACCCGGACAATGACGACAACGATAATACCGGCGCCGCTTCCGCTCGCGGTATCAGCGTTCAGGCCCTCACGCCGGATATAGCCCAGCAGATCGGCGCTCCCGCTAGCATACATGGCGTGGTGATCACGGGTGTAGATGCGGACAGCCCGGCTGCCGATAGCGTGGGACAAGGTCTAATCATCACCGCAATCGACCGGCATCCGGTGAACAACGTCCAGGATTTCAAGCGGCTCATGGCTGCGGCTCAGGGTAAGCCTGTGCTGTTGACCTTCAGTGCCGGAGGGCGGACTGGATTCACCGTAGTTCAGCCGAAGTAAAGCAAAGCGAGTAGCACTCGGCCCGGGTTGCTCCATGCGGCCCGGGCTTTTTTGTCTAGTTCAAGACTTGAGTAATTTGCGCGCAAGGAATCGCAGCAGCTTACTGTTATTTCGGCGCATCGAAAGTGTAGGTAAATCTAAATGGCAACCACTGATTTTGACATTCTGCCGGTTTTGCCCCTAAAGAACACGATTCTGTTCCCGGGACTGCTGTTGCCTTTATCAGTCGGACGGGAAAGCTCGCTCCGCGCGGTCGAGGCAGCCCTGAACACGGAAGAGAAGGAAATTCTTCTGATCGCCCAGCGTAATCCGCAGGTGGAATCGCCGCAGCAGGACGATCTCTTCACCATCGGAACCAAGGCCGTCATTCGCAAATCGTCCCGCCCGAACGAGGCAATGCTTGAGATTCTGGTTTTGGGCGTCGAGCGCGTGGTGGTCGTGAAGCTGGAGAGCAGCGATCCATACCTGAGCGCGAAATTTCGCGTGCTTTCTTTGCCGCACGATAGCGGATCGGAAGTGGAAGCTCTGTCGCGAGCCTTGCTCGAGCTGGCCGCGAAAGCGATTGCTTTAGCGCAGCCGCAATCTGCCGCGGAGTTGACGCGGATGTTGTCGGGCCACGACGACCCGCTGCGGACCGCCTATTTGCTGGCCAGCATTTTCAGCTTGGATCTCGAGCGCGAGCAGGCTTTACTTGAAGCGGAGACCCGCGTGGACGGATTGCGCTTAATGCATTCCTACCTGGCCCACGAGCTGCAAGTGCTTGAGCTGCGCCAGAAGATCGCTTCCACTGCTCGCGACGAGATGTCCAAAGAGCAGCGCGATTATCTGTTGCGCCAGCAGCTTCGAGCAATTCAGCAGGAGCTCGGCGAAAAGGACGCGGATAAAGCCGAAGTCGAGTTGCTGCGGGAACGCTTCGAGAAAGCGAATTTGCCCGAAGAAGCCAAGAAGGAGTTTGAGCGTGAGCTGGCCCGCTTGGAGCGGCTGCCGGCGGGCGCGCCCGATTATCACGTCACCCGCACTTATCTCGAATTTGTCCTCGATCTGCCCTGGAACGCCTCGACGGAAGACAACCTTGACATAGCGCATGCGCGGCAAGTTCTGGATGAGGATCACTTCGGATTGAAGGAAGTAAAAGAGCGGATTCTGGAGCATCTGAGCGTTCTGAAGCGCAATCCGGAAGCGAAAGCTCCCATATTGTGCTTTGTCGGCGCGCCCGGCGTAGGAAAAACTTCACTCGGGCAATCCATTGCACGCGCGCTGGGACGCAAATTCGAGCGCTTCAGCCTCGGCGGCATGCACGATGAAGCCGAGCTGCGAGGACATCGCCGCACCTATATCGGAGCCATGGCCGGACGGCTGCTGCAGGCCATGCGGCGCGCTGCGGCTCTAAATCCAGTCCTGCTGCTCGATGAAGTCGACAAGCTAGGGCGAGATTTCCGGGGCGATCCGGCGGCGGCGCTCCTCGAAGTGCTCGATCCCGAGCAGAACAAAACGTTCCGCGACAACTATCTCGATATGGCTTTCGATCTTTCGAAGGTCCTGTTCATCACCACCGCTAATTCGCTGGATACGATTCCGCAGGCGTTGCTCGATCGCATGGAGGTTCTGCGGCTGTCCGGTTACAGCGAGGAAGAAAAACAGCAGATCGCGCGCCGTTATCTGATTCCCAAGCAGCTCAAGGCGACGGGTCTGACGGACGAGCAGATCGAGTTTACGGATGAAGGGCTAAACGCCGTCATTAAGGGCTACACTCGTGAGGCCGGTTTACGGCAGCTCGACCGGGCCATTTCCCGAGTTGCCCGTAAAGTAACGCTGCGATTCGCGGGGGGACAGAACGACAAGGTTCTGATCAATCCTGAGATCCTGGGCGACCTGCTTGGGCCGGAGATGTTTCTGCCCGAGCACATGCGGAAGATGATGCCCCCTGGCGTCGCTACGGGACTGGCCTGGACAGAAGCAGGCGGCGATGTTCTGTATATCGAAAGCACGCTGCTGCCCAACGGAAAAGGCTTGACGCTCACCGGTCAATTAGGCGAGGTGATGCAGGAATCGGCGAAGATCGCTCAGAGTTACATTTGGGCGCATGCGGCGGATTTGGGTGTCGATCCCGAGCTGATCAAGAACAGCGGCGTTCACGTACATGTTCCGGCGGGCGCCATTCCCAAGGATGGGCCTTCCGCGGGCGTCACGATGACAACTGCAATGGCTTCGCTTTACGCCGGTCTCCCGGCGCGCAGTGATATTGCCATGACGGGAGAAGTGACTCTGGCCGGACTTGTGCTGCCGATCGGCGGCGTCAAGGAGAAGGTTCTGGCGGCCCGGCGCGCTGGAATTTATCGCGTGATTCTGCCCCAAGGCAATAAGAAGGATTTGCGCGATCTGCCGGATCACGTGCGCCAGGAAATGCAGTTCAGCTTTGTCGAACGGGTGGAAGAAGTGCTTTCCTTCGTCATTCCGAATATTAATGTGAGACCGCTAGCTCTGGCGAGCTAGCGGCGCGACGAGGCGGGGCGATGCCCTCCCCGTCACGGCGTATACTTCAATCAACGGAAGCTATTCGATGGCTATTGACATAGGCGCGCCGGCCGCGGAAGGAGTGTACCTCGACGACAGCCGCTATGAGATGCTGAATGGCCAACTCCTAGAGCGCGCCTTGCCCGGACTACAACACGCAAAAATACAGGCTGCCATAAAAGACTTGCTGACCCCGTTCACGAAGCGTTTGGGAGGAGAAGTCGCACAGGAATGGACTATTGTCCACGACAAGGATTGGCTGACGCCGGACGTCACCTTTTCGCATCGCGATTACAAAATAGATCGAGTCGGGCGCCTGATTGCACCGGCATATCTCTGCGTGGAGATCCGATCTCCTGAACAGCCCATTCGGCATCTGTTCGAGAAATCGGGAATATACCGGAAATGGGGAATCCCCTACTGCTGGATCATCGATCCCATTGAGAAGGTATCGTATCAGTGCGATGCTGCCGCCGCGGCGAATGAATCAATCGTGATCAAAACTGACGTGCTCGAGGCGGGCAATCTCAGCATTAAAGAACCCTGGTTTTGACCAAGCTTGGTTCTGACCGCTTATTTCTGACCAAGCTTAGTTCTGACCAGCTGGCCTGAGTAGGCCCAGCAGCGCGTTTAGCTCAGGAAGGATCTTTTTGCCGCGTTTTGGCTACACCGCTCGCAATCCCAATCCCCACCAGCACTAGAACACCCACCCCCACCCAACGGGGCGGCACATGCAGATAATAAGCCCCCAGCCCAAGCCCAACAATCAGGATCACATACCCAACGATGTACAACGCGAACGACATAGCCCCTCCTCTTGACCTGGTTTTCAGGCCCGTTCCGATTGTAAACGTTCATCCCTGTCGCCGCAGTACTGGACGGTCCAGGAAACGATGTAGGAACAAATGAGATCGATTCAGAAGTGGCCGCGCAAATTCCCGCTGTTCCCGAAACTTGGCGCCCCTCTTCCAATCCCTGGCTGATTGCCGTCTCGGTGATGCTGGCCACCTTCATGGAGGTGCTCGATACCTCTATCGCCGCCGTCGCACTCCCCTACATCGCCGGTAGCGTTTCAGCAACCAACGACGAAGCGACTTGGGTCCTGACCAGTTATCTGGTGGCGAATGCCGTGGTGCTTCCCGCCAGCAGTTGGTTTGGCCTGCGTTTCGGGCGCAAGCGGTTTCTCATTACCTGCATAGTGATTTTCACCGCATCCTCGTTCTTGTGCGGCGCTGCGCCCAGCCTCGGCATTCTGCTCCTCGCCCGAGCCGTTCAAGGCGCGGGCGGCGGCGCATTGCAGCCGTTATCGCAGGCCATTCTGCTCGAGAGTTTCCCTCCGCAGAAGCGTGGGTTAGCCATGGCGATGTACGGGTTGGGAGTCGTGGTCGCGCCAGTACTCGGGCCCACCTTTGGCGGCTGGCTCACCGACACTTACTCCTGGCGCTGGAGCTTCTATATCAATATCCCCATCGGAATCCTGGCTGTATTCATGATTCTTCGTTACGTCGAGGACCCGCCCTACATACGAGACGCCAAACCCGGGCGCATCGATGCCTTCGGTCTAGGGCTGCTCGCGGTTTGGCTGGGTTTGTTGCAAGTCGTTCTTGACAAGGGACAGGAAGACGACTGGCTCGGCGCAACCTGGATTCGCTGGGCCATCTTCATTTGCATCGGTTCTTTCGTCTGGTTCTTGGTCTGGGAGCTGCGCGGACGCAAGCCGCTGGTCGACCTTACCGTTTTCAAAAACCGCAACTTTGCGCTGGGCTGCTTCTTAATCGGCATATTCGGCGCGGCCATTTACGGGTTGATCACTCTGCTGCCGCTCTTCTATCAGGAGTTGTTGGGTTACACGGCGCTGAACGCCGGCTGGGCAGTCAGCCCCAGAGGCATAGGCGCGATCGTCGCGATGCCCATCATTGGAATTCTGACCACTCGCATGGATACCCGCTGGCTGATCGCTTCCGGATTTCTGATTTTCGCCATCTGCGGCCTTTGGTTCGGAGAAGTCAATCTCGCAATCGGGCCATGGTCTTTCCTATGGGCAATCATTATCAGCGGCTTCGGCTCGGGGATGGTTTTTGTTCCGCTGTCCACCACCACCATGGGGACTCTATCCAATCAGCAGATCGGCAATGCCAGCGGTCTCTACAATCTGCTGCGCAATGTCGGAGGCAGCATTGGAATCTCCGTGGTTAATACGATCGTTGCGCGCCATGCGCAGACCCATCGCAGTGAATTGGTGCATTCGCTTGCGCCTACCAATGCTTTGGTTCAAAACCAGCTTTCCGCGTTTCGCGGAATTCTCTCTTCAACCAACGCCGCCGGTCCGGTGATGGCGCAAAGCGGCGCGCTTGCCATGCTGGATCATACTCTCACATCACAAGCCCGCCTGTGGGCGTACGTGGACGATTTCCGTTACATGGCGCTGGTCTGTTTCCTCTGCCTGCCCATTGTCTTTCTCTTCAAAAAAGCCAAAACCCGCCCCGGCGCCATCCACGCCGAATGATCCTGGCGCATGCCGGCCCAAGAAGCTCATCAGCGGATGGCGGGCCGGGGTCGAGGTCTGCGCGACATGACGCGCGAACTGAACTGACTCAACATCCGTACGCCGCAGGAGAGCCAGTGGCACGCCAGCACCGTGAGAGCGCAGCTTACAACACGGGCGGAAGCATGACCGCAACTATCCTGTAACGCATCGACGAGGCCAGGCGCACGCGCAAGGGATAGGGCTCTCGGAAGCATTTAGGGTGTGGTTTAGACCGGTTTAGACCGGCTCGAAGCTCGTTGCGCTTCGCGACAATCCCGCGTATAATCCGCTACGCTGGAAACAGGACACAAGGAGCTTCCCAATGACGTTGACCATCAATCTTCCCAACGAACACGAAGCTGCGCTCAATGCCAGGGCACGAGCCGAGGGCGTTTCGGCTGAGGAAGTCGCCAGGCAGCTTCTCACACAGGCGCTTGCGCCCTCACCCAGACTGCCTCTTCCCGCAAGAATCCACGATCCAAAACGCCCAATCTGGGAAGTTATCGCCGAGCGTGCGGAGGCGCTCCCTTCCGAGGTGTTTGAACGCCTGCCCGAGGATGGTGCCAGCCAGCATGACCATTACATTTACGGCCTACCCAAGAGATGAATGCGATTTTTGCCGACACGTTTTACTGGATCGCCCTCACAAATCCCCGCGACGGTTTTCATCATAGGGTTCTGGAATTCAGTCGTTCGCTTCGTCCGCAGTCCATCGTCACTACGGATGAAGTACTCACGGAGTTGCTGACGTTCTCCGCCGCCGATCAACAATTGCGCGTCGAAGCTTCTCTTGTGGTCAACGATGTTCTTGCCGACGAGAATGTACGTGTCATTCCGCAGACTAGGCGGAGCTTTCTTACGGGGTTTGCCCTCTACCAAGCCCGTCCCGATAAAGGGTATAGTTTGACCGACTGCATTTCCATGCAGACGATGCGGCTCTCAGGCATGATCGACGTATTGACCAACGACAAGCATTTTGAGCAGGAAGGGTTTCGAGCCCTGTTTCGCGATTCCTGATTCGCTGCCCTGGCGCTCGCCGCGCGTTTGACGATCATAACCGACGGCAGTGGTCGTCCTGTTCGGATCAGCGAGAGCAAGCTTTCAAACTGTAAAGACGGCCATAAAATACGGCGTTGGCAGACGCTGCCGCTCCTGATCTTAAAAGCTGATTACAGCTCTCGCCCCCGAACCTCCCCTTACGAGCCCGCTATCATCAGCTATCGGAACGATGACGAAGCCGGCGCCCCTATGGTTTTTATCGATCGTGTTCGCATCCACTTTGTTGCTGCTTCTTTTCCATAAGCCCATCCTGATAACGCTCCTCCTCTTAGCAGTGTTCATTTCCTGCCTCATTCACGGTTGCAATGTTTGAACCTCATTCCTGCGGCGCTTCGAAAATCGTCCCGCGCCCTAACAGCCACTGCGGATCCAGCCGCCGCTTTACATCCCGCATCGCCTCAATCTCCTCAGCCGAATACATCAGCTTCAACAAATCGGTCTTGTTCTTTCCAATTCCGTGCTCGGCCGCGACGGTCCCGCCAAGCGAAACCACATAAGACGCGAACTCGCGCATCAATTCTTCAGCCTCGCTCGCTTGCTCGGGAGTTGTGGGCAGCAGGTTGACGTGATTATTCGCGTCTCCCACGTGGCCGAAAATGGTGTATTGGCCCGGAAACAGAGCCTCGCATCGCTGTTTGTAATACGCATGCAGCTCGCGATGCCTGTCGAGCGGAACAGCGAAATCCGTCCCGAATTTAGAAAAACCATTGCGGCGCGCGATGTCGACCACCATTACGGGAAGCGCATGCCGGAACTCGCGAAAGCGCTCGCGGTCAGCGGCCCGGAAGCCGAACCAGGAATCCTCTTCGAGCGCCCTCTGGCTCTGCAATCGCTCCGTCCACAGATCCAGCTCTTCATCGTCTTCTGAGAGCAGATTCTGTTCAATCAGCAACGCCGCGCGGCCTGCGCTCGGGATGTCAGGATAGCGGGGACGCAGCAAATTGAGGGCATGCCCGTCCATGAATTCCAATAACCGCAGCTCCGATACGGGTCGCCACGCATCCACCGCATTCAACGCGAGGTCGTCGGAAGCGAAGAACACGACGCCGCTCAAAATAGCCGCCGGTTCGGGAAGCAGTTCGAGTTCCGCTTCCGTCACAATTCCAAGCGTGCCTTCGCTGCCGGAAAAAAGATCCACCCATTCAAGACCAGGCTGCAGGTAATAACCGGCGGAG
This sequence comes from Bryobacteraceae bacterium, assembly GCA_049582585.1. Taxonomy (GTDB): domain Bacteria; phylum Acidobacteriota; class Terriglobia; order Bryobacterales; family Bryobacteraceae; genus Bog-105. Next base: position 16,023 of record JBAUUG010000023.1, on the reverse strand, counting down.
TTCTTCGTCGTTTCAGTTTCGCGAATCGGCTGAACCGGAAAGTCAACGCGGCTGCCCCGCTTCACATGCATGGTCCGCCCCTCCATCAGCGTCACTTCGAGGCCGAGGACGTGCCGCCGCACTGATCCGTATCGAAAACTGCGCGCCCCTCCCGCGTTGGTGCTGATGATGCCGCCGATCGAAGCTAATGATTCCGTCGGGTTCGGCCCGAAGAATTGCTTCGTCGCAAGCGCCGCTTCCTGAAGATCGCTAAGAATCACGCCCGCGCCGCACCGCGCTTTACCGCGCTCGATCTGAATGTTTCGAAAGCGCTCGAGCGAGATGACCCATCCTCCGTGTGGGACGCGCGCGCCCGTCAGGCCGGTCCCGGCGCCCGCAATCGTCAGAGGAATGCGTCGTGTACGACAAGTTTCGGCAATCTCGCGAATCTCTTTTATATCCGAAGGCGTGAAAACCCGATCAGCCTCGCCCCGATAGCCGGACGAGTCCTCAAGATACCGGTCGAGCGACCCCTTCCGCTCCATTTATGAGCTCGCGGGCGTCGTCACCGCACCATCCGAAGCAGAGCCCACCAGCGCAACGTATTTCGCCATCACTCCCCGCGTGTACTTTGGCGCCGGACGCGTGAACTTCGAAAGACGCTCATGCAATTCCTCAACTCCGATATCCAGGCTGATCCGGCGAGTTTCGATATCGATCGTAATCGAATCTCCTTCGCGAATAGCTGCAATCGGCCCGCCCACCGCAGCTTCCGGCGCAACATGCCCCACCATGAACCCGCGCGTCGCTCCGCTGAATCTTCCATCGGTCACCAGCGCAACGCTCTCCGAAAGCCCCTCGCCCACGATGGCGCTGGTGACGCCCAGCATCTCGCGCATACCCGGTCCGCCCCTCGGCCCTTCATAGCGAATGACGACAATGTCACCCGCCTTGATCGCGCCCCCGAGCACCGCGTGCATCGCGGCCTCTTCGCTGTCGAACACGCGCGCCGGGCCAGTCTGCGAAGTTCGATTCAATCCGGTCACTTTGATCACGCATCCCTCCGGCGCAAGCGACCCTTTCAAAATCACTATGCCGCCGGATTTCTTGATCGGATTATCCAGAGACCGGATAACATCCTGCCCGGGCGTTTCATTAGCCAATTGAACCTGCTCGCCAAATGTCTTGCCCGTGATGGTCATGGCATCCGAATGGACAAAGCCGCCCTCATGCAGCCGCTTCGCGATCACCGGAATGCCCCCCGCTTTATCGACATCGGCCGCCGTATACTTTCCGGCCGGTTTCAGGTCGGCCAGAAGCGGTGTTCGGTTGCCTAATTCTTGAAAATCGTCAATGGTCAGCGGCACGTCTGCCTCCCGCGCAAACGCCAGTAAGTGAAGCACCGCATTGGTTGAGCCGCCGGAAGCCGCCACGCTCGCAATCGCATTGTCGATCGCCGCGCGCGTAACAATGTCGCGTGGCCGCAGATTATTGCGAACGGCATTCATAATCACTTCGCCGCATTGCCATGCCGCGTGGTGCTTGCGAGCATCCACCTGCGGAATCGCGTTCAGTCCCATGGGCGAAAGTCCGATAATCTCCATCACCGTCGCCATGGTGTTCGCCGTGTACTGCCCCCCGCAAGCGCCCGGGCCAGGGCAAGCCGCGTTCTCCAACGCCAGCAGCTCTTCGTCGCTCATGCGCCCTGCCGCGTTCGCGCCCACTCCTTCAAAAACGTCCTGAATCGTGATGTCCCTGCCTTTGTACTTTCCAGGCAAGATGGTCCCTCCATAAAGAATCACTCCCGGAACATTTAACCGCAGCAACGCCATTGCAGCGCCGGGTATGGTCTTATCGCACGCCACCAGTCCCACGATTCCGTCGAACATGTGCCCGCGCGCGACCAGCTCAATCGAATCCGCGATCACTTCCCGGCTGACCAGCGAGGTCTTCATCCCCTCCGTGCCCATCGTGATCCCATCGCTGATCGCAATCGTGTTGAACTCCATCGGCGTGCCGCCGGCTTCGCGGATGCCTCTTGCCACATCGAGCGCGAGCTCTCGCAAATTGAAATTGCACGGCATCGTGCCGATCCATGTGTTGGCAATTCCGATGATCGGCTTCTTGAGATCCTGATCGGTGTAGCCGATGGACTTGAGATAAGACCGCGCAGGCGCCCGATCCTTGCCTTGCGTAATGGTGTAGCTCTGGAGTTTCATGGAAACTCCTATTTAAGCAACCCCGTGGGGCGGACGGGCACAAGCGTTCACTTAGGAGTTCGAAGACGTGGTTAAGAAGACGTGGTTAAGCCGCTTTGAGCTATAAGAGCCACTTTCCGGTAGCGGTGTATCTCAGGCTCGGCTGAGCAGCTTCACCTGGATTCCTAAACCCTTGGCGACTACACACGGGTCAATGCGTGAATTTCACCTCTCCGGATTTCCGATTACAGCTTCAGCGAAGTACTCGATCAAATCTGAGTATGTTCGCTTGCGTTCTCAGCTCTGAAGGCGAGGGGCAATCCCAGCAACACACAACGCGTTCCAATTCTCCGGCTCGGCATAGAAGCATTGGTTCAGGCATGGAGAATCTTACAGGAAGAGCTTTAGGATTGAGAGAGTGGCAGCCACTCGAGGCAAAAGACTCTCTCGCAGCAATTTAATCGGAAAAGACGGCGAGCTCGCGTTCGCGCGATGGGCTTTCCGCCATCAGCTCTCTGCGAATAAAACCGAAACCGATATCGGCGTCGATTTCTTCTGTCAGGTCATGTCTTCGGTTCCGGTTGCCGGGTCGATGGAGGGTGAAGGTTCGATCCTAGGCGCCCAGGTGAAGACCGTGGAGAACGAGGAGAAGCCGCGTCTCAAGCCCAACCGGATTGACGCGACAGACCTACTTCGGCAAACACAAGTGACTTGTTTATTCGGATTGCGCCTGTCAGACGAGAGCGTACATTTCCAGTTCCTAACGAAGGAATTCATCGACCGGCTGCTCCGCTTTCTGGACACAGGCGACCGCGAGTTCTCGATCGCGTACGCAAGCATGTCTGATGACGGGGCGCTCTTCCAGAGGCTGCTTCAAAAATATGCAAACCCCTTCAAGCAGCTTCAGCTAAGAATTCACCTCATCAAGCGGCGAGTCATAAAAGCGATTTCCGGCGCCGATCTTGTCGTCAGGTCCTCGAATGAAGGCACCGTGTGTCAAGTCTACGTGCCTTCCGTGTGTTCGGCATTCACTGTCGAACCGTCGGCGCGTGAAAAGGTCCGTCTCAGGGCTCTTCGCGGTGGCTATATTGATCCCGAAGAAGAAGGCGTGAACCTTCATCCGATACTCGTTGACGCGCTCGAGCAAACGCAAAGCTCGGCACTGCAGTTAATCGGTGCGGGCGCGGGGAAGGTCAACGTCAGCATAAGCTGGCGCGAGCAGCAGGTGACGGAGCCATTTTCACAACACTCCTACGGAACGGAGGTTTCCTATGTGCATCGGGCAGGGCTGCGCCTCACGTGGAACACCCAACCAGAACCGGCGCCATATGGGTATGCCCATCGGGTAGAAAGTGAGATCTTCAATCCATCGCGTCACGTCTCATTGGAGGGAAGGCCTCTGGTGTTTTTTCGCCTCTTTCGAGCGGGCGCGGTATTGTCCATTGGGTCTGCCTGTGATCTTCCACTTTCGTCGTTCGGTGAAAACCTTGAGCACATTGGACTCGCTGTCGACCCCATTCCGCATCTTTGCGAATCGTTGGGGTTACCGATCTCGCGAGTCGCTTTAGCCCACCTCAAGGATGAAGAGTTCAGTAGAACCACGTGGTTCCTGGAAGCACTGTTGCTGAAAAACATCCCTGTCGGCGAGATGGCTTACGGCTTCGTCATAGGTCCGGCAGCAGAATTACCGCCCGAGCAGGTTGATAAGTGCCCGATCTCCATTTCAGTGCCATTGGTTATCAACTGGATGGACACAGGAATCGTGATCTGGTTGGAATGCGATGGGGAGGCCCGTTTGCATGAAGGTCTGATCTGCGGAGTTCGCCTCGACCAGCAAAGAAGCTGGAGAATCGAGAAAACGAAACGATTCCAAAAATCTGTATATCCAGAGTTGTGGATCGTGAAAGAATGGCCGGCAATTCTGATCGGATCGGACGCGAGCGGGACTCAACACTGGATCTTGGACGCAGCCAATATGCTTCCACTGGAAGCTGTCATTCGCGAGATTGGTCCCGAGCAGTGAGATCTAACCAGAAGTCGGCCGTGAGGCCTTCCTGGATGGGAGGCGCGGGTCCGCCTGGCCATGCTCTGGGCGTGCCGAGATGCAACCTCGAGCTTTTGCTTGCTGGCATTCCCATCGGAATTTAGAACAAATCGAAGGTTGTGCAAATCGCATTCAAAACTGGTAGCAATCCGTGGCTGTTGAAAGGCCATTTTCCAGGTAAGCCCGGTTCCGGCCGATGACGTATCCTCGGCAATCAACATGATGCGTCTTCCGAGCTCATCAATTTGAGCAACTCGGTTTCTGAAATGTGCCGTTAAGCGATTGTGAAAGCCGGCTGGGAGACGCTCGAGACTATCGGCGCCTGCTACCCGATCAATTCCGTAAAGCCTGCACTGGATCCGTCCGCATCGCGCGCGATGCAGGTAACCAGCATGCTAATAGCGACGTGATTGCCATCACGATAAGTGCCGATCCGAATGTCAAGGGATCGCGCGGGCTCACCTTGTAGAGCAAATATCCAAGTAGACGTGTGAGCATCAGCGCCGCTGCTCCGCCCAGGACAATGCCCGCCGCCGTTAACGCGAATCCGTACGAGAGGACCAAACGCATCAGATGGGCTGCGTTCGCGCCGAGAGCAATTCGCAATCCGAGATCCCTGGTGCTCTGCGACACGTTGTAGGAAACAACACCGTACACGCCGATCGCCGCAAGCAACAGCGCGATTCCTCCAAATATCATCAGCAAAATCACGGCTGCGCGCTTACTCCAACTCATCCGATAAACTTGTTCGCGCATCGTGATCAATTCGGCGGGCGCGAGGTTTGCGTCCAACGCTTTCACCTCGCGAGTCAAAGCCTTCGCCATCACATCCGGCGGGAGAGATGTCCGGATTTCAAGATTCTGTCCCATGATGCTTTGCCGCATCGGAACATAGAAGAACGGCATGGCGGTTTCCAAAAGGCTCGAGTATTTGGAATCTCGTGCGACACCGGCCACCTGCAGCCATCGGCCGTTCATCTGCAGACGTTTACCCACCGGATCTTCCCCACGCCAAAATTGCCGTGCCATCGTCTCGTTCACAACGGCAACCAGCCGCGCTGTCTCATTGTCGGCCCGAGTGAACTCTCTGCCGGACATCACCGGAATTCGCATGGTGGCGAGGAATGCTGGCCCAACCTCGTCGTACTCGGCCGCTGGCTGCTCTCCGGGTTGTGTTTCATATCCTTCCACCGCAATTCGAGCCGACGAATAGCTTCTATTGGTAACGGGCGTGACTCGCGCAAACACGGCAGATCCCACGCCGCGCATCCTTTCGATGCGCTCGAGCAATCGGTCTTCGAAACTCTTGATGCGCGGCACATCGTAACCGGCCGCTATCATGTCAATGCCCGTGGTCAGGACGCGATCCGCTGAAAATCCCGGATCGGCGTCTCGCATAGCCCTAACGCTTTTGAGTAGCAGACCGGCAGCAATCAACAAGACGAAACTAAGCGATACCTGTACCAACACCAGACTCGAACGTATCCAGGCTTTCCCCCGGCCACCGAGCGCGCCGCCTGAATCGGACTTCATAGCGACGCCAAGGTCGATTTTGCTGGCTTCGATCGCGGGAACCAGCCCGAACAGCAGCGTTGACACCAGGCAAACGCCGGCGCTCAGTGCCAGGACGTGCCAATCGATTTCAGCGGGGAGATTTACGATGAGCCCTGGACGCTGCGGGAACAGCAGCATGATCACATTACGGCACTCATAGGCTACGGCAAAACCGCCACAACTTGCCAGTGCCGCAAGTATCAAGCTCTCGGTGAGCAATTGCCTCAACAACCGGCCCCGCCCCGCGCCCAGCGAGAGCCGCACTGTTACTTCCTGGCGCCGTCCAAAGGACCGGAAGAGCAGCAGATTGCCGACGTTGGCGCGCGCAACGCACAGCACAGAGCAGGCCACCACAAGTGAGATTCCAAGCGTTGGAAGCAGCGTACCGGCTCCGTTAAATGGGGTTTGCCAAAGTGGATATAGCTTGATGCCGCGTCCACGGTTCGTGGCCGGGTAATCGGCTTCTAGCCGTTTCGCAATTGCGGACATCTCGGCCTGCGCCTGCTGGATGGTGACGCCAGGCTTCAGCAGCGCAAAACCTTCGATCCAGCGCGCGCCGCGGTTCTCCAGCTTGTAACCGCCCCCCTCAAAGAGCTCCTCCATTGACGCGGGCACCCAAAACTGAAATGAGTAGCCCACAAATGTGCCATAGAATCCCGCGGGGGCAACCCCGACGATAGTGTGTTGCACGCCGTTGAGCATCTGCGTTTTCCCGATGATGTTCGCATCGCCGCCATAGCGGTCCTTCCACGCTTCATAGCTGATCACCGTCACAGGATGAGCGTTGCGGCCACTGTCATCGGAAGCGTCGAACGCGCGGCCAAGGACAGGACGAATGCCGAGGGCCTGAAAGTAGTTGGCCGAAACCACACTGCCCGTAGCGTGCTCAGCGCGCGAACCAATACTGAGGGTAGTTCCGAAGATGTGTTCCGCGATAAGTGTCTGGACTAGCGAGCAGTTCTTTCGCAGGTCGATGAAATCTGGCCAGGATATGTCGGTCCTGCCGTTGCGATCCAAGCCGGTGATTGCCGCCATTCGGTTCTGGCCTATGACAAGCGGGAATGGACGGAGAAGAATTCCTTCCATCCAACTGAACACCGCCGTGGTCGCCCCAATCCCGAGAGTCAGGCATACGACGGCGAGAATCGAAAAACCCGGACTGCGCCGAAGCATCCGCAGAGCGTAACGGATATCCTTCCATAAATCGTCCAAAAACCTGACTTTCCGCATATCCCGGCACTCCTCTTTTCTTTGCTCCAGACCAGTCAACGCGAGACGAGCGGCGTAGTCTGCTTCCTCTGGGGTCAATCCGCGCGCGATGTTTTCCGCGATTTGCCGTTCCAAATGAAACACCAGCTCTTTCTCCAATTCCCTTTCCAAATGACCGCGCCGGAAAATCGAACGCAATCGAAGGGGAACTGTGTACAGCCAATATTCAGGCGACACTTCAGGCCTCCTCGAGCTTCACGATTGAAGTAATTGCGCTCGATAGACGTTCCCAATTCGCCGACTCCTTCGCTAGCTGCCTTCGGCCGAGCCGCGTGAGCGAGTAGTATTTTGCACGGCGTCCGAGATCGCTGGTCTTCCATTCTGCCGTGATCCATCCTTCCTGTTCCAGCTTGTGCAGCGCCGGGTACAGCGAGCCGTCGCTCACCTGCAATATGTTGCCTGAGACCTGCTTCAGCCGTTGACTGATGGCCCATCCATGCATTGGCTCTAAGGCCAGGATTTTGAGGAGCAGGAGGTCCAAAGTGCCCTGAACCAGATCGGAAGGTTTGCTCATGCTCGATTGATATCGGTTACCGAGGTCATTATAAGAGCTTTATGTCGACTAATCAATACCGGGGAACGAGCAACGCGAATGTAACATGCTGGCGGCGTCACCTGAATCAGCCAGCTCTAGGGCTGCTCGGAAATCCGGTTTGCGTAACTCGTTGCCAATGCCTCAGATAGATGGTCTGTAGCTGCGATGTATTTACGTATTCGTTTTCACATCATGATGCGGATCCGTGCCACGTATTCGGGAAACATTCCGGCTAGAAACAAGGTGTAATCGCCAATGTATTCCGCACCTCGCGTTCGGAGATAAATGAGTGCCGGTACTGATCTTTGCTTCTCGGAGTGTTCTGTCCGGATGGCCGGCGGCTCGGACACAATCGTAAAACACTGCGCCGCCAGCGGGGTCTCTCTGCCGCCGCCGTTTGTCTATTTAATCCGAAGGCGTTCCTGAGAGTTCCATTTAGAGGTATCCGTCACAATCACCATATCGCCGGGCGATAGTCCGCTTACTACCTGAATCAAAGCACCGGATTGACGCCCGAATCGAACGGTCGTTCGCTTGGCGAACTCTCCATTTGGCTCCAGCACAAAGAGCGCCATCTCAGCGTTTGCCCGAGCGCTTGCTGGTCTCTCGAAATAAAGTACGTCCTTTAATTCTCCAACCTCTATCAAAGACCCCACCTTGGCCCCCACAGCGGCGTCGGCTGGGAATGGTTCGTTCAGCCGGATCGTCAATTTCCAGGAATCGAGCCGTGTCGCCCGATCCAGGTCGACGACACTTCCGATCATCACCTCGGGTGGTCTAACCTGCACCGAAGCTTGCTGGCCAACCTGCGGCGACGGCACGGTGCCGGAGGGAACCGAGACCGATACCTCAGGCGGCTTTAGCGAGGTGATCTCGCCGGTGGGCATAACTCGAATTGGCATGTTCCCGCGCCTCACGGGGTGGACTGAAATGCTGTTCTTGTCGACTTGTGGCTCGACCTGAGCAGCAATGTTTTGCGCGGTGACAATGCCTAGCCCAAGTAGGAGGAGGGAAAGAAGGACCTTGAGTTCGCGCATAACTCACACCCAGGCAATTCAGCAACCACATCTCGGAAACGAGCTAAAGAGAAGAGACCAAGTGTTTGACGGCCTTTCGGGCAGGAACTGCTGTTCAATTCTGATATTGCGCGTCCGCTCCTGAACGTCTCACCGTGAATCGTGGGTGACTGCGCAGCGTTCACCCATTCTTCGGCTCACTCGCTCTAAAGTGGCAGTCGATTTGAGAGAGATCGAGCTGCAGCAATTTCTGAACGACGATGTGTCCACCGGCGCAAGTCGGTCGAAAGTTTCGAAAATGCTCCTCTACATGCGCACCGTTCTCGATCATGCCGTAATGAAGAAGATCATAGGAGCGAACCCTGCTCGCAATCGGCTATCGTCTGAAAGCAAAGTCACGAAAGCATATGTCCGAAGGCTACTGAGCATGGACGAATGTCAGCGGGCAGGAGCCGATCACCTCGCCATTCGGATTGTGATCCAGCTCGGTCTGCCGTCCGAAGAGCTCTTTGCTCTCCACTGTGACGATTTGCTGGGAGATGCACTGCGCATTGATCAAGCTCTCCTAGACGGAGTTCCGGCCCCAGCGAAAACGGATGCTTCGGACGCGAGCGTTTGCCTACCTCCCGATCTTCAAATCGAGATGAACGCCTGGCTTGAGTGGCTTAGCCCGGACCGTCGGGGATGGCTCTTCCCGGCTGCCAAAGGTGGTCCCTGGTCGGCGCAAAATTGCTTGAACTGGTATTGAAGCCGCGACGGTCCGCGCGGGAGTCGATGTCTTCGCTAGGAAATCGGGAAAGCACGAGCTTGTGGAATCGACTGACGTGAATTTCCAGGTTCTGCGGAGAACCTGCGCGACCTTATTCGGCGCGAAGGCAAAGGACCCACGTGATACCCAAGCGCAGCTGCGGCACGCTGGTCCCACCGTCACCCTCCGACACTATTAAAAATCGGTCCCAGCGAGTGTCCGTGCCGCAGCTGTGGCACTGGAGGAAGAGTTGATCGGAAGTTCAGCGAATCGAACTGAACAGGTTCTGAACAGGTCAGCTCTTGACGATGGGCGAGAAGTCTTTGATATTTATGGAGCCACCCGCCGGGATCGAACCGGCGACCTGCTGATTACGAATCGTTCTCCAGATCATAAATAATTAACAATCCAGTCATCCGCCCTCATTGTGCACGGCCTTCGAAGGGCATCGCGCCGGCAGTTGAACAGGTATCTGAACAGGTCGTTGCCAGACGGGACGGGTAACGTCGCAAATTTATCTATCCGGCCGGATTGTCGCGCATCTTGCGTATCGTCGTTGTCAAGGTTGAGGGTCTGTTGGCGTGCGTCGGAAACGTAATGCCGCTGTTCAGTGCACCAGATAAAAGGGCGCTGTGTATGAGCGCTGTGCAACGCCTAGCCTGTGCGGCGTCAGGGCGGCGGTCAGCTCGCCGCCCTTAGAGAAAATGATCGGTACGCATATACGGAATACCCTATGGGTCTGAAAGAGGGGCGGAGTTAGTGCTGGTAGTATATCCCTCATGGCGATACCAACTGTCAATGTGTCTGAAGTAGATTTGCCGCTTTATCAGAAGTTGCCAGCTTTCTGGAAATTAAAGGCATCCCCAGTCATCCTTCGCCCACTGGACGGCGGAAAATCTGGAGCAGGCGTTTTTGTTGTTCAGGTCTCGCCAAAAGATGGCCCCTCTGAAGACGCACTTATATTTGGAGAATATGTTCTCAAATTCGACGCCATCAGCAAATGGGCTCCAGCCGAGCCAGTTGAATGGCAACGACATGAAGCGGCACGGCGCAGGAATCCCGTCTTCGGGGAAGATCACATACCTCCTCTAATAAGGCATGCCGAGCTGGATGGCCGTATCGCGATGCTCTATGACATCGCTGGCTCTTCATTGGCCAGTTTCGTCACAGCTTCCGCGGTCGAGAATCAAGGAGCACTGCTAAAACAGCTACGCCGAATTTCGATGGCGATGTTGGATAACTTAAACCCGCAGAGGGAGGACAAACCTGGAGTTGCTGCACGAGAGATTCTGGAGACCATCCTAGGTTATCGCCTCGATGGCACAGAAGGAAGGGCCCTGCACGATTTTGTTCTTGCCGAATACGGAGGCGCCGCATCGACCGTCATTGCCGGTCGCGTGATGGCTAATGCTCTCCAGTTTTGTAGTAACAGCGTAATTCGAGAAGATGCTTCGCGTGTGATGTATTTAGGGCTTCTCCATGGGGACCTTCATCTGGGGAATATCTTGCTTGACAAAGCGCGACCCGACAGCCGAGAGTTTTGGGTAATCGATTTTGCACTGTCTGCAATCGGGCCGATCGGCTACGACCACAGTTAGACGTAGGCTCTCTCATCAGGCATTTTGACGGCATGGGGCCGGAGCGGCAGATCAATACGTTAGTTGCGCTTGATTTGGGTGGCAACGGCCAATCTGCGAATGCCGTTCACCAAAGTGATCTAGGGCTAAAGGAATGTATTTCAGCGATTCGGGATGAATTAGACAAGTGGCAGGGCCGGTTGTATTCGAAGAGTCGCGATTCCGTGCGCGCGCAGCTGTTGCTAACACGAGTTGCTGCAGGATTGAATTGGGCAAACAAGCCTCTTGATCTTACGCAAAAGCGACTTGCGTTCAGTTATGCATGTTGGTCCGCAACTTGTTATCTCGCGGAGTTTCATCCGAAGGAGTGGAACGAGGTACAAAACGAAGCCTCATACCTCGCCCGGAAAGCAGGCCCACAGGCGCGGTTGGCATCGGTAGCTGTGGAGTGGCCAAAAATCCGTGAGGCATTAGGGAGATTCGATCCTTCTTCCGGCGAATATGTCCTTGTAACTGGTTCGTTGCAGAACATTCCGGATGCCGCAAGTCTAGGTCTGTTGCCTTGGGCTGCAGTGATTGACCTCGATCCTGAAAGCGATCAAAAAGGGCTTCAAGCGTCAGCCGGCCCCAACTTGGGCAAACTGCGAGCCCTCCAGATGTTTGGGAAGGATTGGACCTCCGTGAATCTTGCCAAAGGAACCGCCTGGATGATGGCCGGAGGCTGGAAGTCCCATGGTGAGCTTGTTGAGGATGATCGGAGTTGGGACGGATCTACCCGTCGTTGATCCGGCGGTTATGTGAACAGATCCGAGTGGTGAGGCCATTAGTGCCCACTAATGTTGTGATCCTGGGCGACACTTTCAAGGCGAACTACCTCAATCGAATACTTCAAGAAATTGACAGCGCTTTAGGCGACTCCGCCAAAACGCTTGTTCTTTCGAACTCAGCTGTGCCCGGCGAGCTGATTCACACCTGGTTCAGTGCCGATGCCTCTGGATTTTGCGCCGCAATACGATCCGAGTACGGAATCGATATTGATCAACAAGCCGTGTTGATTCCCGGGCGTGGGAAAAAAGTGGCCATTGGGCCAGAGCAATTGCGGAGGCTTGAAGAAGATCTCGAGCTTGTGCACGACTGCATCCTTGAAAGTAGCAGTGCCGACGCTCGGCAGAAAGACGAGTTCTGGAGGGGAAGCCAGCCGACGTGGCTAGATCTTCACTCGAATATCGATATCCGCCGCGAGATACAGGAGAAGATCCATGACGCCGTGCATGAAGCTTTGAGGACTGAAGTCCGAGCGACGATCACCTTGTACCATTCTCCCGGCGCGGGAGGCACAACTGTCGTCCTCCGGGAAGCGTGGGAAAACCGATTGGAGACACCCGTTTCTGTGCTGCGCAGGTATTCAAAGTACACTGCCGACAGAATCGACGACTTGTTCCACCTCACTCAGCTACCTGTGCTTCTTATCGCCGATGCCTCTATCCTTCCTGAAAGCGATCGCGAGGAATTATACCATACGCTCGCGCTGCGGCATGCAACTGTGATCATATTGTACACAGTTCGGACAACAGATACGCGCCGAAAGTACCCTTTAGCGCTATTAGACCCCATGCCTCCGACGGAGGCCCTTGCCTTCGAAAAGATATACGCGGCGCAAACGAACGATACCCGTCGCACAACTGAACTTCACGAGATCGCGACAGCTGATAAAGGACGGCCAACTCACTTTCGCTCGCCATTCTCTTTCGGTCTTGTTACATACCAAGAACAATACCGACGAGTCTACGATTACGTTCATAATTGCCTACATGGCGCAGGATTTGCAGCTACAAATCTTCTGCGAATGTTAGCGTTGGTGACCAAGTACTCTCAGATCGGACTTGACGAACATATTTGTTTGGGGTTGCTGAATGCTCCACAGGGCGCAGAGCCGGACTTTGAAAAGCTGCTTGGCTCCGGGCCGGCGCGTTTAGTAGTTCGTCAGGATACAAGCATCAGGCTGGCACATCCTTTCGTGGCCTTGGAAGTTCTGCACGAGCTCATGGGCGGCAACGAATGGCGTACGGGACTGAAAGATCTTTGTGTCATTTTCATACGAGAGATAAAACAGCTTGCCCCGGGGGAGGACGAGCCGACCAGGGCTCTCATCGAAGACCTCTTCATTACTCGCGATGAATTTGCATCGGAGGTGGCGGCAAGAAATTTTGCGCCGCTAATCATCGACGCCGGAGGAGTGCCCGCTAACCACGCCGGGCAGCAGGAAATCTTCGCGGAGTTGACTCGGACGTTTCCTCACAATAGTCACTATTGGAATCATCGTGCACGGCACTTAATATATCTCATCAAGCACGACTACCAAGACGCGATAAACTTCCTCGATATAGCGATAGAAATAAGCGCTAGGAATGGCGATAACGAGATGGTCCATCATCAGACAAAGGGCCTAGCCTACAGGTTTTGGGTGAATAATCAATGTGAGCAGCGGCTAGGTGCGGTGCCGCCACCAACATCGGTAGAGCTATTCGCCGAAATAAGGCAACCAGTCGAAGATGCATTTGACTGTTTTCGCATAGCCCATGATAAAAAGCCCCCGAGCAGGTATCCCTTTGTTACACGGATTCAATTGACAATAGAAGTTGCTGAGGCCCTGGTTCGGGCATGCGGCCCGTCAGCGACGATTCACGACGTTATTCAGTCTGAAGGAACTCTTGGATCTTGGTTGCAGAGAAACTATGTAATCGCAGTCGATGATCTGGAGATGCTTAAGGCGATGAGAGCAGATAGTGAGCCGTCCAAGTACGAAACTACGTGCGACTCGGACCTCACTAAGCTCTACGGCGACTACGATAAGATGGTTCAAATTTGGGAGACCTTTCTTCCGACAGCGGTGGATCCAACTCTTGCGCGTCGTAGTTTGGCGTCTGCCTACTTTGCGCGTGGTGGCCGTGAATGGGATAACGTTCCACAAGAGGACCTGAAGCAAATTGTCTCAATGATGGAACTCAATGTGATAGCACATCCCGGCAACGAGCGAGATCTCAAAACGTGGTTCCAAACCGCGCGTCGTTTGTCGTCTTTTTCGTACTATAGTGCCATTAACAAACTTAACGATTGGACGAGAAGTGCCAGTTCGGCAGAGGCGCATTACTACTTGTACATCATCAACTTCTTGATGTGGTGAAACAGTAAGTCGGCGGCTGGAGAGGAGCAGGTTCTCTTTCACATAAAAAAGTGCAAAGAGCTGACAAAATTCCGCACAGATTACTCCTTTGAATGGCTTGGCCTGACACCCTCATGGTGCCCCATTCTAAGTCACAGAGCGCTAGGGAAGATGCGCCGCCGAGAAGAGGGAGAAATTTTTGAAGACACAGGCTCACTTGATCGAATATCGGGTTTCATGATGCCAAATTTCCCTCGTCAGCGTGGTCAAGTTAGAATCGGCCCCCGTCTAACGGCATTCTTTGTCCCGACACAGTGACCTGCCCCCAGAATCCGTTCAGGACATGATACGAAAATCCTGATTAGAAACCCTATCCTCGTTTGAGAGCGGGGATGGGGGCGTGGGGCAAGGGGCTGGCGTTTGAAGTGAACCCCTGGAGTGAGACACGAAATTAAGGGGGTAATCGCCGTTCGCTGTAAATGCATCGCACGACGAGACTAAAGTAATCCACTCTGGAAACACCTGAGCGGAGGATAGGGCAACGCAGGGATGCGACCTGAGCGTCGACTCAGATGCCGGAATCGCTGGGGCGGTATCAACAACCGCCCTGGCGGGCAAGCATTCTGGCGCAACTGCGCTAAATCCCGGGGTCGCAGGGGCAGAGCCCCCGTAAGAATAATTCCGATCGCGAAGCCGCCTCATGAGATGTCCTCCGCATTCTGTTCGAACTCGGCTGGTGGTACATAACCGAGAGCAGAGTGAAGCCGTTGCCGATTGTAGACGCTCTCCAGAAATTCGCCGATGGAAGCCTGGGCCTCATTCAGATCGCGGTACTCGTTACGATCCACTTCCTCGTATTTCAGCGTTTTTATAAACGATTCACACGCGCCGTTATCGTACGGATTTCCCTTGCGACTCATGCTGATTTGGATAGCGCGCCCTTTGAGCAGATCCGTGTAGACGAGCGACGCATATTGAACACCGCGGTCCGAGTGGTGTACCAGCCCGGGTGCCGGTTGCCGCTGCGTCAGCGCCATACGTAGCGCCGACAGAGCGAGTTCCGCTTCCAGTGTTCGGCCGAGGGCCCAACCAATCACTCGTCGCGAGAAGGCATCCAGCACGACGGCCAAATACACGAACTCGGTACGCAACCGGATATAGGTGATATCCGCCATCCAGAGCTGATTCACGGCACTGGGAGTGATCGCACGTGCCAGGTTTGGATACACCGGAAGAGCATGCCGCGAGTCGGTCGTGACTACGAAAGACTTGCGCCGCAAACAGAGCAGATTGTCCTCACGCATCAGCCGCAGCACGCGCTTATGGTTCACTTGGAAGCCACGTCGGTTCAGTTCCGCCGTAATTCTTCGATATCCGTATGCTGTTGACTGCAGCGCGATCTGCTGTATCTCGTCGCGCAGCTCCATCTCGACCGGCAAGACCGGCGGCGGCACGCGCCAGCGATAATAGCCGGCCCGGTTCAGACCCGTCATCTGACAAAGCGCATTCACGGCTTTCCCGTTCCCCGCGCCTTGGTGGATCTCTTCGAACAAGCAGCCTCGCCACTGACGACGGCTGGCGGGTGATATGCCTTGAAATGCCGCAACGCTTTTTTTAAAAGATCATTCTCTATCGTCAACTGGCCGATCTTACGCTCTAGCTCCCCAATCCGCCGGCTCTGGTCAAGCACCGGTGCTTCGGCTCTCTGCCCATTGCCTGGGAACGCCAGCTCTCCTCGCGCTCGCCAATCACTTCGCCATTTCTCGAACTGCTTTGGATTTAGCTGATACTTTCTCGCGGTCTCCGCGGCAGTTCGGCCCGCGTCCATCTCCAGCATCACAGCACGCTTCAGCTCGCGGCTGTATACTCGTCGGGGCAAATCCATACCTTTCTCCATTCACTGTATTTGGCCCCTTAACTCGCTGTCTCATTTTTGGGGT
>JBAUUG010000022.1:0-5227 GCA_049582585.1 Bryobacteraceae bacterium | reverse complement strand
TCAGCGTCATGACCAACGCCGCCGAAAAGAAGAAACTGAAGCTGTCGTAGAGGAAACAGGAGTTCGCGCCAACCAGCTGCACGAGCGCTCCGGCGACGCTCGGGGCCACGATCAGCGAGCCCTGCTGCGCCTGCGACATCAATCCGTTCACTGCCATCAGGCCCGCCATCGGGACCAGCGTGCGCACCGCCACCGATTGCGCCGGAACGAAGAAGGCTGAGACCACGCTCATGGTGAACAGGATGATGTATATCAGGTACAGGTCGTGCGCGAACACCAGCGCCAGCACCAGCACGCCGCGGACCATGTCGCTTGCGATCATCGTCCGCTTCAAGTGCCACCGGTCCACGAAGACGCCGGCGAGCGGGCTGACGATCGCGAGCGGCGCCATAAACGATACCAGCACCATCGCCACCTGCGTCGCCGTACCGTGCAGCTTAAACGTCACCTGCGCGATGATCGCGAACACCGCCAGGAAGTCCCCGAACACGCTGACAATCTGGGCGATCCATAGGCGCCGCACCGGTCGAAGCCGCAACACGGCACTGAAAGATAGAGGTGTTACTGGTGTTGCCATACGTGTGAGAATTTCCTTTCCCAAGGCGGTGCTGCGCGATGTCGATTCCCGCGATGCGGAACGATGGGACACGACGCTGGTTGCTGCTTTCAATTTCCGGGGAAACGGGGCTGACTAAATCGCTGCTGTTCTGTCTCACTCAGGCTAGCCGAATGGGGCCGGAAAATCGAGTGTTATGATCCGTCAAATATGAACTCTATCTGTCTTGTTATCAACAGATTAGATTTCTAGTTAGTGCGCTGCTATACTTGAATTGTGCACGTAATCGTGCGCGCTCTGACCCAATAGTCAACCTTGCTTGCCGTGGGGCTGCTAGCCGTTTTCGACGCGCGCCTTTATATCCGAGTACGCAGTTTCAATGAGCCTGCTTAAAGCTGCGGCGTTCGCGGCTGTTCCAGGTCTCAGTTTGACATGGCGCATAAACTTGCCAGTGCCTTGTAACAGGCGGGCCGGATCCGACAGCGATGCGCCATGAAAGAACCCCACGTTGACGTGCGAAGTGAATACATTGACATAGCCGAAGGGCGCATCTCCCAAGCAGGCAACCGGACAGCCGTCATGCAAAAGCTCGCGGACTTCGTCCCCGCACTTTCGCATCACCTCAAACCACTGCTGCGCGATGGCTCCCAGTTCACCCGGATGCTCTTTCATCCACGTATCAATGGTGGGACTCCGTTCGACAGCGCCATTGAATCGCAGGAATTCCGCCGTTTTCACAGATTTTAATTTATCATCGGTAGCATCGCAGGGAACTTTGCAGACAACTGTTGTCTAATACTGCTATGGTCCGCACTATTTTTGTCCGGATACTAGCGGGCTTTCTAGGAGTTGCGTGTATGGCACAGACACCCCGGCCGCACGACCTTGAAGCGCAGCGGGCAGCAATGAGAAAGCTTGGGTTTCTCATCGGCGAGTGGTCCGGCGAAGCGTCAGTTCTTCGCGGACCCGGCCAATATGTAGAGCTGGCGCAGACTGAATCGGCACAGTTCAAACTCGATGGGACTTGTTCTAATGATCGAAGGCATTGGAAAAACCAACGCCGACGGCAAACTCGCTCTTCAAGCCCTGGGATTGATTTCCTTCGATGATGAAACAGGAACCTATAAAATGCGCGCCTTCAATGACGGACGGTGGCTTGAAACTGAGGTCAAACTGGCCGATGGTGGGAACTCGATCTCTTGGGGGTTTGCGCTCGGCGAATTCAAGACGAGGACGGTGATGCGTATCAATGAAAACGGTGAATGGACAGAGCTTGGGGAGTTGGCCATCGGGGACCGCCCAGCGCAGAAAATGATCGATTTAAAGGTTCGGCGCAGTGCCGGCCCAAAATAGGTCGCGATCTGTCGCCAAGGATTTATCAAAGGTGATTTCCGGATTGCGGTAGGCCGCCGGGCGACTCGACCTTAACGTTGCCGAAGCTTGCTCTCGGCGCGGGCATGCCTCACGCGTATAACCAGGTACAGGACAATCCCAACATTTATCGACAGGACGACGATCTTGGTTGCTGTCGCGTGTTGCGTGAGCTCATAGATCTCTAGAGGGATCAATCCTGCGGTGGTGATGATGGTGAAGTATTCCGCCCAAAGCTTATGCAGAAGCAACCCCATTCCCTCAGTAAGAAGGAGAGCGGAGTATATGAACGTGCCGACGCCCAGCGCCTTGAGTTGATTTGGGCTGATGCGAAGTAAATGGGCCAGAAAAGCGTGAACGAACCTGTTCTCCGGGTCCACTCGGAGGATCTCTACCCAGTGCGTGAGAGTTTCCGAAACATCCCGGTGTAAGAGCTTCAGTGCTCCGACACCAACCGCAAGCAGCAAAATGCCTTTGAAAAGCTTGAATACAGCGATCAGCAGGAGCGTGGCCGTACTTTCACGATGCTTCGCCGTTTGCGGCGCGGTCTGAACGTGGCCCATCTATTTACGGTAATCGGCGCGGCGAGATGAAATTGGGTCTTGGAGGATCCAATGCCTCTGACGCGAGAAGAGCGCGAAGGGATTAGGGCTGCAAAAGTCGGGTCCGATACGGGCGAGGTTTACTCGCTACGCGATTAGTACATATACGGGTAAGAAGGGCAAAATAGGGCAACAACATGCCTGACGTGCCTGGGGTTCGACGGGGCACGCTTGCGCGACAGGCCCGAACTATTTTGGGAAGTCGCTCAGAGCGGGGAGTGGTTCGCCGACTGAGACGATAATCGGAGAACCCGGCGGCAATAATATGTACGCGGCGTACGGTCGATACGCAATGATGAGTTTTCCCGCAAGCGCATCGGAGATCGCTTTCGCGACCCGACCATACCTACTCGGGGCGGAAATGCGAATGTCGTACCAAGCTTGGGTTGTGACCTTTAATGGCTGTGGAAGGAATCCGGCCATATTCAAGGCGTTCCGTATCTCAACTGCTAACTGTCGACCATTTCCGGCTGTACTTTCGATAATGATGGGAATATCGGGGTGCGCGAAAGGTCGGCAGAGGTTAGCGATTTCTCTTTGGTCTTCGGTATTCAAGGCCTTGGGTATTAACGCAAGTTCCAGCCTGAGCCGAGCTATCTCCTCGTCGTCCGCGCGAGATTTGGCCGTGTTTACTTCATGGTTGAGCGACGCCACCTCAATCCCGGAGATGGATTGTAGGTGTTCAGAGAAGGCAAAGACGCCTCCATCGGCGATCAGTTCTCCCGCAACTCCAATAATTACGAACAGTTCAAACAGTTCAATCCGCGGATGCCACCACGGTAGCTTTAGTTCGCCGATCAACCCTACGACAACAATTACTCCGAATACCAGCAGGGCTACCTCGGAGAGATGGAGTCCGACAACGGTGGCGGATTTTGACAGCGATAATGTTCCCATTCCAAATGCCTCCTTTGGGACTTGGTCGGCGCATTAGGTTTTGTCGTTCAGGGGCTTGCATTGGCCTTCATTACGTACAGGCGTATACGCGACCGTAGGCGGCGAGGGTCGCTATGATTTCCTGGGCTTTTGTCTGCGGCGCTTTAGCGTGCGCGTTTCTGTCCCGGCGCGTGCGGATTGCCATTATGTGGAGAGTTCTCCTTTGCAAGAGTCGGACAAGTTCATCTACACGCTTCCTGGGAACCGCAAGGACTGCCGCGCACGTCGCGCGTAAGCCACCGCGATCCTCCTAAGCCGAAAACTGGGCGGGAACACTCTCGCAAACCAGCGGTTCTTCCGCGCCGCTAATCACCGGAGTTACACTCGTCTTATTCGACCATTCGGTGGGGTTCCAGGTCAAAGAGCCTCCGATCAAGGGGAAGATTTCTTCGAATATGGCGACGCCCGCACCCATGAGAGCGTAGCCGGCGCTCTTTTCCGATTACGAGAGTGACGCCGCATACGACGAGATGTTTCGCCCCACGGCGCATCCCCGCATGCTAAGGGAATTCGCCCCGTGCCACCACTCCGCCTACCCCGATTTCTACTCCGGAGCTTGATTCACGGACACAGCCCAAAAAATTTCCTTTGTCATCCTAACGACTTAGGTGATATTCCTGAGATCGATCGACAACCCGGCCGTGCCACCATGAATTCGGGTCTCAAGAGAGAACCGGGAAGTGAGGCGAATCGGATGCTTTGGGATGCGAGATTCGTAATTGGGCGGCTCCTCGATTTGCGGTCGAAGCTAGGAAACTCGAACCTGTGTACAAATGAAATTGGCGAATTGCTAGCCGTCGACCGAATGGTCATTTGGACTGACGGATATTCGAAGTTGGATCCGAGATTTCATCCCTACGTTCCGCAGTTTGGCGCCGCGGCGGGATGGATACGAGCCACGGCGCGTCAGCTTAGACTGGGCAATCGTGCACTTGCGAAACGATGTGTAGGTTCGGCCCTTCACATTTTGAGGCCGAGAGATTGGTTCGATCGAGCGGCCTAGAGTTCAGCCTGACGCTGACCGGAGGGGTTGCGCGACGCCCGCAGAGAGGAAAAGCAAATGTCGCCACTATCCTTTGTGGAAATGGGTATGCCGCAAGGGATCCACTTACTGCGCCTGCGGAGGCGCATCGCCATTCGGGCGCTCGTGGGCGGCACAGCTGCGACTTTGGTTGTGGCAGCTATTGCATCAATAGCGTTCTTATACGTGAAGCCCTCCAATGAGTGGGACACGAGGTCGCTGCGCGTCGTTCATGCAGAGGCTCACCCTCTGGTGGAACTCACGCCCGACCAGTTCATGTCGGCGGTGCGCTCGCGTGACCTCAGCGACGCCGCGGATTTCGCCGCTAAGAACGGCGGTACCTACAACGCCGCGCCCAATCCTCCGGCGGGATTCACCCTCGATGCGGATTTCGCCGCTAAGAACGGCGGTACCTACAACCAGCCCCCGCGACCGGCCCCCGACTTCACCGACGTCGCTCAGTATGGCGGTACGTTCTCGCCAAAACGGCACACGAAAGCTAAGGGCGAAGTGTTCGATGTCGATCAAATCGCTTCGAAGCACGGTGTTACGATCTCTTCGGAACCGCCAGATTCGGGCGTAATGTTCGAGGTGGACATTCAAAATGCGACAGCGTCGGACATCACCATCCCAGCGGATTTGAAGGTGTTGTCCCGGACCAGAGGGACACACGCGTTGAAAGAGACCGTCCTGAAGCTGGACCGTGAGTACTTTATTCCGGCCCGGCACACCGTCTCCGTA
>JBAUUG010000021.1:0-5025 GCA_049582585.1 Bryobacteraceae bacterium | reverse complement strand
CCTGCCGAAAGAGCTTTACACCCCGAGGGGCTTCATCGCTCACGCGGCGTCGCTGCATCAGAGTTGCCTCCATTGTGCAAGATTCCCCACTGCTGCCTCCCGTAGGAGTCTGGCCCGTGTTTCAGTGCCAGTGTGGCCGTGTGCCCTCTCAGGCCGGCTACCGATCATCGCCTTGGTGGGCCGTTACCTCACCAACTAGCTAATCGGCCGCGGGCTCCTCTTCCTGCGCCCCCATCTTTTAAATAGAGGCTTTCCCTTTCCAGGCTTATGCGGTATTAGCCCCGGTTTCCCAGGGTTATCCCCCACAAAAAGGTAGATTACCCACGTGTTACTCACCCGTACGCCGCTGTACTCAGGAGA
This sequence comes from Bryobacteraceae bacterium, assembly GCA_049582585.1. Taxonomy (GTDB): domain Bacteria; phylum Acidobacteriota; class Terriglobia; order Bryobacterales; family Bryobacteraceae; genus Bog-105. The sequence goes on along the minus strand of JBAUUG010000021.1, from coordinate 4,665 downwards.
TTGCTCCCCCTTTCTCGCTCGACTTGCATGTGTTAAGCGCGCCGCCAGCGTTGATTCTGAGCCGGGATCAAACTCTCGTTTGATCTTGTTGAGTTACGTCCTTCCTTGCGGAAGGATTTAAATCGCTCCGGCTTTTACTCAAAAAGTCTGACGAATTACTTCATTGCGTCCAACCAGATTGTCAAACAACTGCGCAGTAACCGGACGATGCGAATTGCTTCACAAAACCCAGTTCCTGCCGGCCTCGAAAGCCGTTTGAGGTCTCAAAAACACAGACCCTCAGAAATTTCGGGATTAAACCCTGAACGGTAGTTTGGAATTACTTCAGGACTGCTTGAAAACTGCTATGGAGTCCGCAAAATGCTCAATCCATTGACTGAGCCTCAATTGCTACCTGACTTCCCCGCGGCGACTAACATCGCCCATCACCTAACTTATCAAAATTTCTCGATTGCCGCAAGCCCAAAAGCGATTTCGCTGCAGACAATCGTTGCGCCCGGCGCATTTTGCATCGGGCGACTCGTCCAGAATAACAGACGCGGGTCAGCTCTGCAAGAGTTTCGATTTTTAAAACAGGTGCCGAAAAGCCTTTCCGATGCCCTTGACCACCTTGCCGGTGCCTTTCACCCCGCCTACGGCGACATCCTTGCCCGCGCTCGCAACGCCCTTACCCACGTCCGTCGCGGCATCGATGGGGTGCAGCGTTACCAGGTCGCCTGCTCCCTTGGCTACGCCCTTTGCCGCGCTTCCCGCCCCCTTGCCCGCTCCCGCTCCAGCATCACCCACGCCGTTCGCCATCTCGTGCACCGCTCCCGGGCTTTTATTCGGTTTCTGCTTTTGGAGGGTCGTCGTCTGCTGCGTCACGGTGTTCTGCTCTCCGCTTGATTGCGCCCAGCCCGGTGGAATCAGGAGAAGACCGAAGCAGGCGCTCAACATCGATCTTGTCGCGCTTTTCACGATTCCTCCCTCCGCTCGATTCACTTCAATTGTGACACCGTTCGCGTCGATTCCGCCAGGCATCGCGCCGGGGCACAACGGCAGAATCAGCGGCGGATCAGAAAACCCCCTGGCGCGAAAGTGAAGCCGAACTTCTGCTCGCGCTCCGCATCTCGCCTATAGTCCTCCGGATATTCAGCGAAGTAGGCCTCCAAAGCTTCGTAGGGACCTTCACCCCAGTTCGGAAGAACCGGATGTCCATTAATATTTCCATCCTCCACGACGACGTAATCCCCGGCAACGGTCAGCGATTTCAGCTGGTAGAGTTCACGAAGAACGTGCTGTTTTGCGTGATCGCTGTCCAGGATGAAGAAGGCGTTCCCGGGAAACTCGCGCCGCATTTGCCGAATGCGGTCTCGGGCTGATGGACCCGTGGTATCGCCGAGCAGGAACTCGATGTCGGGATTTTTAAGCAATCCGTGCGCCAGCCGCGAGTGATCGATGTCGATGCTGAGGACGCGGCCGCGCGGCGAAACCAGCTTTAACATTTCAGCGAAGAACAGTGCGGAGCCGCCGGCAGCCGAGCCAAATTCCACGACCAGCGAAGGCCGAAGCTGGCACAAGATCTCCTGATAGTTCCACATGTCGGAGACAGACTTCAGGCACGGAACCCCCAAGAAAGTTGTCTTCGTCCAGACTGCCTCCTCGTAGTACCACAAATGGTATTCCTGCGGGACTGAAGCCATAGTCAATTGTATGGAGCTGGTGCCGCAACCTCGGCAGCCGCCGGGGCGTCATACACCCAATGGCGCGAAGAAACACTCGCATCGCAACGATTTTCGGCGGTGTCTGGGTATTGCTCGGCAGCGCGGCGCTGATGTTTGCTTTCAGCCAGCCCGTGCGGATTCACGAAAACGTAGACGACGGCCGCAGTTTCCAGCTGGCCGGCAACACCCATCCGCTGATTGCGCGGGCCCAGGACCAAGGCAGCGTGGATGCGTCGCTTTCCCTGCCGCGAATCACCATCCATTTCGCGATGACCGCCGGGCAAAAGAAGCAACTCCAGCGGCTTCTCGAGGCGCAACAAACGCGCGGATCGAAACAATATCACGAATGGCTGACGCCGGAGGAATACGCCGACAGTTTCGGCCTCAGCGAAAAAGACCTCGAGAAGGTGACCTTTTGGTTGGAAGAGCAAGGCTTCTCGAATATCGAGGTTGCGCGAAGCCGCACCGCCATCACCTTTTCCGGGACCGCAGCGCTGGCCCAGGCCGCGTTTCAAACTTCCATCCACAGCTACCTATACAACGGCCAGGCGCATTACGCAAATCAATCCGACCCGAGTTTGCCGAAGGCCTTGGAAGGCATGGTCGAAAGCGTTCGCGGATTGAATGATTTCCATCCGCGGCCGCATCTGCGCAAGCCGATGATTACCGCGATCAACCCGCGCTACACGTCGAGCTTAAGCGGAAATCACTTCTTGACTCCGGCGGATTTCGCCACGATTTACGACCTGACACCGCTCTACAACAGCGGCATCGACGGAACCGGCCAGAAGATCGCCGTCGCCGGACAAACCGATATTGCGTTGAGCGACATTGAGGCGTTCCGGGCGGCGGCCGGGCTGCCGGCGAACAATCCAACCATCGTCCTGACCGGAAGAGACCCGGGTACCAGCTCGGACGATTTAAGCGAGGCGGATCTGGACCTCGAGTGGTCCGGCGGAGTAGCCAAGAACGCGACCATCATCTACGTGAACTCGACGGATGCGTTCACGTCCGCGACCTATGCGGTAGACAACAATGTCGCGCCGGTGCTCAGCATCAGCTACGGCAACTGCGAGTCGATGCTCGGTACCGCCGAGGTCAATACTCTAAGCAGTACGTTCCAGCAGGCGAACGCGCAGGGAATCACCGTAATAGCGCCATCGGGCGATTCCGGCGCCGCGGATTGCGATGGATCTACCAATGCGAATGGACCGGTCGTAACAGAAGCCACGCAGGGGCTTGCAGTGGACGCGCCGGCCAGCACGCCTTACGTCACGGGAGTCGGAGGCACGGAGTTTTACAATGACCCGGATGGGACGCCGGGGACGTATTGGGCCGCCGCGCCAAGCACGAACAATCCGAGCAACAACGGTACCGCGCTTTCTTATATTCCCGAAGAGGCTTGGAACGACACGTCCACAACAGATGGGCTGGATGCGAGCGGCGGAGGAAAGAGCACCATTTTTCCGAAGCCGAGCTGGCAGGTAGGACCGGGCGTGCCAAACGATTCAGCGCGCGATGTTCCGGACATAGCGATCGACGCTTCGCCTAATCACGACGGATATCTGATCTGTTCCGGCGGCAGTTGCGTGAACTATTTTCGGATGGCGAACACTTATCTGAACGTGGTGGGCGGCACCTCCATGGGCCCGCCCACTTTTGCGGGCATTGTCGCGCTGTTAAATCAGCAGCTGGGCGGGAGCCAAGGCAACATCAACAAAACCTTGTATTCGCTGGCCTCGTACTCATCGGATGCCTTCCATGACATCACCACAGGCAATAACATTGTGCCCTGCAAAGAAGGCACGCCGGATTGCCCGGCCGCCAGTCCATTCCAATTTGGCTACTCTGCTGGCACTGGATATGATCAGGTCACCGGCTTGGGTTCTGTTGACGCGTACCACCTGGTGCACGAGTGGACTTCCGACTTCCAGGCTTCCATCAATCCTACGACTCTCACGGTGACGCGCGGCAGCTCCGGTACAGCCACAGTTACGATAACTCCGGTTGACAACTTCACAGGCGCCGTAAGTTTCACTTGTTCAGTACCCGCCGCCCTGACCGATACCACCTGTTCAATTCCCGGCACGGTCTCGAGCTCCGGGAACGCAACTCTCACCATCACCGCTTCGACAGTTTCAGCGGCGCCCGGCAGGTTTCGCTGGAGGGGTTTTGGAACGGGAGGCGGAGCAGCGTTGGCGCTTGGCGGCACTCTCTTGTTGTTTTGCGGGATGGCTGGCTTTTTGTGGCCGCGGAGAAGGGGTCAAGCTCTCAGCGGCGCCTTCGCCATTTTGCTGTTGACGACCATGACAAGCTGCGGCGATGGCACGAGCGCCAGTACCACCGCGGAAACCGTGCAGCCGGCCAGCGAGACCGCAGACGTGACGGTGACCGCGACAGCAGGCGTACTCAGCCACAGCGTTACAGTTTCGATCACGGTCCCCTAGACCGGAACCCAGCTTCGGATCTGCCGTGGACAGGGGTGGAGTCTCACAATCCGAACGGAAGGCCATTCTCGATAAATACGGGTTTCAATCCACGCGCCCCACGCGGGGCGCGACCTATCGCAGCAAGGTTGGCGTTCCGGCGGGCCAGGTTTCAATCCACGCGCCCCACGCGGGGCGCGACCCCACTTATTCGACGTGTCGTGCGGGTTGTCTTTGTTTCAATCCACGCGCCCCACGCGGGCGCGACGGCCTGTCGGAAGCGCTGCTGCTGCGCGAGGTGTTTCAATCCACGCGCCCCACGCGGGCCGCGACTTGATTGACGCTGTCAAAGCTCTGCCGTACTGTGTTTCAATCCACGCGCCCCACGCGGGGCGCGACCAGCAAGCGCGCCAGCGCGTGATCGCGTACGTGGCGTTTCAATCCACGCGCCCCACGCGGGGCGCGACCGGCAATCGCGATGAATCTGGCGGCGAATGTGGCGTTTCAATCCACGCGCCCCACGCGGGGCGCGACCA
>JBAUUG010000020.1:0-8728 GCA_049582585.1 Bryobacteraceae bacterium | reverse complement strand
CCTCCGCAGGTGTATCCTGCCGAATCGCTCCTGATACTGACCTAAGACTTACCGGAAGGTGAATCCCGCCGAATCCCCGATCATGATCATCGCGCTCACTTCGGACACTCTGCCGCCGCCTATGCTTTACGATGCCGCCTCCACCATTCTGATGCAGAGGGTCTCGCAGATCGCCGGAGTCGGGCAAGTAGTGGTGGGCGGAAGCTCAGCGCCCGCCGTTCGCGTCGACATAAATCCGACGCAAATCCAACACTTCGGGCTGAGCCTTGACAGTATTCGGACTGCCATTGCGAATCAAACCGCGAACTCCGCGAAAGGGAGCTTTTCGGACAAAAGCAAGACCTGGATGATCGAAGACAACGATCAGCTAATGCACGCCGTCGACTACCGGCCCATCCTGGTCAAATACAATGGAGCTCCGGTAAAACTCTCCGATGTGGCGACGGTGAGCGATTCCGTGCAGACGGTCCGTTCTTTGGGACTGGCGAATGGAAAACGCGCCGCGTTGTTGATCATTTTCCGCCAGCCCGGCGCGAATATCATCGACACAGTCGACGGGATAAAGGCCTCATTGCCGCAATTGCACGCCTCCATCAACCAAGCCATCAACATGACCGTCACGCTCGATCAAACCGTCACCATTCGGGCATCGGTGAAGGATGTGGAACGCACGCTGATTATTTCAGTCGTGCTGGTCGTATTGGTCGTGTTTCTGTTTCTGCGCGATGTTCGCTCGACGTTGATTCCGAGCGTCGCGGTTCCAGTATCCATCATCGGCACATGTGGAGTGATGTACCTCTGCGGGTTCAGTATCGACAATCTTTCCCTCATGGCCTTGACCATCTCGACAGGATTCGTTGTCGACGATGCCATCGTGGTGCTCGAGAACATCACGCGATATAGGGAACAGGGCCTGAACGCGATGGAGTCCGCCCTGAAGGGAGCCGCCGAGATTGGTTCTACCGTGCTCTCGATCAGCATTTCGCTCGTCGCCGTCTTCATTCCCATTCTGCTCATGGGCGGCATCATCGGCCGCTTGTTCAGAGAGTTCGCCGTCACTCTATCGGTCACTATCCTGGTTTCGCTGCTGGTCTCGCTCACCACAACGCCGACTATGCGTTCCCGCCTGCTCAGCGATGACAAGCCTCACGGCAGGCTCTATAAGGCCAGCGAAGAAATCTTTACTTTCATTCTCAAAGGTTATGAGCACAGCCTGGCATGGGTGCTGCGCAACTCCGCGCTCGTGCTTCTCATTGCTATCGGCACGCTCTGCTTGAACATTTATCTATACATGATCGTCCCGAAAGGCTTCTTTCCCCAGCAGGACACGGGCCGTATGAACGGCAGTTTCTTGGGAGATCAAAGCACGTCTTTTCAGGCCATGCAGAAAAAGATCACGCAACTGGCGAAGATCGTGCAGCAGGATCCGGCAGTCGCGACAGTTCAGGCCTTCACCGGCGGAGGCGGAGGAACCACCACCAATACCGGACGCGCATTTTTCGCTCTTAAGCCTCTAAACGAGCGCAAAGTGAGCGCCGATCAGATCATCAATCGATTGCGGCCCAAGCTGGCGGTTGTGCCCGGCGTAACACTGTTCTTGCAGGCTTCGCAGGACATCCGCATCGGCGGCAGGCAGAGCGCCGCGCAATATCAATACACGCTGCAGAGCGACAATCTACCGGAATTGACGCACTGGGCGCCCCTGCTCGTGAACCTAATGAAAAAGATGCCCGAGTTGACCGACGTCAACAGCGACCAGCAGAATAACGGGCTGGAAGCGAATCTGGTCATCGACCGCGATACAGCCTCGCGGGTAGGCCTAACGCCTCAAACTCTGGACAACATTCTCTACGACGCCTTCGGTGAGCGTGAGATCGCGAAAACGTACACTCCCATGAATCAGTATTTCGTCGTGATGGAGGTGGCGCCCCAATTCTGGCAGAACCCCAATGGCCTAAAGGAAATTTACGCGCAATCCGCCGGCGGCGCGCCTATTCCCCTCGCGACGTTTACGCATTTCGAGCCCAGTACGGCGGCGCTGACGGTCAATCACTCGGGCGTTTTTCCGTCCGTCACCATCTCGTTCAACCTTGCGCTCGGCGTGGCCCTGGGACAGGCCGTTAACGCCATCAACGCAGTGGAACAGAAAGCGGGAATGCCCACTACCATCAACACCAATTTTTCAGGAACGGCACAGGCGTTTCAATCTTCACTTGCGAATGAACCGATGCTCATCGCCGCTGCATTGACCGCCGTGTCCATCGTACTCGGCATCCTTTATGAGAGCTTCATCCATCCCATTACGATTCTTTCCACTCTTCCTTCCGCAGGCGTAGGCGCAATCCTGGCGCTGATGATCACCAAAACAGAGCTGAGCGTCATCGCGCTCATCGGAATTATTCTGCTGATCGGAATCGTAAAGAAGAACGCCATCATGATGATCGATTTCGCGCTCGAAGTTGAGCGGCGCGATAACAAAACTCCCAAAGAAGCAATTTTCGAAGCTTCGCTGTTGCGCTTCCGGCCCATCATGATGACTACCATGGCCGCGATGCTGGGAGGGTTGCCGCTTGCGTTGGGCACCGGAATCGGATCGGAATTGCGCCGGCCCCTCGGGATCACCATCGTTGGCGGGCTGATTGTCAGTCAGGCGCTGACACTTTATACGACTCCGGTCATTTATCTGTACATGGATCGGTTTAATTTGTGGCTTCGAGGACTACGCCGCGCGCCGGAGCCGCCGCCCCAACCCGCTCTCGGGCCCGCCAGCTAGGAAACCAAATGGAAACCCGTTACACAATCACAACCGAGCCCCATCCGGCCGAGCATTCCATCACGCTTCTCCTAAACGGAAAATTCAGTGAGGACGCTTTGTCGGAGCTGAATCAATCTATTTCCCAAGCTCGCGACTCGCATCAGCGGATCTACATAGACCTCAGCGAAGTGACGCTGTTGGATCGGAAGGCGGTTGAGTATTTCTCGGAACAAGCCGGGCATGACGTCAAACTCGTCAATTGCCCTATCTATCTTCGGCGTTGGATCAGGCAGGCAGCAGATGATACTGAAAACTAGAAGCGAACGGGTTGGAGCGGGAACCTGTTTATTGCTCGCCCTTCTTCTATCGGCTTGCAACCCTGGTCCGAAATACGCAAAGCCCACGGCGCAAGCGCCCTCCGCGTTCAAGGAAGCCGTTCCCGCGGAATACAAGGAGGGAGCGGGCTGGAAGCTGGCTGAACCCGGCGACGACAAGATCCGCGGCAAATGGTGGGAGATGTACAACGATCCCCAACTGAACGCGCTCGAGGAACAGGTGCGGATTTCCAATCAAAGCATCATCCAGGCAGAGGCGAATTTCCGCTCGGCCCGCACCGCGATTGCCTCTGCTCGTGCAGGTCTGTTTCCCATCCTTACCGTCTCCAGCACCTACACCAACTCGCGGTTCTCTCAAACCGCGCGGACCACCAGCGTCGTTCCTACCGCTGCAGGAACGAGCGGGGGTACAGGCGCTGGTGCAAGCTCAACCACCACGGGTGCCGTGGGGTCCGGCGGAGCAGGCACTATCAACACGTATTCTGCGCCCCTTGATCTTTCCTATACGGTTGACCTGTGGCACAAGGTTCGTAATACCATCGCCGCGAACGCCTTTACAGCTCAAGCCAGCGCGGCCGATATCGCCACGGCTCTTCTCTCCAGCCAGTCTGAGCTTGCGCAAGATTATTTTCAGGTTCGCGCGCTGGATGCGGAGCGGAAGATCCTGAGTGACACTCTCGAAAACTATAGGCGGTCCTTGGAACTGACCCTCACCCTATTCAGGACCGGCCTCGATTCCGAGGAAGACGTTGCGCAAGCGCGGACACAACTCGACACAGCAACCGCTCAGCAAACCGATCTTGGCGTTTCGAGAGCTCAGTATGAACACGCCATCGCTATGCTGATCGGCAAGCCGCCGGCTGCATTCGAATTGCCGGTCGCCCCATTCGTACCCAAACCCCCGCCCGTCCCGATAGCTTTGCCGTCGGAGCTTCTCGAGCGCCGGCCCGATATCGCCACTGCGGAGCGCCAAGTCGCGGCCGCCAACGCGCAGATTGGCGTCGCCAAGGCCGCCTACTACCCGAATCTTACGCTGAATGCGACAGGCGGATTCGAGACCTCCCATTTTCTCGAGTGGTTTACCTGGCCCAGCCGATTCTGGTCGCTGGGACCGCAGTTCGCAGAGACGCTCCTCGATTTCGGGACCAGGCGCGCCGCCACTGAACAGGCGCAAGCTTCTTATGAGGCCGCAGTAGCCAATTACCGGCAGACCGTGCTTACGTCATTCCAAGCGGTGGAAGATAATCTAGCCGCGTTACGCATTCTCTCGAAAGAAATAGAGCAACAGCATACCGCGGTGAACTCGGCGAATCGTTACCTGGATCTTTCTATGACCCGTTACAGAGCCGGGGTCGATAGCTATTTGAACGTTATAACCGCGCAGAACACCGTACTCACAAATCGCGAAACCGAGTTGCAGATCCAGCTTCGTGAGATGACCGCCAGCGTTTCCCTGATCATGGCGCTCGGCGGCGGTTGGGATTCATCGCAGCTCCCAGGCGTGAAGGAGCTGACTGCGAAACTAAAGGCGTCTCAGGGTGCTTCGCCGAATACTGGAAATCAACAGGCAGTAGCCGCGCCGAATCCTCCGCCTCTCAATCCCGCGCAACCGGTTCCGGCAGCGCCTCAAAATCCGCCGCCTAATCCGGTGCCGACCGACGCCGTGGGAACTCATCCGCCGCAAGGCGCCGAGTAGCGGCCGGGCATGCCCGAGCCTCTACTTATGGACACGAGGGCCAGACGTTTAGTAAACAGCCGGGCTGATGGGATACTGTAATCTGCGCATGTAGGATGCAACGGCAGGTCGCCGAAGGGCAATGCCCACCTACGATCTCATCGTGGAGGCCTACATGCCCAATCTAGAGAACCTCAGAAAGCAAGCCAAGCTCATGTTGCGGTGGCATCGCGAACGCCACTATCCCGTCGCCGCACAAATCCGCGAGCTTTTGCCTCGTTTCCTGAATATGCCCGACACCGAGATTCTTGCGGCGAGCTTTAAGCTAAGCGATGCGCAAGAAATGGTCGCAAGACAGCAAGGCTTCGATAGTTGGCAAGCCCTGAAAACTGGACTTCCGGCCACGTCGCCCAAGGTGAAATCATCGCCCTCCAAAGCAAAGATTGTCTGTGCAGAGCCGCAACTATTCGTCACCGATATCAAGAGATCATGCGAATTTTTCCGTGAAAAGTTAGGATTTACGCTGGTATTCAGTTACGGCAGACCTCCCTACTATGCACAGCTCGGCCGCGACGCGGCGCGTCTCAATTTAAGGTGCGTCGAGCGACCGGTAATCGAGTCCACGGTCCGTGATCGGGAGGAACTGTTGTCGGTATCCATGACCGTCGCTACAGCGGAGGAGATCAAGCTGCTGTTTCTCGAGTTTCAGTCCGCTGGTGCTGCCTTTCACCAGACGCTGAAAAAGCAGCCTTGGGGCGCCAGGAATTTCGTCGTCAAGGATCCGGATGGGAACCTGCTGCTGTTTGCCGGACCCGCAAACTAACAGCTACCGGCGTGTCACCTATCTGCCCGGTAGTTCTGTTGCCTATCTCTCCGCTCCGAACCTTGAAACGCCTGCTTCAATGCTTGGTCTTCCACTCCCACTGGAATACCTCCCCTAGTGGCACATTGAAGACGCTGGCGATACGGAACGCAGCCTCCAATGACGGCGAGTATTTCCCCGCCTCGATCGCGGCAATCGTCTGCCGTGTCACGCCGATGCGTTGACCAAGCTCGGCCTGCGACATTTCGCCGTTGTGGAAGCGAAGGATGCGGATCCGATTGGAAATCGATCCTTCCCTCATGCCTGCGTGCGATAGCTCAACACCGCTACGCCGTAGTGAACGATCTCAGCAGCAACGATCATGAAAAGCGCAGCATTGATGATCGTCCATCCGCTGGAGTGGAAGGGCATGACGCAGCCCACCAGGATCATCCCGGCGATCAGCACATAATAAGCCGAACGGACCGAGCGGCTCATGATTGCGCGATCCCGTTCATCCGGTGTCGAGCGCGAGTCCAGTGCGGATACGCGACGGAGGACCAGATGACCGACACCAAGGATGAGCATCTGCACAATCGCTGCCACGGCAAACAGTCCGAGCTGGCGTAGGTTGGGCATTCCCTCGCCGGAGTGGGAGCCCGACGCAACAACGGTAAAGTACGGGCCGAAGGTGACCACCATCGCGATCAGTGATAGCCACGCGGTTTTCTCTCTGTAGGCCATTTCAACCTCCTCAATTCAAGTCACCGCCAGTGTAACGTATACTTAACGTCATGTCAAGTGTTGATAACATATCGGGAAAGTATCCCTAAGCCTTCTATATGAAACACGCTCTAAAATGAATTTTGAGGACCGCTACCTCCCCATGACCCGGTCCAGCCTCCGCTTCGTCATTTTGCTCGCCTTGTTCAGCGCTGGCGTCACTGCGCAAACTCAGCCAACGCCGCCCGCGTCTCCGGAATTGTGGTATTGGCATCACAGCTACCTGGTCACCGATGATGCAGTCGATTCGAGCAAAGCGCTTATCGACAAGGCGGTAAGCGCCGGCTACACAGGCGTTGTGTTTTGGGACAGCAGCTTCGATTTCATGGGCAATCCCTCCTGGCCGGCTGATAACGAAGATCGCATGCATGAGGTGATGAAGTACGCCGCGAAAAAACATCTGAAAGTGATCGCGCTGGGGGCGCCGTTCGGTTGGTCAAACGACATTCTTCGCGTGAATAAGAACTGGGCGGAGGCGCAACGGGTCACCGGCTCGCGATTCCAGGTAGACGCCTCGGGAAAACGCCTCACCTTCAGGAACAGCTTCCCCGGTACTGCCAATTCCGGCTTTGAACTTGGCAAAACGGATTGGTTCGAGTTGAACGATCCCGGAGTCGGAGTTAGTACCGTCGCTCACGCCGGGAAGGCCTCCGCGGTAATTGTGAACGCCCCGGCCAACGCTCGTCTTCGTCAAAAGCTGCCGCTGAAGCTTTGGCGGCAGTATCATCTCCGCCTCTTCTTCAAATCCTCGAATTTCCGAGGATCTCCCATGGTATCGGTGCTCGATTCATCCGATCTCAACAGGGTTCGGCTCAACGCATCTATTAACGCCGGCGGCAATCATGATTGGACATCGCTCGATTACACATTCGACAGTCAGGACAGCACGGAAGCCTATCTTTATCTGGGTGTTTGGGGAGGAAGTGCCGGAACCCTCTGGTTTGATGACATACAAGTTGAGGAGACCGCTCTGGTCTACGTTGAGCGACGCGCGGGTGCGCCCATCAAGGTTTACGATTTTGAAGATCCGGATAAAGTCTATCGGGAGGGTGCGGATTACAACTACATAAGCGATCCGTACATGGCGTCCGGTGAGGCCTCATTTCACCTCTATCACGATGCTCCTTCTGTAACGCTTCCCGCTGGAACGCATCTCTCGCCGGGCCAAGTGGTCGCGATCGACTCCTACTCGGTTTTTCCGGTTCCCTACAACGACCAGGTCGGCATGTGTCTCACGGAGCCCGGCGTCTGGCAATGGCTCGAGCGGAATGCCCGCGCAGTCAAGAAGGTCGTGCCCGCTGGCAGTGGCATTCTCATGGCCTATGACGAAATGCGGCAACTGAACTCTTGCGCCAGTTGCAGGGCTAAGCACATGAGTGCGGGCCAATTACTCGCCTGGAGCGTGGGGCAGTCCGTCAGCCTGTATGAATCCGTGTTTCCCGGATCTCCACTCTACATCTGGAACGACATGTTCGATCCCTATCACAACGCCCACGGCCACTATTTCTACGCGGAAGGGGATATTGCAGGTTCCTGGAAGGGCGTTCCCTCGAGCGTCACCATAATGAACTGGAATCTAGATCATCTGAAAGATTCCTTGACTTGGTTCTCAGGGCTGGATTCACGCCAGCCGATTGCCCATCGACAGATCATTGCCGGCTACTACGACAACGGGAACGGCGCGCTGACAGCGCAACAGGAAGTTGCAGAGGCGACGGGAATCCCCGGTGTTATCGGCCTCATGTATACGACGTGGTCGGACGATTACTCGCAGATGCACGCCTTCTCAGCCGCCGCAAGATCGGCGTGGGGAAAGTACTTGTCCAGTTTGCCGAAGCATTGACCGGATCGCTGCTACAGCTTTGCAGTGGACGAGCATCCGGGGTGCCCGCACTTGCATTCGATCTCGGCCATCTTCCCTGCCCCTTCGCAATACGTGCTGCAGTAATCGCTTCCTTCTTTCGCCCGGCAATTGCAGGCTGGGTGGGCGCACTTCTTATCGTCGGCCATAGAATCCTCCTAGCATTGGACTCAGGAATCGGCTAAACCATGACGTTCGGGTTTGCGAAGTGGCGATCCATTCCCCGCCGCGCCCTATTCATATCTCAACGAAATCGTCGGATCAACCCGAGTAGCGCGCCGGGAGGGTAGATAACATGCTGCGACGCCAACCAGCGCAAGAATCCCCATCACTCCAAGAAGCGTGATTGGATCGTAGGACGTTACGCCGTAAATCTGGCTTTTCATCAGCCGCATGAGAATGAAGGCAACCACCAGTCCCGCCCCGACGCCCACCACAATAAATTTCATGCCGGCCCGCATCACAAGCCCCCGTACATTCCCCGCGGTCGCCCCTAAAGCCATTCGGATTCCGATTT
>JBAUUG010000019.1:0-3166 GCA_049582585.1 Bryobacteraceae bacterium | reverse complement strand
GATTCCGCTGTGCCGCTGTTCGTATGGCCCATACGCTCGCGCAATGGTACGCATCTGCAAAGAAGAAAACTTTCATCAGCGGCAGGGATTTGACATCCTACGCACGCTCACTCGCGGGACGGTCGAGCAGAAAGCCATGGCTCAGGATGCGCTGAATCGCTGGTGGTGGCCTTCTTTGATGATGCACGGGCCCCCTGACGCAGAATCGAAGCACAGCGCGCAATCCATGCGATGGAAGATCAAACTGTTTTCGAACGATGAGCTGCGGCAGAAGTTTGTGGATCAGACGGTTCCGCAGGCGGAATATCTCGGGTTGAAGATTCCCGATCCTGATTTGAAATGGAACGCGGAGCGGGGCCATTATGATTTCGGGAAGATCGATTGGGACGAATTCTACAACGTTCTAAAAGGGAACGGGCCGTGTAATCGGGAGCGGCTGCGGGCGCGGACGGAGGCCCACGAGCAAGGCGCATGGGTGCGCGAGGCGGCAGCGGCCTACGCCGAAAAGCGGGGCAAGCGGAAAGCGGCTTAGGCAGCACGATGAACGAGTGGCCTCTTTGGGAAGTGTTCGTGCGAAGCCAGCATGGCTTGGCTCATAAGCACGTCGGCAGCTTGCACGCTCCCGACGCGGAGATGGCGATGAAGAACGCTCGCGACGTCTATACGCGCCGGAATGAAGGAGTCAGCATCTGGGTGGTCCGGTCTTCCGACATTACGGCAAGCAGTCCCGGTGACAAGGAGTCGATGTTTGAGCCGGCGAACAGCAAGGTGTATCGGCATCCAGGGTTTTATGAAGTTCCTGAGGAAGTGAAAAATCTCTAGAGACGCCGCATTATTCGAGTACCTGCTTCGCTTCGGGGATAACTGTCTCATCTTGAGTCAGCGGCTTTCGGAATGGTGCGGGCACGGGCCGGTTCTTGAAGAAGATATTGCTTTGACAAATGTCGCGCTCGATCTGCTTGGTCAGGCCCGGTTCTGGCTCTCTTCGGCGGGTGATGAAGACCAGCTTGCGTTCCTGCGCGATACAAGTGAATTTCGGAACGCCCTGCTGGTGGAGCAGCCCAACGGAGATTTCGGCCAAACCATGGCCCGGCAGTTTTATTTCGATGCCTGGCACTTTTTCGTGCTCCAGGAATTGCAGCGCTCAAAGGACGAGCGCATTGCGGGGATCGCGGAGAAGGCGCTGAAGGAAGTTACCTATCATCTGGAGCGCAGCACGGATTGGGTGATACGTCTCGGCGATGGAACGGAAGAAAGCCACGCTCGGATGCAATCCGCCCTCGACGATTTGTGGATGTACACGGGCGAATTGTTCGAAATGGACGAGATCGATATTGAGATGTTGCAGCGCGGGATTGGCGCTGATCTGTCGGCATTGCGGAAGCCGTGGCTCGATCACATCGAGAAGAGCTTTAAAGGGGCAACTCTCGCAATGCCCGGAGGAAATTGGATGCAGCGCGGCGGCAAACAGGGCGTCCACACCGAGAAGCTTGGCTATCTTTTGGCCGAGATGCAGTTTCTACAGCGAACGTATCCGGGGGCTCAATGGTAGCGGCGCAACCAACGGTTACGCAGATCTGGGACTGGCTGAAGGAGATTGCGGACCCGGAGATTCCGGTGCTTTCGGTTGTCGATCTGGGCATTGTTCGGGATGTGCGCTGGAGTGAAGACGAAGGCGAGCTGATTGTCACCATTACGCCGACGTATTCCGGTTGTCCTGCAATGGAAGTAATCGCGGCGGATATCAAGGTCGTCATGAAAGAGCACGGAATCGATCGGCTGCGCCTCGAAACCAAACTCTCTCCCGCGTGGACCACGGATTGGATGACGGAAGAAGCTAAGGAGCGGCTGCGAACGTATGGAATCGCACCGCCGCCCTCACTTGTCTCCATACGCGATGCTGCCGTTACATGCCCGCAATGCGGATCGAATGCAACGGAGCTGGTCAGCCGATTCGGATCCACGCCTTGTAAAGCTCTCTACAAGTGCCGCTCTTGCTTGGAACCTTTCGATGTCTTCAAGCGCCATTAGCGGTTTCTATCCATTGACTGTTCGCGGGATCAAGCATGAAACCAGAGATGCAGTCACGGTCACGTTAGACGTTCCCGCGGAGCTGCGCGAAGAGTTCCGATTTCTGCAAGGTCAGTACCTCACGTTCCGCGCGAGCATTGATGGAGAGGAAGTCCGGCGGTCCTATTCGATCTGCTCCGCCGTGCAGGACGATTCGCTGCGCGTCGCTATCAAGAGGACGCCTGGCGGCGTTTTTTCCAATTGGATTGTCGAAAATCTCAAGCCCGGTTGCACGCTTGAGGTCATGCCGCCTGACGGGCGCTTCCACGTGCAGCTTTCCGCTGAGAATAAAAACGATTACGTTGCTTTCGCCGCGGGCAGCGGAATCACGCCAATTTTTTCAATCGTCAAAACCACGCTGCTTGCAGAGCCGGAGAGCAGCTTCACGCTGTTCTATGGCAATCGCGCTTCTAATACCGTGATACTTCGCGAAGAGCTGGCTGAATTGAAAGATCGATTCATGGGGCGGTTCAGCCTGGTTCACATCATGACGCGCGAGCACCAGGATGTGGATTTGCTGAACGGCCGAATCACCGGCGAAAAATGCGAGCAGCTGCTAAGGCAGTTTTGCAGATTTGAAGGAATAGACATCGTGTTCTTGTGCGGTCCGCAAGACATGGTGGATGACGTTTCGGCAAAGCTGAAGATGCTCGGCTTTCCGGAATCGCGAATCAAGATCGAGCTATTTACGGTCAAGGAATCGGAACGGCGCCGGAAGCGCGACGTCAGCGCATTGATGCCCGAGGCTGAATGCCAGGTGAGCTTGATCGTCGATGGAGCGCAATATGCGTTCGAGATGCAGAGAGGGACCGAGAGTATTCTGGATGCGGCGCTGCGGCGCGGAATCGATCTGCGCCACTCCTGCAAGGCCGGTGTTTGCGCCACCTGCCGCTCGAAGCTTATTGAAGGGCAAGTGGATATGGATGCTAATTACGCACTTGAAGATTATGAGATCGCGCGTGGTTTTATTTTGACGTGCCAGAGTTACCCGGTGACGGACCATGTGACGCTCGATTTTGATCGGGACAATTAAATCGTGCCAGAAAACCTATTTACTCGTCATGAGCGGCTGCTCGAAGAAGCAGTCAAGGCAATC
>JBAUUG010000018.1:0-5775 GCA_049582585.1 Bryobacteraceae bacterium | reverse complement strand
CTGCCGCTTTGAGACTTGCCTGGTTCCACAGATATCGGGTGCTGCCGTGATACGCCCAATATCTTGTTCTCGGACATGCATCGCTGGAGCGAAGAGTGCGTGTGGCATACGCCTTCAGAGCTGAGAGCATTCGTTCCGGCCTGGCTTCGCCGCCGATCACGGCATGCACATGAGTACTGCACACGTGGATGGCGTAAGCGATCAACCGTGAGCCCACTGCAGAGCGTCAACGTGTGATAATAGATACAGATCTCGCAAACCGCCCGGGCATGGCCCGGCCCCTACCACCCACCCTCTAGTTCCTTTCTTTTATGCCCTACCAGATTCAACCATTGAAAGAATTTTTAGTTCGCCCTGCGTTACCGACTGCCCTAAATCGGCTGGCTGAGCTGGCATACAACTTAGTCTGGAGCTGGGATCATACGATTCGTTCGTTGTTTCGACGCCTGGATCCGACCCTTTGGAAGGAGTCGAATCACAATCCCATTCAGCTGCTGGGCCGCATCTCGCAGGAAAGGCTCGATGTCAAGGCGGCTGATAAACGGTTCCTTCTTCTCTATCAGCGCGCCTGTGAGCGTCATGACAGCTATTTGCGCGCTATTGTGCCATCGGAATCGACCCCGCAGATTGCGTACTTCTCGATGGAATACGGGCTGCTCGACTGCATGCAGATTTACTCCGGAGGCCTCGGGATATTGTCGGGGGATCACCTCAAGGCTGCCAGTGACAGCGACTTCGCGCTAACCGGCGTAGGCCTGCTGTATCAGCGCGGCTACTTTCAGCAATATCTGAATCCCGACGGTTGGCAGCAAGAGCGCACTCCGCTGAACGACTTTTACACTCTGCCGGTGCGTCCCTGCTTAGGGGAATGGGGCGAAGAGATCATTGTCACCGTGTCTCTGCCAAGCGGGGAAGTATTCATCAAGGTCTGGCACATCGACGTTGGACGCATTAAGCTGTATCTTCTCGATACCAATATTCCGCAAAACAAGTCGGCCGAGCATCGCGAGATTACAGATCAGTTGTATGGCGGCGACATTCACAAGCGTATCCGCCAGGAGATTGTGCTTGGCATCGGCGGCCTGCGGGCGCTGAAGAAGCTGGGCGTGAAACCTTCGGTTCATCACATGAATGAGGGGCATTCGGCGTTTCTTGCGATTGAGCGAGTCCGGATTTTGATGCAGGACCACGGACTCACGTTCGAACAAGCTCTGGAGGCCACGCGCGTCAGTAACGTGTTCACGACGCATACCTCGGTTCCGGCGGGCATCGACCTGTTCGATTCGAGCTTGGTTTACGAATATTTCCAACGCTACTGCGAACAGGTCGGGATCCCCTTTGAAAAGCTGCTGGCGCTGGGGCGGAAGAACCTTCACGATCAGAGCGAGCGGTTTTCGATGGCCGTGCTGGCGCTGAATACTTCAGCGTTCCGCAACGCGGTGAGTGCTCTGCACCGCTGCGTTTCGCAGGACATGTTTCAGGATCTCTGGGCGCGGCTTCCCATGGAGGAAGTGCCCATCACTTCCGTAACTAACGGTGTTCATTCGCCCACTTGGATTAACGGGGACCTGGCGAGTCTTTACGATCAATACCTGCAGCCGGACTGGCGGGAGCGCCTGGAAGACGCGAGCATGTGGGAGCTGGTTCACGAGATTCCGAACCAGGAACTGTGGGAGATGCATCGCAAGCGGAAGCGCCGCATGGTGGCGTACGTGCGTGAGCGCGCGGTGAATTCGGCCCAGCAGCGAAAGGCGTCGGCCTCTGAAGTTCGGCGGCTGCAGGAAGTGCTCGATCCGGATGTCTTCACCATCGGTTTCGCGCGGCGGTTCGCGACGTACAAGCGCGCCACTCTGCTGTTCCGTGACGTCAACCGGCTCAAGAAGCTTTTGAATAATCCGAAGATGCCGGTGCAGGTGGTGATCGCAGGCAAGGCGCATCCGAAAGATCATCCGGGCAAGACGCTGATCCGCGAGATAGTGAGTCTCTCGCGCGATCCGGAAATTTCCAAGCGGCTGATTTTTGTCGAAGACTACAGCATTCAGGTGGCGCGGGAGATGGTGCAGGGTGTCGATCTATGGCTGAACAATCCTCGGCGGGGCGAGGAGGCTTGCGGCACCAGCGGCATGAAGGCCTCGATGAATGGCGTGTTGAACCTCAGCGTGCTGGATGGCTGGTTCGATGAGGCTTACGAAATATCCGGCGGTTGGGCTATAGGCGATCGGGTGACCTATTCCGAAGACCAGGACGATATGCACGCGAGCGCTATTTACTCGACCCTTGAAAACGATATCGTTCCGCTCTTCTATCAGCATTCCGAGCAGGATTTGCCGGTGGAGTGGGTTCGCCGGATGATGACGTCGATGGCGAACATCACGCCCAGGTTCAGTGCCGGGCGCATGGTTGCCGAATATATGTCGGAGCTATACCAGCCTGCGCACGACCTGTGGGCCAGCCTCTCCAAAGCAGATTTCGAAGAAGCCCGCAAGAAGACCATGTGGGATGCAAGGATGAATCAGACCTGGCATCTGATTAAATTTGTCGATTTGAGCGAGGGGCCGGGGGATCAGGTGATGAGCGGCTCGGCGGTGCCGCTGCGCGCAACCGTGGATCTTGCCGGGCTGCAGGCTTCCGAAGTGCGTGTCGAAGCGGTGATCGGGCGCATCGGCGTGAACGGCCAATTGCAGAGTACGTACACCTTGCCGCTGGTGCCGATTGAGGAGCAGGGAACCAAGGTTGTATTCGCCAACGAATTCACGGTTCAGGAGACCGGCCGCGTGGGTTATTCGGTAAGAATCAGCCCGAATCATTTTGACAATCCGCTGACCCGGCCGTGCAATGCGTTGCTGAAGTGGGTCTCGGATTGAGGGCGCGGTGAGGGCCTTTAGGCATTATGGAAATCGATCTGAACCCTGACGTGCAAGCCAAATTGGGCCGAATGGCCGCGGCTCGAGGCAGCAACGCCGAAATCTTGGCCCGTGAAGCGATTGAGCGTTTCGTCGATTACGACGAATGGTTTATCGGCGAGGTAGAGAAGGGTCTTGCATCTATAGGGAGAGGCGAACTCCTGAGCCATGAGGAAGTACGCGAGCGCACAGAAAAGCGGCTGGCCGAGAAGCAAGCGTGTCAATAATTCAAAAAGACCGCTTACTGACGTGCGCGGCTCAGAACCAGGATCGAGTGTTTGCAGATACGTACTGAGCCACGACCGTTAGGGAGGAGTGGTTGCCAGTCCAATTTTGCACGGCGCAGCGGCTAGTACTAAGCCTAGTACTGCACCACCTAGCCTTTAGGGACACCGTGGGGTATAATTCCTCTTCCCGTAGTAAATCTAAAAAGAAGTTAATCGACTCTAGAAAAGGAAGTTAATGCAAATCGGCAAAATCTTGAAAGCGCTTGGAACGGGGCTGACCGTTCTGAGTATGTGCGCGGCCTTGAGCCCTGCACAGGAACCAGAGAAAGCCCCGGCTTCAACAAGCGGCGGTACCGGTACCTGGACCCCTCTAACAAATCAACCCCCCGGTGCACCCGGCATTGCTGGTGCGAATCTGTCGCTGCTCCTGACTGATGGCAGAATTCTCGTACATGAGGGCAACACTCCCCAGTGGCAGATTTTCAGCCCGGACTCGACCGGCAGTTACATCAAGGGGACATGGGGCCTCACGTCGACTCTGCCTGTGATAGGCGAGACGACATACGCTCCGCTCTATTACGCATCGGCGGTGCTGGCCGATGGACGTGTTGTTATCCAGGGCGGAGAATACAACAACGGCCCGGAGGCCTTTACGAAATTAGGGGCGTTCTATCGGCCCTTTTTGAACCAGTGGCTTCCCCTTACGCACAATCCGACAAACGGAGCCGGGGAAGGCGATGCAGGCAGCATCATTCTTGCCTCGACCGAGAAGTGGATGGTGCAAGACCCGCTGAGCACGGACGTTGCAATCCTGGATCCTAACCATCAATGTCTCGACGATACAACGAATTACTGGACGGCATTCACTCCGGCTGGAAAGGCCGACAGAAACGATGAAGAGCCTTGGGTGCTGCTTCCGGATCTGACGGTTCTCGCCATTGATGCTGAAAACGGCACGAATTCCGAGAGATATCTCCCGAATGGAGGTACAAGCTCGGGTACTTGGCAGACTGCCGGGAGCACGCTATCCCCGCTGGCGGATCCAAACTCAGCAGAAGTCGGACCGGCGGTACTGCGGCCCAATGGCACCGTTTTCGCCACGGGCGCGTGCCCAACCTCGGGCGACACAAGTAAGGGTCTCCCTTGCAATAACGGGACTACTGGCCAAACCGCAGTTTTCACAAACACCTCGGGCTCTAACGGCGGCTACTGGGATCAAGGTCCCAGTTTTCCCGGAAGCGGCGCGACGGGGCTGGATATCGCCGATGGTCCCGGGGCTATATTGCCTAACGGTAGCGTGTTGGTCTTCGCCAGTCCCGGTCTCTACCTGCCGGGTGGGAAGTTTTTCAAGTATACCGGCTCGAGTTTAGTTCCAGAGCCCAACACTCCGAACGGTCCCGGCGATCCCTCGTATGTCGGAAGCATGCTCGTGCTGCCTACCGGCCAGATTTGGTTCGCCGATGGCTCGGGAGACGTCGAAATTTACACGCCATCAACGGCTGAGGCAGCTTACCAACAGGCATGGCAGCCAACCATCACTGCAGTGGAAACCAGCGCCGGCGTTCCAACCGCCGCTCTCACGGTTTGCACTCCGCAAGCGATGTCAGTCGGCACTACGTACATCGTTACCGGCAAGCGCTTCAATGGAATGAGCCAGGGGGCTTACTACGGAGATGACGAGCAGATGGCCACCAATTACCCGCTGGTGCGCATCACGGACTCGACGGGAGCCGTCTCTTACTGCCGAACGCATAATCACAGCTATATGGGCGTGCAGTCGAGTGCAGCTGTGTCTACGCAATTCGACGTGGGAGGCTCGTCGCCGGGGAACTGCCAACCTGCAGCCGGCGAAGCCAGTTTGGTGGTCGTGGCGAACGGTATCCCTTCCGCTCCCATGACGATCCTAATTGCATCTTCGGGACTCACGTGCCCGGTGATCAGCTGCAATCCGTGCACCTGCCCGGATGGCGGCGGGAAAAGGACACCTGCCGAAGACGCTGCTCTCGCAGCGTACTAGCGCCAGGAGCATAAGTTGCGAGAACGCTCTTTAGAGCGTTCTCGCATCATTTCCCGCCAAATCCCAATCCTTCCGCTTTCCCGCTTAGCCCTGCTAGGTAAGTAGTACTCCTGGCCCTAGCCTTACGAAGTGCCGCGAGGATACAATCCATTGACCCTAGTAAATCTCGAAACAGGAATGTCAATGCAAATCTGCAATAATTTGAAAACGCTGGGAACCGCACTCAGCGCTCTGATGGTGTGCGCGGCGTTCAGCCCCGCGCAGGAACCTGGGAAAGCTCCGAGCGTAACAGGGGCAGCCCATTGGACGGCGCTGACCCATCAACCCACCGCTATTGCTCCGCGGCTGTCGCTGCTCCTGACCGATGGCAGGATTCTTGTCCAGGATAATACCACTTTCAGCACCTGGCAGATTTTCACTCCGGACTCGACCGGCAGTTACATCAACGGAACGTGGGGCCTTACGTCGACTTTGCCGGCGGGATATGCTCCGCTCTATTTCGCATCTGCCGTTCTGGCAGACGGACGGGTTGTGATTGTCGGCGGGGAATACAACCAGGGCGCGGAGATGTTCACGAAATTGGGAGCTTACTATCGGCCGTTTTTGAACACGTGGTCCACGCTCGCGC
>JBAUUG010000017.1:0-6133 GCA_049582585.1 Bryobacteraceae bacterium | reverse complement strand
CTCGAGCGCGCGCGAAAACTCGAACAATTCGTAAGAAGTAAGCACGCCTGACACGGCTTCACCCACTGTTCGGCTGATGGCCTCATCGCCGCGACTCGCCGGGACAACACCGTTCCTGTACTGCTGAATCATGCTCAACGTCCGGCTGGCCAGATTGCCAAGTCCATTCGCAAGATCCGAATTGTACCGGCCCACCAGCGCATCGAAGCTGAAACTGCCATCCTGCCCGAACACAATTTCTCGCAGGAGAAAATAGCGGAGAGCATCGACGCCCATTACCTCGGCAATCGGTCCCGGACGTACGATGTTGCCGCGCGATTTGCTCATCTTGTCGTTCTCAAACAACAGCCAGCCATGAGCGAAAACGCGCTTGGGCAGCTCCCATCCGGCAGCCATGAGAAATGCCGGCCAATACACCGCATGGAAGCGCAAAATTTCTTTCCCGATCAGGTGCAGATCGGCCGGCCAGCAGTTCTCGCCTTCCACGGCGCTGATATAGGTGGTCAGCGCGTCGAACCACACGTAAAACACGTGCGACGGATCGGCTTCAACAGGGATTCCCCACTTGATGCTCGTGCGCGTGATAGAAAGATCGGAGAGGCCTTGCTTAACAAACGCCAGCACCTCATTGCGCCGGATTTCCGGCTGAATGAAATCCGGATGAGCTTCATAGAAATCGAGCAGCCGCTCCGTGAACTTAGAAAGCTTGAAAAAATAGTTCTCTTCCGTGACCTCTTCGTAGGGCTTGCCGGTTTCCGGATCGATATCGCCGGGCTTGGCATCGTTGACGAATGATTCGCTGACCACCGCGTACATGCCCGTGTACGTGCCTTTGTAGATGTATCCGTTTGTGTTGCAAGCGTTGAATAGCGCGTTGACCAGCTTGGCATGATTGCCGGCGGTAGTGCGCTGGAAGCGGTCAATCTGAAGATCGAGCTTCTCCCATTCCCGGCGGAACTCATTCGAGATGAGGCCGACAAACTCCTCGGGCGTCTTGCCTTGTGCCCGAGCCGCGCGTTCCACTTTCGTGCCATGCTCGTCGGTCCCGGTCGTGAGCACCACCTCATAACCCTGCATCCGCTTCACGCGCGCGATCGCTTCCGCCGCAATGGTCGTGTATGCATGTCCGATATGGGGCGCGGCGTTGACGTAGTAGATAGGTGTCGTGAGGTAGTACTTGCCTTGGCTCATTGAATTCCGTTAAGAGTTGAGGTGTTTGCGATACGCCTGATTCGCTTCGGCGATCACCGTGCGCAGCGGTACGCCATGCTGCGCGGCGGCTCTCCGGCAGTCTTCATATTCCGGAGCGAAGCTGCCAATTTCGGTGTACTTGATGCGCACCTTACCGTAGGATGTCTCGACGTCCGTCATGCTGCGGGCAAGCACCCGGCGCTCGGCTTCGAACATTCGTACGCCAAGCGTTGTGGTCTCAGCGAATAAAATCGCGGTGAGCTGCTCGCGAAGCTCCAGCGCGGCAACCACCGATACCAAAGTGCCCGGCCGATTCTTCTTCATGAAGATGGGCGTCAGCGTGACATCCAGCGCGCCCGCTTCCAGCAGCCGTTCCATCGCATAACCCAGAACCTGCGGCGTTGAATCGTCTAGATTCGCCTCGAGCACGGTCACGGAAGTGGCTTCCGGCGCTCGCGTCAGCTCGCCGATGAGCACCCGCAACACGTTCGCCTGGGTTGGAAAATCTTTGCTGCCTGCGCCAAAACCCTGCGAGAGAATCCGCACGGCGGGGAGGCCGCCAAATTCGCGCGCCAAGGTGAGCAGAGCCGCACCGGTGGGCGTAGTCAGTTCCGTCTCCGGCCCAGCCGAATAAACCGGCCGGTTCTTCAACAAGTCGGCAGTTGCAGGCGCGGGCACGGGCAGAACGCCGTGTTCCGTGCTCACCGTCCCGCTTCCTACGTTGACAGGCGAGCTGTAAACTTCCTCGACCCCAAGTAGATCCAATGCGACACACGCGCCGGCAATATCGCAGATGGAATCGACAGCGCCCACTTCGTGGAAGTGCACCTTCTCAACCGAAATATCGTGCGCCTTGGCTTCCGCTTCACCAAGCCTGCGAAAGACTTTGATTGCATTCGCGCGCGCCGTCTCTGAAATTTCCCCATCGAGAATGATTTTTTCGATATCCGGCAAATGACGATGTTTCTCGCCGTTCAAAGTATCGACTGAAAACTTTGATGCGGCAATGCCTTTGCGCTTAGTCTTTTCGAGCCGGAAAGTCGCGCCCAAATTAAGGCTCTTCAGGGCGGATTCGAGCGCATTCCAATCGGCGCCGGCATCCACAAGCGCGCCGACGGCCATATCTCCGCTAATGCCGGAAAATGCGTCGAAATGACAGATTTTCATTAATCTCGAGGGAATCGCGGTTCTTTGGAGCGATCTTCTCTAGTTTACAAAGCGTCTGTCTCTTCGGACGCGGTACGGTGAATTAAATGTTCAAGGCTTGAAATCGGAGATGAAACAAAATGACGAAGCAGATGGACCTCTGCGGCAGCTTCACACTCCCGAACACATCGATGACCATTAACCGCATGGGCTATGGCGCGATGCAGCTTGCCGGTCCACAAGTGTGGGGACCGCCGCGTGACATTGACGGTGCGGTTGCCGTTCTGCGAGAAGCCGTTGCTTGGGGCGTGAACCATATCGACACCAGCGACTTTTATGGTCCCCACGTAACCAATCAGATCATTAAGCAGGCGCTTCATCCGTATCCGGACGCCTTGGTGGTTGTCACGAAGGTGGGTGCTCGCCGTGGTGAAGACAAATCGTGGATTCCTGCTCGCTCGCGTCAAGAACTGATCAATGCGGTGCACGACAATCTCCGAAACCTCGGGCTCGACAAGCTGGATATCGTTAATCTCCGGGTTGGAGGAATAATGGCGCCGGCGGAAGGATCCATCGAAGAACCGCTGGCTGTGCTTTCCGAGCTCAAGCGGCAGGGATTGATTCATCATATCGGCCTGAGCAACATCAGTCCCCAGCAGCTGACTGAAGCTCAGAAGATTTCCGAGATCGTCTGCGTGCAGAACCTGTACAACGTGGCGCACCGAAACGATGATGGCTTCATCGACGACCTCGGGAAGCAGGGCATAGCCTATGTGCCGTTTTTCCCGCTGGGAGGATTCAGTCCGTTGCAGTCATCGGCGCTCGATGCAGCAGCAGCATCACTCGAGGCCACGCCGATGCAGGTCGCGCTTGCGTGGCTTCTTCAGCGCTCGCCCGACATTCTACTAATCCCTGGAACCTCTTCACTCGAACATCTTCGTGAGAATCTCAAGGCTGCGATGCTGCAACTTCCTGCCAAGATGATTGCCGATCTCGACTCAATCGGCGGAGGACGTCAGCAGTGACGCGGGCGGTACAATCCCCCGGTGGTTAATCACGAGCTTCGCAGCGAGCTTCTTGAGATGCGCGCGCGGAGGATGGGCGAGTTCGACTAAAGTCACTAGAATCCGGCGAACTTGGGCGTCAGCTTGCGCTCCAGGAGCTTTATCGTGCTGCGGCTTTCGCCTTCGAAGAGACTGCCGAACGACTCACCTTTGACGCGCGGGTTGCTGCCTGCTTGTGAGCAGCCGAGCCTAAACCGTTTCGAGCAGTGCCATTCGAATCGCCGTTACGGGTGGGGCCGTTTTGGCTGAGCTTTCCAAGCACGACCGATCGCTTGGCCCCGGTCGCCATGGGAACGCTCGAAGGCCGCGCATGCGCGGTCTCATAGGCCATGACCGCGAACGCGATGGCTTCCTTTGCATCCACGTCCAGACCGACTTCGGTTGTTTCCTTGACCGGGATAACGCCCATCGCCTTCTGCAGCATGCGCATCATGGTTGGATTGTGAGTGCCGCCGCCGGAGACGAAGATCTCGTCAACCCGCATCTCGGGAAGCACAAAATTGCGTACTGAGAGAGCGATGCTCTCAGCGGTAAGCGCCGTCGCAGTTGCGATTAAGTCTTCGCTGCTGAGCTCCGTATCGAGAAGCTTAGAGACGAACTCGGGTCCGTACTGCTCACGTCCCGCGGTCTTGGGCGGCCTGGCGCGAAAATACTTGTCGCGCAGCAGCTTCGCGAGCAGCTTGGGATCGATTTCGCCCGATGCGGCGATCGCGCCGTCGCGGTCAAAGGTCTGCCCGCCCTGCGTGATTCGCGCCACCAGTTGATCGATGATTATGTTGCCGGGGCCAGTGTCGAAAGCGACTACGCGATCGGTGCTCGTGTTGGGGGGAATCGCGGTCAGATTCGCAATGCCGCCGATGTTCACCGCCACGCGTCCGCGCCCGCGATGCCGAATCAACATGTAGTCGAGGTACGGCACTAACGGCGCGCCCTTGCCGCCGGCCGCCATATCGCCTTCACGGAAATTAGAAATGACGTCGATGCCGGTGCGTTCGCTAATTACGCTCGCTTCGCCAATCTGAAACGTACTCGCGACCTTCTTGCCTAAATACTGCGCTCCCTGGCCCTCGTGGAAAATGGTCTGACCGTGACAGCCGATCAGCTTGATTGAATCAAGCGGAATCTGCGCACGCTCAGCGGTCTCTTCCAAGGCCTCGGCGTATAATTCACCGAGGAGGAAATTCAGCCGCGAAATATCTCCCGTGAAAGCGTTCATGTTCGACATGGCGAGAAGCGCTTCACGGATCTTTCTGGGGTAGGGGACCGAATGACTCGTCAGGACGTTAATCTTGGCCCTGAAGCCCGAACCGGTAATATCGATGATCGCCACATCGATTCCGTCGAGCGAAGTCCCGCTCATGATGCCTGCTATTCTCATCTCTTTAGCAACTCTTGCTGCAAATCTTGCAGAATCTGCAATGCTTCAACCGGCCGCAGCTCGTTGATATCCAACGTCCGGATCCGATCGGCGAGCCCTTGATTCACGGGCTCAAAAAGTCTAATTTGTAGGGGGCTGTTCGCCTCGCCCGGGGTCAACTCCTCAGTCAGCGAGTGTTCCCTTACTTCATGATGCAATAAAACAGACCTCGCGCGCTCGATTACTTGCAGGGGTAAACCTGCTAAACGGGCCACTTCGATGCCATAACTACGGTCCGCCGGACCCGGTTCTACCTTTCTTATGAATAAGATCTGGTCGTTTGATTCTTTTACGGCAACGTGTAAATTTCTTACGCCGGAAAGTTGATCGGCCAGCTCTGTCAGCTCGTGATAATGGGTCGCGAATAAGGTTTTGGCGTTGATTCGCTCGTGAATGTACTCAACCATGGCCCAAGCCAGGGCTAAACCGTCGTAAGTGGAGGTTCCGCGGCCAATCTCGTCCAGTACTATAAAGCTGTTATTTGAAGCGGTATTCAAGATCGCAGCAGCCTCGGTCATCTCTACCATGAAGGTGGAGCGTCCCCGCGCCAAGTTGTCAGACGCGCCGATTCGGGTGAAAACCCGGTCTACTACGGGCAACAGAGCGGCTTCGGCGGGGACAAAGGATCCAACTTGAGCCAGAATCAGAATCAATGCGGCCTGCCGCAGGTACGTCGACTTGCCGCCCATATTGGGCCCGGTGATTACTCCTATATACTCTTTGGACGCGTGTAAGTACAAATCGTTTGGAATGAAGCGCATGGCGTCTCGTTCCATCAGTTTTTCGATGACCGGGTGGCGGCCCGCATCGATCCGCATTTCGCCTGAGTCTGAGAAGCGCGGGCGGCGATAGCGGTTATCCGTGGCGACCTGAGCTAGTGCGCCCGTGACGTCGATTTGAGCGATCACGGCCGCGGCAGTTTTAATGCGCGCGCCGTAGGATGCTGCGAAGGAGCGAACGTCCTGAAAAATTTCGGTCTCGAGCGTGCGAATCTGGTCCTCGGCTGCGAGTACTTTGTTTTCCAGATCCTTCAGCTCGGGCGTGGTGAAGCGTTCCGCGTTGGCCAGAGTCTGCTTGCGCTCGTAGCCGGCGGGCGCGAGCGGCAGGTTGGCTTTCGAGATCTCTATGTAAAAGCCGAAAACGTTGTTGAAACGGACCTTGAGGGAAGGGATGCCGGTGCGGCTGCGCTCGCGCGTTTCGATCGCCGCGATGTATTGGCGGGTGTTACGGCTGAGGTCGCGCAGCTCATCAAGCTCGGGATGAAAGCCGCCGCGAATCGCGCCGCCATCGGCCAAGTTGATCGGCGGCTCATCCG
>JBAUUG010000016.1:0-4174 GCA_049582585.1 Bryobacteraceae bacterium | reverse complement strand
ACTCAAATGCGCGCGGGGCACAAGCTGCGCGTCGATGCGCTGGATCACGAAGACCAAACCGAGCTCGCGCAAGGAACGCTGCTGACACTCGACAACCAGATCGACACCACGACAGGAACGGTTCGGGTACGCGCGACCTTTCCGAATCGCGATCTCAAGCTCTTTCCCAACGAATTCGTAAACGCGAAGTTACTCGTCCGAACACTGAAGAACGTGAATCTGATTTCAACCGCCGCCATTCAGCGAAACAACGATGTGGCTTTCGTATATGTCGTCAACGCCAACAAGACGGTACAAGCTCGTAACATCAATATCGCAGTCACCGAGGGCAATACGGCGGCAGCGACCGGCGTCAATCCAGGGGAAACGCTGGTTACTGACGGTTTCGACAGGTTGCAAGACGGCACCAAGGTGGTGATTCGGAAGCCCACCACCCCGGCCCCCGCGCCGCCGAATTCCGCCGCCAAAGAAACCAGTTCGCAAAACCCGCAGCAGCCGCAAACTTCCGAGGCGCATCCCGGGAAAAGCAAATGAACCCCTCGCGTCCTTTCATACTGCGGCCCATCGCAACCTCGTTGCTGATGGCCGCCATTCTGCTGGTGGGCATAGTCGCTTATAAGCAACTACCGGTATCGGCCCTGCCTGAGGTCGATTACCCCACTATGCAGATTGTCACCTTTTATCCCGGCGCGAGCCCGGACGTTACTGCCTCCGCTATCACTGCTCCGCTTGAACGGCAGCTCGGCGAAGTGCCCGGGTTGAACCAGATGTTATCGACCAGTTCTCAAGGCGCGTCGGTGATCACGCTGCAATTGTACTGAGCCTCAATATCGATGTCGCCGAGCAGGAGGTGCAGGCTGCCATCAACGGAGCTCAAACTTATCTTCCTACTGACCTGCCCCTGCCGCCCATTTACAGCAAGACCAATCCGGCGGATGCTCCCATTCTTACCTTGGCCCTTACCTCGAAAAAAATGCCTTTGCAGCAGGTGGAGGATTACGCCGACACGCGCCTCGCGGCGAAAATCTCACAGTTGTCCGGCGTGGGAGCGGTAACCATCAGCGGCGGCCAGAAACCCGCTGTCCGCATTCAGGCCAATCCCATGCAATTGGCCTCCTATGGATTGAATCTCGAGGATTTACATACTGCGTTGACAGCCGCCAGCCTTGATTCAGCCAAGGGCAGTTTCGATGGGCCCAATCAGGGTTATCAGATCAACGATAACGACCAATTGTTGACCGCGCAGGATTACAACCAGGTCATCGTGGCCTATAAGAACAACGCACCGGTGATGTTAAAGGACGTTGCGAAAGTCTTAGACGGCGTGGAGAACATCCGGCAGGCGGCATGGATGAATGAGACTCCAGCCGTGATTGTGAATATCCAGCGGCAGCCGGGCGCCAATATCATCCAGGTCGTCGACCGCGTTAAGGCTCTTCTTCCCAGGCTGCGGGCAACCATTCCCTCCTCGATCCAATTCGCGATTCTGACAGACCGCACCATAACCGTCCGGGCGTCCGTATCGGATGTTGAATTCGAGCTGATGCTGTGTATAGCCCTCGTCGTGATGGTGATCTTCGTCTTCCTGCGAAACCTCGCGGCGACCTTTATTCCGAGCGTGGCCGTGCCGCTCTCATTGGTTGGAACGTTCGGCGCGATGTATCTGCTGGGCTATAGCCTCAATAACCTGACGCTCATGGCTCTGACAATTTCCACCGGCTTCGTCGTCGATGACGCAATTGTCATGATTGAAAACATTACGCGCTATGTCGAGGAAGGTGAAGCGCCGCTCGAAGCGGCACTCAAAGGCGCCGAACAAATCGGTTTCACGATCATATCGCTGACCGTCTCGCTCATCGCGGTCCTCATTCCATTGCTGTTCATGGGCGATATCACCGGCAGGCTCTTTCGCGAGTTTGCCGTGACGCTCGCTGTCACCATCCTCATTTCCGCGGTCGTGTCGCTCACCCTGACCCCGATGCTTTGCGCGAAGCTGCTGCGGCATAAGCCCGAGGCGCAGCAGGGCCGTTTCTATAAGGCCTCGGAAGAAGTCTTTGAAAGAATCATTGCTTTTTACGGCAGAACACTCGAGTGGGTGCTGAAGCGCAGGAATCTCACGCTTGCTGTCGCGGCCGGCACTTTGGCCCTCACTGTTGTGCTCTACATCGTCATCCCGAAAGGATTTTTCCCGGTTCAGGATACGGGGGAAATTCAGGGGGTTTCGGAAGCCGATCAGAGCATTTCCTTTGAAAAGATGTCCTCGCTCCAGCAGCGCATGGCGTCCGTTATCCTGAAAGACCCGGCTGTCGAGAGTCTGTCGTCTTTCATCGGTGTCGATGGAACTAATACCACGCTGAATGCCGGCCGCGTTCAGATCAATTTAAAACCACTCGCGCAACGCGACGTCAGCGCTTCTAACGTCATCCGCCGCTTGCAGCCGGAGCTCGCGAAGGTAGATGGAATCACCCTTTACATGCAGCCGGTTCAAGATTTGAGCGTCGAAGACATCGTCAGCAGAACGGAATATCAGTACACTCTCGAAGATCCGGATCCCAATGAGCTGGCTCAATACGCCGGGCAGTTTGTCGCCAGGCTCAAGGAATTGCCGCAATTAGCGGACGTAGCGAGCGATCTGCAGACTCATGGATTGGCGGCCTCGGTGGCAATCGATCGCCAGACCGCGATGCGCGTAGGCATTACCGCGCAAAGCATCGATGCCGCGCTCTACGATTCCTTCGGACAGAGACAGGTCTCGACGCTGTTTACCCAGTTGAATCAGTATCACGTCATCCTCGAGGTTTTGCCTCAGTTTCAAACCAATCCGAGCCATCTCGACGATATCTACATTAAATCGGCCAACGGTGGCCCCGTTCCACTCAGTGCATTCACCCGCTCGAAAAACTCGTCGCTGCCCATCTTGATCAGCCACCTCGGCCAATTCCCGGCGACCACCGTTTCTTTCAACCTTTCGCCGCATGCCGCTCTCGGCGAAGCGGTGAGCGCGATTCGAAACGTTGTCGACAAGGAAATGCCTCCTCCCGCCGCGCTGCAGGCGTCCTTCCAGGGAACCGCCCAGGCTTTTGTCGCTTCACTAACCAACGAGCCTCTCTTGATTCTCGCTGCCCTCGTCACCGTCTACATCGTGCTGGGAGTTTTGTACGAGAGCTATATTCACCCCATCACGATTTTGTCCACGCTCCCCTCCGCCGGTGTCGGCGCTCTCCTCGCTTTGATGGTTTGCCGCTCCGAGCTGACCGTCGTGGCCATTATCGGCATTGTCCTGCTGATTGGAATCGTAAAGAAGAACGCCATCATGATGATCGACTTCGCCCTTGAAGCCGGGCGCGAACAGGGCAAGAGCCCTTATGATTCCATCTTTCAGGCTTCCCTGTTGCGCTTCCGGCCCATCATGATGACCACCATGGCCGCTCTTCTCGGAGCTGTCCCGCTGGCCTTTGGCCGTGGCGTGGGATCTGAGCTTCGGCGCCCGCTCGGCATCACCATCATCGGCGGCTTGTTACTGAGCCAGCTTCTCACGTTGTACACCACGCCCGTTATCTATTTATTCTTCGATGAGATCGCGTCGAAATTTGCCGCCTGGCGGAAGCGTAGGCTAGGCCATCAATCCGGAACGGGAATGGAACCCGCGCCTGCCGCAGGAGATTAACCATGAGCCTCTCGTCTCCATTCATCCACAGGCCCGTTGCAACCGCTCTGCTCACCGTGGGAGTCGGGTTAGCGGGCGCGGTTGCATTTCGCCTGCTTCCCGTCTCGCCTCTTCCTCAAGTGGACTTCCCAACCATTTCGGTTTCCGCCTCGCTGCCCGGCGCAAGCCCGGAAATCATGGCCTCGTCCGTCGCCACTCCGCTTGAAAGGCAGTTCGGCCGCATCGCCTCAGTAACCGAAATGACCTCTTCGAGTTCGCTCGGGCAGACCAGCATCACTCTCCAATTCGACCTGAACCGCAATATCGATGCCGCGGCGCGCGACGTCGAAGCAGCTATCAACGCCGCCCGCGGGTATCTGCCGGCCGATCTTCCGGGAAATCCGACTTGAACGAAGCCGAAGCGGCAGACGCTACGCGTGGGCGCAGTAGCGGCGGTTTCTAAGCTGGGATAGTTTGGGTCACAAAGGAGGTCCTTGTGACCCAGCTACGAAAAATAATGCTCGAGGA
>JBAUUG010000015.1:0-3566 GCA_049582585.1 Bryobacteraceae bacterium | reverse complement strand
CCGGCAATTTTCGCTTACAGCATGCTCTATCCATATAGCGATAATTACCTCGATCGACCGGAAATCTCGCCTGAAGCAAAACTTCGTTTCAGCCGGCGGTTTCGCATGCGGCTGGCGGGCGACTTTTTGCCGCCGGAGGATGGGCTTGAGACATCCGTATGGCAGTGCATCGAGTTGATTGAATCCCAGTACGCGCGGTCGGTGTATCCACAGGTCTACGATTGTCTTCTTGCGATCCATGAGGCTCAGGAGCAGAGTATTCGCCAGATCCACAATGCCAGTGACATCGATGTTCTGAAGCTGACTTTCACCAAAGGGGGGACCTCGGTTCTGGCTGATGCTTACCTCGCTGCCGGATCTCTCACTGAGTTTCAAGCCCGGTTTGCTTTCGAATGGGGCGTCGTCCTGCAAATGGGAGACGATTTGCAGGACCTGCATCAGGATCGGGAGAACGGATCACTGACGCTCTTCACTCGAACCGCTGGGCGCGAGCCGCTCGATATCTTGACGAATCAAACCTTCCACTTCGCGCAAAACGTGATGCTCCGCATGGAAGATCTTCCCAACGGAGAAAATGTTTGGAAGGAGCTTCTGAAGCGCAGCTCGCGCTCGCTGATCATCCGTTCCGTCGCTAACGCGCGCCAGTTCTACAGCAGAGAATACCTGACTTGTCTCGAGGCCTACTCACCGGTTCGCTTCTCGTTCTTGCAGAGCCGAGAGCGGCTGCTTTCCCGCCGATACGCTTGGTTCGGAAAGCTCTTCGAAGCACTGATTTCGCAAGAAGACGGCTAGAAACATTTTTTTCTGACAACGTTTTAACTCCCTGTTCACGCCTCTCACATCGTTTAGCAACAGGATTGCTCGATATTGATCTTGAGGATCCATAGACGATGGCCGTTACAGCCTTCACTGAGCTGCAGTTCTTCTGGCAAAAACGCTCGGTTCACTCAGATTTCCGAGCAGGTGTCTCGCTCCATAGCCACACCATGTACTCGGAGGAGAACCTCAACGTGGTCCCGCGCTGGATCATCGGAGCCGTGTCCGTAAGCCATGCCGTAGGCCGTGGTGTCTCGCCCGATCTGCGCAATGCGTTCTGGACGCCTCCACTCAATCCGCGACAGGCATATCGTCTCGAAGAGAAACAGATCCACACGCAGTTCCAGCTTCCGGCGCTGGTCTCCCTTACCGACCACGATAATGTACGCGCAGGCAGTCGGCTCCGGGTTCTCGACCGATTCCATCTCGCGCCGATCTCCACGGAATGGACCATTCCATTTGGTCCAACGTTCTTTCATCTAGGCGTTCACAATATCCCGCCCGAGAACGCTGGCGCGATCATAGAGCAACTCAACAGCTTCACCGCTGACCCGGAACACAGCGCCCTCCCCGCCCTCTTGGACATGCTGAACTTCCATCCGAATCTGTTGCTGGTACTGAATCATCCACTCTGGGATGAGAAGGGAATCGGCCAATCTGCACACCAAGAGGCCTTACGTTGTTTGCTGCAATCCCAGGGGCTCAGGTTGCACGCTTTGGAACTGAACGGGCTCCGGTCGTGGCAGGAGAATGATCGCGTTCTCAAGCTAGCCCAGGAGGTGAACCTTCCAGTTGTCGCCGGTGGTGATAGGCACGGGCTTGAACCGAATGCCATTCTCAACCTCTCACGGTCACTTACGCTAGCCGAATTCGTTGAGGAAATCCGTTATCGCCGATTTAGTCACGTGGTCTTCATGCCGCAATATCGGCAGCCCCGCAAGCTGCGCATCCTGCGGATGATCGTCGACATTCTGCGTGATTACAAGGATCTCGAAGATCGCCGTTCCTGGACCGATCGCGTCTTCGGCCGTGATCCGGTAACCGGAGCTGCGATCTCATTCGCGAGCCTCAGCGCGCGCCATGCGGCTGCTGAAATCCGCGAGTATCTGGTGCGGGATCGTTGAAAAGCTTGACGAAGCAGATCTCGGATCCGTCAGCGCTCTGTTGCGCTTACGCAGTCGACTCGCAAAGCGTCTCGATTGAAGCCGCAGGCGCCTGGGAAGCGCTTTGAATAGCTTGTAACAGCTTGGCCGCGCTCACCGGCTTGGAAATAAAGGCGTCCATGCCGGCCTGAAGGCACCGTTGTTCGTCCGTCGCGAAAGCATTTGCGGTCATTGCCACGATCGGAACGTGACCACCCACCGCCGCCTCACGCGAACGGATCAGCCGGGTAGCCTGAAGCCCGTCCATAATGGGCATTTCGAGGTCCATCAAAACGAGATCGAAGCTTTCGCCGGAGCTGAGGAGTTCGATCGCTTCCTGCCCGTTCGGGACAACCCTCACGCGGTGACCGTGATGCTCCAGCATCTTGACAGCGATTAATTGGTTAACCGGATTGTCCTCGGCAAGAAGCAATCGCAGAGGAGCGAAAAAGACACTTTTCTTCTCGGGCGCGGCGTACGGCACGGCCGACCCTATGCGAAAATTCGCCGTGAAGTGAAACGTACTGCCAATACCGCTCCAACCGCCATCGACCCAAATTCGACCGCCCATAAGCTTGACCAGCTGCGAAGATATCGCCAGCCCCAAACCCGTGCCGCCATATCTGCGTGTGGTGGAGTCCTCGGCTTGCGTGAAAGCGTCGAAGATGAGTTGGCGCTTTTCTAAAGGGATTCCGATACCCGTGTCCGCCACAGTAAAGTGCACTGCAATGTGTTCTCCGCGGTGGGAATCTACCTGCGCGGCAATCCGGATTTCCCCGGAATCGGTGAACTTAATGGCGTTTCCAGCTAGATTCAGCAGCACCTGTCGGAGGCGGCCGGGGTCGCCTTCCAAAATCGACGGAACTCCTTGGCCCAAAGTGCAATACAGCTCGAGACCTTTCTCGTGGGCACGAAAACGAAGTAATTTGTAGACATCGTTGAATGTCTCAGCAAGCGTGAAAGGTATCTCCTCGAAAACGAGTTTGCCCGATTCAATTTTAGAGAAATCGAGGATGTCGTTGATCACTAGCAGCAACGATTCTGCGGAGCTTTTGACGACGTTCAATTCTTCGCGCTGGCCGGATGTTAGATCACTCTCCAAAACCAGTTCCGTCATTCCGATGATTCCGTTCATGGGTGTCCGGATTTCATGGCTCATCGTCGCAAGGAAAATGGTCTTCGCTTCGTTCGCGTTTCTGGCGGCTTCTTCGGCGCGCTTGCGTTCGGCGATTTCTATCTGCAGCTTATGCTCCATCTCGCGCCGAGGGGTAATGTCAATGGCTGTGCCTTCAATACGATGCTCGCCGCGGTGGCCGGTCACAAGGTTAGCTTGCTCGAGAATCCAAAACAACGAGCCATCTTTGCGGCGGTATTCCGATTCGTAGTCGAGAACCTGTCTTCTCTGAAGGAGAATGCGTACGAAAACCTCGCGCGACTCGGTCGAAACGTGCAGGCGGCTAAGATTGCAGGCAAGAGCTTCCTCTTTTGAGTTAAAGCCGAACATGCGCATGAAAGCGCTGTTGCAATCCACCAAGCGGCCTTCCAATGTCCCAACGTAGACTGCTGCCAAATTTCCTTCGAACAAGTCGTGGTAGCGGGTCGCTACAG
>JBAUUG010000014.1:0-4661 GCA_049582585.1 Bryobacteraceae bacterium | reverse complement strand
CAGCTCTCAAACGCAGCTTTGCGGGAACGAAAAACAGCTCGCGCTCTATCTGCGCTATCAAACCACGCACGACCGAGCTTTCCACCGCTGCCTGAATCAGCTCTTAAAGCTAAGAGCCGAAACGCGCAGAGTCGAAATTGGCTTCGAATCGCAAAAGAAGAAAGAGACCGATCAAAGACGCAAGCAGGAGCTGCACGAATTGCGCGTTTTCATCCTCGAAGCGCAGCGGGGCAACGCCGAAACCGGCGCCGACCTCAAAGAATTACGCAAGGAACGCTTCTTGAGGGAGCAAAACCCCGCCGTGACGGCCGAAAAAGCCGCCTAACCTCGCCAAACCAGTTCCGTGCCCCAAAACCTCACCCTTCCTTCGTCCGCTTCCCGCAAAAAGTGGTGCACACCCCGGTTGACGCGCTTGGCCATTCATGTGCTATGCTAAATCTAGTCGTCGAGCCGGAACGGTCCAGCATCGGATTTTTGTCTCATTCTTTTTAGCTTTCTCCCGCGGATCTATTTAGGTCAGCGGGGCTTTTGCATGTCCGAATCCATCTTTTTATTTAGTTCCTACATTCTGCCTTCCGAGCTAGGTGTGCCGCACCCGACCCGGCGCTCACAAAATCGTTATCGTCATTCATGATCTTTCTCATCAGTTTTTCTCCTCGTGCGGTGGATTTCGTAAGAACCGCACAAGCATTTGCCGGTGGATCGCCTGGTTCACCGCCGATGTTCGAAATCTGCTAATTACCGCGGTTCGGCTTCAAATAGCGAATTGCTAAATGTCATCACTGGTTGATCGGTTTCCTAAAGGACAAGCGTAGATGCCCAACGTGTCAAGCGGTTCCCTCCGCGAAAGAGTTGATTTTTCAAAGATTAAGACTTCTATACCCATTCCCAATCTGATCGAGGTGCAGAAGCGCTCGTATGAGCGTTTCCTGCAAATGGATCTGCTTCCGAAAGAGCGTGAAGACGCAGGCCTGCAGAGCGTATTCAGCTCCGTCTTTCCCATTTCGGATTTTCGCGGCCTCAGCCAGTTGGAATTTGTCGATTACTCCATCGGGAATTGGGAGTGCAAGTGCGGAAACCTCAAGGGCCTGCACCACCTCCGCACCATCTGCAGGAACCCCAATTGCGGCGCCGAGATTCGTACTGACCCGTTCCATGCCGGCGACGTGCTTTGCCATAAATGCGGCACCTTCAATAAGAACATCGTCACCTTCTGCAATCGTTGCGGCGACCCTGTGGCCTTGCAGCTGAAATACGACGTGGCCGAATGCGAGGAGCGCGGCATGACCTACGCAGCTCCTTTGAAAGTCACCATCCGCCTCACCGTCTACGACAAAGATCCTGAGACTGGCAATAAGACCGTTCGCGACATCAAAGAGCAAGAAGTCTTCTTCGGCGAAATCCCGCTGATGACGGAGAACGGCACCTTCATCATCAACGGCACTGAGCGCGTCATCGTTTCCCAGTTGCATCGCTCGCCGGGAGTTTTCTTCGAGCGCGTGCAGGTGCAAGGATACTTCCTCGGCAAAATCATTCCTTACCGCGGCAGTTGGGTCGAGTTTGAGTACGACAACAAAAACTTGCTTTATGTCCGCATCGACCGCAAGCGCAAATTTTACGGAACCGTATTCCTCCGCGCCCTCGGCCTAAAGAAAGACGCCGACATCATTCGCGCGTTCTACAAGCTCTCGTCTATCTCGCTGAAAAACAATAAGCTCTTCTGGGGCGTTAACGACAGCTTGATCGGCATGAAACTCTCGCACGCCATCACCGGCAAGAGCGGCGAGCAGGTAGTCGCGCAGGGCAAGAAGATCACTAACTCGGTATTCCGCGAGATTCAGAAGGTCAAGATTGAGCAGGTGGAAGTCGCCTCCAACGATCTCGAAGGCGCCTACATAGCCGACGACGTCATCGATATGTCCACCGGCGAGGTCCTCATCGAGGCCAATCACGAGCTGACCTCGACTACCATCGGCAAGCTCGCCGAAGCGGGAATTCAAAGCTTCGAAATCTTCTTCCCCGATCGCGATGATGCCGGCAATGTCATTTCGGCTACCCTGCGCAAGGATGGCGTCAAGAGCCAAAATGACGCTCTACTCGAGATCTATCGAAAGCTGAGGCCCGGCGACCCTCCTACTGTCGACACCGCGACGCAGTTGTTTCAGGGAATGTTTTTCGATCCGCGCAAATACGATTTCTCCCGTGTCGGCCGGATGAAGTTCAATATCAAGATTCACGACAACGCAGACTTCGCGCCCAAGGAGTGGCAGGATGATCCGGCGAACCGGGGCAGAAGCCCGATGGACCGTCGAATTCTCGACAAGGTGGATTTCACCGACACCATTCTTTACCTGCTGAAGCTCCGCAAGGGCATCGGCGCGGTGGATGATATCGATCACTTGGGCAATCGCCGCGTGCGCGCCGTCGGTGAGCTTCTCGAAAACCAGTTCCGTATCGGCTTGGTCCGCATGGAGCGCGCCATAAAAGAAAAGATGTCGGTTTATCAGGAAATGTCAACCGCCATGCCGCATGACTTGGTGAATGCCAAGCCGGTCATGGCGGCGATTCGCGAGTTTTTTGGCTCCAGCCAGCTCTCCCAATTCATGGACCAGACCAATCCGCTGTCCGAGATTACGCATAAGCGCCGCCTGTCGGCACTCGGCCCCGGAGGTCTCTCGCGCGAGCGCGCCGGTTTCGAAGTCCGTGACGTGCATCCCACCCATTACGGCCGTATTTGCCCCATCGAGACGCCGGAAGGACCGAACATCGGCTTGATTTCTTCGCTCTCCTGTTTTGCGCGGATCAACGAATACGGCTTCATTGAGAGCCCCTATCGCCGCATCAAAGATGGCGCCCTGGTGGATGAAGTTAGAATCCTGAATCCCGGCGACGCCGATTTCAAGGTCGGCCAGGTTGCTCCGCGAGAGAATATCGAAAAGGCCAATCGAGGCTTAAGCGCCAAAAAGCAGCGCGCCGAATTCGAGGCCCACTCGGATTATCTCTCGGCTTGGGAAGAAGACAAATACATCATCGCTCAGGCCAACGTCACGATCGATGACGACGGCCGTATTGTTGACGATCTCGTCAATGCTCGTCAAGCAGGCAATTTTGTGCTCAAGCATCGGGATGAGATCGAGTACATGGACGTCAGCCCGAAGCAGCTCGTCTCGGTCGCCGCCAGCTTAATTCCGTTCCTTGAAAACGATGACGCAAACCGCGCGTTGATGGGCTCCAATATGCAACGCCAGGCTGTTCCGCTTCTGCGGGCCGAAGCTCCCTACGTCGGCACTGGCATGGAGCGCGTCACGGCTCGCGATTCAGGCGCTGTCATTATCTGCAAGCGCCCCGGTATGGTGGATTCAGTCGACAGCGAACGGGTAATCGTGCGGGTCGAAGGCGGCGCGCATGAAGGCCAGATGTCCCGCGAAGTGGGCGCCGATATCTACCAGCTCACCAAGTTCAAGCGCTCCAATCAGAACACCTGTATCAGCCAGAAGCCTATCGTTCATCAAGGGCAAAGGGTGAAGAAGGGCGACGTTCTGGCCGACGGCCCTTGCACCGAAGCTGGCGAGCTTGCCCTCGGCCGCAACGTCTTGGTGGCGTTCATGCCATGGCGCGGCTACAACTTCGAAGACGCCATCGTAGTCAGCGAAAAACTCGTCAAGGACGACTACTACACCTCGATTCACATTGAGGAGTTCGAAATCGAGGCGCGCGATACCAAGCTCGGCCCCGAGGAAATCACGCGCGATATTCCGAACATCGCCGAGTCGTTCCTCCGCAATCTGGATGAGAGCGGCATCATTCGCATCGGCGCCACAGTAAAGCCGGGCGACATTCTGGTCGGCAAGGTCACGCCTAAAGGCGAAACGCAGCTCACCCCGGAAGAGAAGCTGTTGCGCGCCATCTTCGGTGAGAAGGCCGGCGATGTGAAGGACGCCTCGCTCTACTGCCCGCCCGGCATCGAAGGCACCGTTGTGGATTGCAAAGTGTTCTCGCGCAAGGGAGCGGAGCTGGATGAAAGGTCGAAGCAAATCCTGCTGCTGCAGGAAGAGCGATTGCACCGCAATCTCGATGATGAAAAGCGAATCCTCAGCGATGAGCGCGCTAAGCGCCTCGAAGAGCTGCTGAAGGGCAAGGAAGTTCTCGCCGATCTCCACGACGATAAAACCAACAAGAAGTTGCTCTCAAAGGACACTCCGCTCACCCGTGACGTGCTCGAGAAGCTTCGGGCCCGCGATCTGAAACGCATGAGGCTTTCGGCGAAGGACGCTCGCCTCAACGAACAGATCGATGAAATCGAAGAGATGACTTCACGTCAAATCGCGGTTCTCGAAAAGATCACTGAGGAGAAAATCGCCAAGCTGCGCAAGGGAGATGAGCTGCCGCCCGGCGTCATCAAGCTGGTGAAAGTTTACATCGCCATGAAGCGCAAGCTTTCAGTAGGCGACAAGATGGCCGGGCGCCATGGCAACAAGGGCGTCATTGCGCGGATCGTGCCCGAAGAAGACATGCCCTACATGCCCGATGGAACTCCGGTCGAGATCGTTCTCAATCCGCTCGGTGTTCCCTCCCGTATGAACGTCGGGCAGATTCTCGAAACCCACCTGGGTTGGGCCGCCGCTAAGCTTGGCCTGCACTTCGCGACACCCGTATTCGAC
>JBAUUG010000013.1:0-6274 GCA_049582585.1 Bryobacteraceae bacterium | reverse complement strand
TAAGATCACTGCCGCGGATGCAGCGGGAAACTCGAAATCGGAATCGCTTCGGATCGAGGTAAGATAGCTTCGCCCGGAAGCTCTCAAACGGCGGTCAGTTCCTTGCGAGTGTAAGCGGCCCTTAGATGCCCGTAGATCACTTTCAGGATGGCGATGACCGGGATCGAGAAGAACATGCCTGGTATGCCCGCCAGCTTCTCGCCCGCCAGAACCCCGAAAAGAACCAGCAAAGCGTGCAATTCGACACCCGCGCTCATCAGGTAAGGATTTAGGATGTAGTCCTGAAAAACGCGATAGCAGCCCCAAAAAAGGATGATCCAGACCAGCCCGCCCGAGCCGGTGACTCCAAAGACAATCAGCATGATGACCAGCGCGGCGGCGGGGCCGAAGACAGGAATAAACTCGAATATTCCGGCCATGCCCGCCAGCAAAACCTCATAGGGGAATCGCATTAAGCTCAGAAAGATTGTCCAAGCGAGAAACGACGCGAGCGCCAGTAGAACTAGAGCGCGAATGTAGTTTTTCAGCACGAGATGCACGTCGTCAACGATCAATTCGACGGTAGTGCGGTCATGCCCGTCTTCGACCGCGCCGATCAAAAGGGTTCGGATGTCGCGGCCATCCTTTAGGAAAAAGAACGCGAGTATGGGGACCAGGATGATGGGAAGCAGATAGCCGAGCCCGGACAGAATACGGGTTCCTGTTTCTTGGATAAAGGGCACCACGCTGGATTGAAGACTGGTGGCTTCACGGTTGAGAGCGATAACGACTTGGGCCCGCATCGGCTCAAGCCACAACGGCAGCGGGAAATTCGAGAAAGTGCGTGCATTCAATAGAGCCGGCAAACGAGTGACGAGGTTGGTGGCTTCCTCGGCAATCGTGGGTATGACCGCAAAGCCGATGCCGGTGAGAGCGCCGATCAACACAATGTAGACCAGCGCGAGAGCCAACGTGCGCCGTTTGGGCATAAACCGCTCTACGATGGCGACAATCGGCGACAGCATGTAAGCGAAGAAAACAGCGATCGCAAAGACGAGAATCGTTTGGCGGATGTAATAGAGCAACGCGAGCAGCAGCGCGAACAGAAAGATTGTCCATATAATCCGGAGCGCGCGCTCATCGATCCCCAACATGCTTGTTAGACTAGCAGGTGCTCACCTTCCCGCGGTTTTCTTGAGCACGGCCTAATCGAGCATCGAATGCAGGATTTTGCGCGTGATATGCGTCGCCTCGTCGAAGACCTACACCAGCTGGAGCAGAAACTTCGCTTGGGTGGCGGATCTAAAAAGATTGAGAAGCAGCACGCCGATGGAAAGTGGACCGCCCGTGAGCGAGTCGAGCATTTAATCGATAGCGGCACGATGTTTCTGGAAATCGGCCTGCTCATTGCGTATGACAAGTACGAGGGCCAGGCCCCAGCCGCGGGCGTGGTGACCGGGGTCGGCAAAATCGAAGGACGGCCGGCCGTGATTGTGGCGAACGATGCCACTGTCAAGGCCGGAGCATGGTGGCCCGAGACGATCACCAAGATCTTG
This sequence comes from Bryobacteraceae bacterium, assembly GCA_049582585.1. Taxonomy (GTDB): domain Bacteria; phylum Acidobacteriota; class Terriglobia; order Bryobacterales; family Bryobacteraceae; genus Bog-105. The sequence continues at coordinate 4,739 of JBAUUG010000013.1, read as the reverse complement.
CGAGCGCAAGAGATCGCCATGCGGAACCGCGTGCCGATTGTTTACCTGGTCGACTCCGCCGGCGTGAATCTGCCGCTGCAGGACGGTATTTTCCCCGGGCAATACGGAGCCGCGCGCATCTTTTACTACAACTCTCTAATGAGACGGCGCATGCACATTCCGCAAATTGCAGCGGTCATGGGGCCATGCATCGCGGGCGGAGCTTATCTGCCGGCGTTGAGCGACGTCATGATCATGGTTGAGAAAGTCAGTTTTATGGGACTCGGCGGCCCGAATCTGGTGAAAGGCGCAGTGGGACAGGTGACCGACGCGGAAACGCTGGGAGGGGCCAAGATGCACACAACAGTCAGTGGCGTCGCGCATTATCGCGCCGCGGACGACGCCGCTTGTCTCGATATGATACGCCGGCAGTTCCGGCAAATGCCCGAGCCCGTTTCCACGCATCATGGCGTCGAGCCTCGACTGAACGTCGAGAGCCTGTACGATGTGCTTCCCGCCGATCATCGGTTGCCATATCGCATGGAAGACCTGCTCGATCGAATTCTCGACGCGGACAGCTTTGTCGAATTTCAGCCCGAGTATGCGCCTGAGTTCCTGTGCGCTTCAGCCAGACTCAATGGGCGCAACATCGGAGTGATTGCAAACCGCCGCGGCTTTTTAAAGACTCATTCGGGACCGCGCATCGGGGGCATTGTTTACGTGGAATCGGCGCGCAAAGTGGCTTATTTCGTAGAGAACGCTCAGCGCCGCGGGCTACCTATTCTGTATGTGCAGGATGTGTCGGGATTCATGGTGGGTGTAGAAGCGGAGGCGGACGGCATCATCCGCGCGGGGGCAGAGATGGTGGAGACCATGGCTTGCGCGACGGTTCCTAAAATCGTGCTGACGGTGAATCACGCGAGCGGAGCCGGCTATTACGCCATGGCGGGCCAAGGCTTCGATCCCAACTTCACGTTCAGCTGGCCGACCGCGCGAATCGGCGTCATGGAAGGCGATTCAGCCGTCCAGGCGATCCATGGTCCGGAATTAGATAAGTTAAAGGCCGCGGGCCAACCCGTGCCGAAAGAACTCGAGACGAAAATCGCCAAAACACGAGCGGATTACGAGCGCTGGCTTGATTCAAAGTATGCCGCCGCGCGCGGTCACTGCGATGCCATAATCGATCCGCAGGACACCAGGCGCGTGCTGGATCTTGCGCTCGAGGTTGCTTGCGCGAATGAGCAACCCGAGCATTTGCCGCTCGAGCTCTTGAAGTCTTGGGAGCGCGAGCGGGTAAGGGAATGAATTGCCATGCATCTACTGACCGATTGCAAGTGCCGTGTTTTGCACGTAACGCTGAACCGGCCGGACAAGCGCAACGCACTGACATGGGAAATGTGCTCGGGAATTGTAAAGGCGGTCTCATCGGCGCAGGAGAGAGAGGATGTGGGATGCATCCTGATCAGCGCGATCGGGCAGGTTTTCTGCGCGGGCATGGACCTGGATGAGGCTGTCGAACTGCATGGCGCGGATTTGGCGGCGATTCACGAGGATCTTTTTACTATTGGCGCGACTTCCCTGAAGCCCATCGTTGTTTGTGTAAATGGGCCGGCGTTGGGGGGCGGCCTGGGCTTGGCGGCGCAAGGTCACGTCATCCTGGCCGCTCAAGGCGCGGTATTCGGCCTGCCTGAAATCAAGATCGGCTTGTGGCCCTTTCTGGTCTACCGGGCAGTTGAGGCAGCGTTGGGTCCTGCTCGCACCCTAGAGATCAGTCTGCTGGGGCGCATGTTTCCAGCTCACGATGCTATGCAGTGGGGGCTAGTGCATCAGATCTGCGCGCCATCCGAGGTGGGTGACCGAGCGCGAGGTTTGGCGCGCGAGTTGGCGAAGGCCAGTCCGGCTGCAATTGCAGCGGGTATGCAGTACTTCCACGATTCGCGCGAGAAATCGTCGAAGGAAGCGGGAGAGTTAGCAGCCTCGCTGCGCGTGAAGCTGATGGAGAGCGAGGATTTCAGGGAAGGCTACGCGGCCTTCAAACAAAAGCGCGAGCCGCGTTGGCCCAGCATGCCGAACGAATTCTACGCCGATCGTTTCAAAACTCAGTGCCCGCCTGCGCCGGCGGCAAAGGCGAAGACGAGCTGAGCTCAGAAAGTTGGTTGCCGCTATAAAGCGCGCGCTGCAAGATAACGGTATCTACCCACCTCCCGAACTTTCGTCCGACTGCTTCCAACACACCAACTTCGCGAAATCCAAATTTCGAGTGAAGGCGAATCGAGGCGGTGTTGCCGCTGTCTCCTATGACGGCGATCATCTGGCGGTAGCCATTCGCTTCGCAGAACTCAATCAGCTTGGCCAGCAGCAGTTGACCTAGGCCTCTTCGCAGAAAATCAGGGTGAATGTAGAGGGAATCTTCAACGGTGAAGCGATATCCTGGCCGGGCCCGGTACGAGGCAGCATACGCATAGCCGGCCACGACCCCATCCGCTTCCGCGACGAGGTAAGGAAGTCCTCGAGACACGATCTCCAGCCGGCGTCGATCCATTTCGGATCGATCGGGCGGCTCAATCTCGAACGTTGCAGCGCTATTGAGAACATGATGCGCATAGATTTCCTCAATGGCATGAATATCTAGCTCAGTCGCAGTTCTTATGAGCGGCATAAGTCGGTGCTAATCTTCCGGTTGAGAGACCTAATCGTTGGAGCTCCTGAGTGCTTTCTTATTTGTAACGTCGAGTATCCCAGCATTTGCCACTGCGCCCACTTTTTATAAGGATGTTCTTCCCATTCTCCAGTCCCGTTGCCAGAGTTGTCATCGCGAGCACGAAATGGCTCCCATGCCGCTCGAAACTTATCAGCAGGCTCGGCGGTTTTCCGCTGCCATTCGGGACGTGACTCAAAACAAGACCATGCCGCCCTGGTTTGCGGATCCGTGCTGCGGCCGGTTCTCGAATGACCCTTCCTTGACGCCTGAACAGATCGCGGCGCTTGCGAATTGGGCCGACGCCCATGCTCCCGAAGGCGATCGGCATGATGCGCCTCCTCCAGTACATTGGACGAAAGGTTGGAATATCGAAGCACCCGATATAGTCCTCCAAATGCCGGAAGCGAAGGCGATTCCTGCCTCCGGAGACATTCCGTATCAATACATCATCATCCCCACGCATTTCAAAGAGGACCGTTGGGTGCGCATGTCGGAGATTCGGCCCGGCAACCCGATGGTGGTGCATCATGCAGTGGCCTATGTTCGAGATCCGAAATCTCAGTGGCTACGCGGCGCGCCGGTGGGTGTTCCGTTCAGCGCCGAGGATCTTCCTACCGAGGCGTTGCGGCGCGAAGCCATGTGGACCACGAGCGATATTTTATTGGTGTACGCGCCGGGCAGCTTGCCCGACCAATGGCCGGAAGGTTTCGCCAAGCTGGTGCCTGCCGGATCTGACATCGTGCTGCAGATGCATTACACAACGCATGGGCATGCGATGGAAGACAGGACCAGCATCGGCCTGGTGTTTTCGAAGCAGCCGCCCCGGAAACGCGTGCTTACTCTTCAGCTGACTAATGACCGTTTTCTAATTCCCCCCGGGGATCCGGATCACCGTGTGGAGGTTCAGGGCACGCTGCCGAACGACGCGCTCCTGCTGAGTTTCTTCCCGCACATGCACCTGCGCGGGAAGACCTTCGAATACAACATTCTCGAGGGTGGCGGCAGAGTGAGAACGCTGTTGCGCATCCGCCATTACAATTTCTCTTGGCAGCTCAGCTATCGCCTGGCTGAGCCGATCCCACTGAAAGCCGGGACGAGGCTGCAAGCGGTCGCGACGTTCGACAATTCGAAGAACAACCCGCACAACCCGGACCCGGATTCCGCCGTAACCTGGGGCGAACAGACCTGGTCGGAAATGATGGTGGGATTTTTCGATGTGGCGGTGAACCCGTCAGTTGATAAGCAACAGTTCTTTATTCGGGCCGGGAAGCGGCCCGGGGGTTGAACTCTTCCGCTTGAAACGAGCGCTTCACCACTTCCCTTAATTCTTCCAGCGAGCCGATATCGCCGGCGCCGAGCGCCTGCGTCAAAGCGTTGCCCACCGCAGTTGCCTCAGCGGGTCCGGCAAGGACGCGCCGTCCTGTCACATCCGCGGCGAGCTGATTCAGGAGCTTATTTCGAGATCCTCCCCCGACGATGTGAATTGCGTCGATGCGCTTGCCCGTCAGCCTCTCCAGCGATTCGAGCACTTCTTTGTACCTTTCAGCAAGGCTCCTTAAAATGACGCGCGACATGGAACTCGCATCCTTCGGTATCTCTTGCCCGGTCATCCTGCAATACTCGCGTATTCGCTCGGGATGATTTCCGGGCGAAACAAATTCATCGAGATCGAGAATCGTATTCATCGGCTTTGCGGCGGAGGCCCCTTCAATCAGCTCGGCGTAGGAGTATTCGCGGCCTTCTTTGGCCCACGCCCTTCGGCATTCTTGCAATAGCCACAATCCGGGAATGTTTTTCAAGAATCGAATCTTATTCCCCACGCCCACTTCGTTGGTGAAATTCGACGCGAGCGAAGCGTCGTCAATGATCGGATTTTCAATTTCGACGCCCATGAGGGACCATGTGCCGGAGCTGATGTAGCACCAATTATCGGCTGAAGACGCCGGGACGGCTGCCACAGCGGACGCAGTGTCGTGCGACCCGGTCGTGTACACCATCGCGTCCGGCTTGAGACCGCAATGTTCGGCCACATACCGCAGAACAGGGCCTAATTCGATAC
>JBAUUG010000012.1:0-3231 GCA_049582585.1 Bryobacteraceae bacterium | reverse complement strand
AATTGCGGCAGCAATGGCGGTGACACTTGCAATCGTGGGCGTCTACGGCGTTCTCGCATATGCCGCTGTCGAGCGTCGCAGAGAGGTAAGCATTCGCATTGCTCTGGGTGCTGAACCTGGAATGGTCAAAACACTCTTCTTACGGCAGGGCCTGATACTCACATGCATCGGAGGCGTGATCGGATTAACTTTGGCGCGCGGACTTTCCCAGTGGATGTCCCCACTAATCTTTGGGGTTACCGCGGTTGATCCCTTAGCCTACGGCATTTCAGGAACGGTTATTCTTGTGGCGGCCTTGGCCGCTAGTTACATCCCAGCCCGGAGAGCCGCTTCGCTGAATCCGATGGAGGCGTTGCGCGGCGACTGAGATACTCGGCGCGCTTCACCACTACTGACATTGCGTGCTTCCCCTTGCACTTCGACAATTAATTCTGCTATCCTCTCCTGTAGAAGCAGAAGGGAGTAGTGAAGGCATGAACGAGCGCATTGATTTGCCGCAGGGCACATTAGATCTCCTGATCTTACGTACGCTGTCGCTCGAACCTCAGCATGGCTGGGGGATTTCAGAACGAGTGCAGCAAATGTCGAGCGACGTGCTGCGAATTCAGCAGGGCTCTCTGTACCCGGCACTGCACCGGCTGGAGCGCCGCGGATGGATCAAGGCCCGCTGGGGCACTTCGGACAACAACCGGCGCGCCAAGTACTACGAATTGACCAAGACCGGGCGCGGACAGTTGGCCGCGGAGAAGGATTCGTGGCAAAAACTCACTGCCGCGGTGGCCGAAGTTCTTGGCCCGGCTTAGGAACCGCTCATGCTGAACGATTTATGGATTCGTCTGCGCTCTCTGCTGCGGCGTGAAACAGTTGAGTCGGAGATGGAAGATGAGCTGCAGTTTCACTCAGAACGCCAATTGGAAAAGTATCTGAAAGAGGGGCTGAGCAGCGACGAGGCAGCGCGCCGGGTGCGGATGAAGTTCGGCGGCATGGAGCAAGTGAGAGAAGACTGCCGGGAAGCAAGGGGAGTATCGCTCTTCGAAGACCTGATGCAGGACTTTCGCTATGGCTGGCGGACCCTGCTCAAATCGCCCGGCTTCGCGTCGACAGCGCTGTTGACGATCGCGTTGGGGATCGGGGCGAATGCCGCTCTGTTCTCCGTGATTTATAGCGTTCTGCTGAGTCCTCTGCCTTTCAAAGATGCCTCGCGCTTGGTTCAGTTGAATGAAATTACTCCGAATGTTGGCGATGTGAGCGTCTCCTATCCAAATTTCGAGGATTGGCGCGCTCGAAGCCGCACATTTTCAGAAATGGCGGGGGTGCTCCCTACAGATTTCAATTTGACCGGCATCCGTCAGCCGGAGTATATCCGCGGTTTGGCTGTTTCGCCCGAATTCCTTTCCATGACAGGTGTGCAGCCCATCCTGGGGCGGCGCTTCATTTCGGGCGAAGCAAAGGCCGGCGCAAGCCCTGTGCTGCTGCTGAGCTACTCGCTTTGGAAATCGCACTTCGGAGCGGACCGGAATGTGATCGGAAAAACCGTGCGGCTGGACAGCCGGGATTTCACCATCGTAGGTGTGCTGCCGCCGAGCTTCCGCTGGACTGAAAAATGCGACGTGATGGAACCGATCGGCGTTTGGCTAACGAATAACGACGACGCGAAGAATAGGGGTGACCGTGGCGATATGGTGGTAGTCGCGCGGCTTGCACCCGGTGTAGCAATCGAGCGCGCCCGGGCGGAAATGGAGGGCATTGCTGCAAACCTGGCGCGCGAGTACCCAGATACGGACGCCCACTTCGGCGTCAAGTTACAGCCACTCAGGGACGTTTTTTCAGGCGACCTGCGTCCGGCGATGATATTGCTACAAGTAGCTGCATTGTTCGTGCTGATCGTGGCGTGCGCGAACGTGGCGAACCTGTTTCTGATGCGCGGAACGGCACGAGCTAAAGAATTAGCTTTACGCAGTGCGATAGGGGCGAGCGGCAACCGAATTATCCGGCAAATTTTGACGGAGAGTCTTCTGGTGGGACTGTTGGGCGGCGCCGCCGGCATCGCCGTGGCGATGGTAGCTATTGCTGCGCTTTCGCATTGGATTCCGCCGGACATTTTTGGCGGCGCGAGCGTCGGCATGAATAGGCCGGTCTTGTTATTTTCAGCCGTTCTGGTCCTGTTTTCCGTGTTCGCATTTGGACTCGGCCCGGCGCTGCAGTCCGCCCGCAGCAGCGTTCAAGCCAAATTGAAAGAGAGCGGCAAGAGTACAGCGACGGGTCATCGGATGCGCTGGCGCAGTTTATTAGCTACCGGCGAGTTGGCTTTGGCGCTGATTCTGCTAATCGGCGCCGGGTTACTCATCAAGAGCCTCTATCGCCTGCTCTCGGTGGACGCTGGTTTTCAGCCAGCCCGCGTCCTTAAGCTCGAAATGGACCTTCGCACGACGCAATACAAAAATGACGCCGGGGTGGTTGCTTTCTGGCGGAGAGTTCTAGACGGCGTTCGCGCGATCCCGGGAGTGGAATCGGCATCTTTGGGGACAGGGGTTCCGCTTACCGACGACCATTCGCGGGTCGATATCACTCTCGAAGGGAGACCTGCGCCAAGTCCTGGAACCTACCCGCATCCTGACGTACACAATGTCAGTCCTGATTACGAGAAGACGCTCGCAATTCGCTTGCTGGCGGGGCGTGGATTCACCGACGCCGACCGGGAAAGTGGCCAGCCGGTAGCTATGGTAAACGCGCTGGTAGCGAAGCGTTTGTTCCCGGGAGCAGATCCGATTGGCAAGCGTTTTATGTTTGGCAATGTCGCGCTCGGAGATGCGCCGAAGTGGATCACGATCGTAGGCGTGCTCGCCGATACCAAGATGTATGGTCTAGGAAATCCTGCACGCCTCGAAGTGTATGTTCCGTATTGCCAGTTCCCCCCACATGGAATGACGCTGCTGGTGAAATCAAGTCGGGAGCCGGGACCTTTGTCCGCTGCGATCCGGCAGGTTGTCGCCTCGATCGACAAAGAGCAACCCGTTTTCGGGATTGCAACGATGCAGGATGTGGTGGACTCGTCTGTGTCCAAGCCGCGCACCACATTGATCCTCCTGGGGCTCTTCAGCGGTTTGGCGCTTGTCTTGGCGGCGATCGGAATCTACGGTGTGATTTCGTACTCTGTCGGGCAGCGCGAGAAAGAACTCGGCATTCGCATAGCGCTCGGAGCCGAACGTGGCGATGTACTGCGGCTCGTAC
>JBAUUG010000011.1:0-13415 GCA_049582585.1 Bryobacteraceae bacterium | reverse complement strand
GCCAGTGATTAGTACAGGCCCGGCACCAAGCGGCGCGTGGCCTTGCTGTACTCCGCATACTGCTCACCGAATGCCTGGCATAGCGCGCTTTCTTCGATATGGATTCGATAAATCAGCGCGGCGGTTGCGGGAATTAGCAGCACCAATAACCCGGCCCAGTTGCGGGAATGCAGACCAATCGCCAATAACACGAGTAGCAAGCCTGAGTAAGACGGATGCCGCACAAATCGATATAGGCCGGTCTTCTTGAGCTCCTGCTCGTGCCGAATGGCTACGTTCGCACTGAACGATTTGCCCAGATTGAATATGGCCGTCCATCGGATCGCGATTCCCGCCACTAGGACGATCAAGCTCGCCAGGCGCAACCAGTGTCCTCCTCCGAATAACGGGGCAGTTACCACCGCGCTGATCCATTCGCACGCGGTAATTGCAGCCACGATTACGATCCATAAAAGCAGCATTGAGCCGCGGTCGCGCACGTTCCCCTTACTGCCGCGCGTGCGGGTTACTAAAGCGACAATCACTTCGGAAACAATCCAAGCGCCGTAGAGAATGCGAAAGAGCAACGACACGGTCATGAGCTCAGCGCTGCGTATGACAGTGACTTCCGGATGCCACGCAGATCAAAAACCTTCCCAGACCAGCGCGGGAAATGTCGCGTGCGAGCGAAATCCCATGGATTCGTATAAGCGAATCGCGTCGATATTTGAACATGTGACCGTAAGGCTTATCGAGGTGCAGCCCAGTTCTCCAAGCCGCGCAAGGCTGCGGTGGAGCAACTCGTAACCCAGCCGCGCGCCGCGAATCGCCGGCAGCACGCATAGCTGAGTCACGTGACCCGATTTGCCCGAAACAAGGCTCGCCAGACAGACTCCGCACACCCTGCCGCTTCTATCATCGATGGCGACGATGGAAGCGGCGGGCGAGAACTGCCCGCATCCCGGAAATCTCACGATATTCGTCAGGAAATGCCGCGCGCCCGGAATGTTTCTGTACTGATCGTTGATTTCGCTATCAACGTGGCCCTTGTACGAGGCCGCAACCAGGTGCGCGATTTCTTCCTGAAAGCGTTCGGCCCAAGTCACGAAAGTCGCGCGAAAATCGGAATTCTTCGATGATAGTTTCCGCGCGGATTCGCGGCTGATGTCCATGAAATAGCGATCATGGCGCGTCAAATACCTGGCGAAAGGCGGCGCCTGAGTGAGCCTCGTATTCAGAAGCATTAACTGAGATTCAATGCGGCGCACGCCCGCGGTAAGCATGAGCCCCTGGACGATTGCGCCGAGCAGCATCATCTCATTGGAGGGCCGGGCATGATCGGCGCGCACGTAGAAATCGCCGATCAATCCTTTCTTTCCTTCGCAGACCTGATAGGCGTAGCCGATCACCTGCCGGTGAGAGCGCAAAGCATAACCGTACAGCGAGTGCATTTGCAGGAAACGCCGGAGCAGGTCGGCGGAGGGGCGGAAATCCCACGAAAAGCGCTGCTCCCACATCCCGATTTCTTCGTTCAGCAGCGGGTCCAGATCCGCGACCGTCAGGTGCGGCAGCTCGATAAGCTCAGGCAGGGGGGCATCTGAGAACGCCGCCATTTTCTGAATTATACGTGGACGGGTGTCGCGCTGGAGCCGACCGGCGCGTCGCGTTTTTGCAGAAAATAGCCGATATTCCTGGTGGCTTGACGGACGCGGTGATTATTCTCAATCAAGCTGAAACGAACGAATCCTTCGCCCATCGGGCCGAAGCCTATGCCCGGCGAAACGGCGACTTGTGCCTCGCTCATCATCAGCTTGGCGAACTCAAGCGATCCAATCTCGAGGAACGGCTCTGGAATGGGAGCCCAAACGAACATCGATCCTCTTGGTGGAGTCACTTGCCAACCGGCGCGTCTTAGTCCCTCAAGCAGAACGTCTCGCCGGGAACGATAAATTTCACAGATCCTTGGGGGATCCTGGCCGCACTCCCGCAAAGCGATGATCGAGGCGATTTGGATGGGTTGAAAAATGCCGTAATCCAGATAGCTTTTAATCCGCGCCAAAGCCGCGATTAACTTGCGATTTCCTAAGCAAAAGCCAACCCGCCAGCCAGCCATGTTGTAGCTCTTGGTCATCGAGTAGATCTCAACCGCGTGATCAGCCGCGCCCTCAACCTGCAAAATACTGGGAGGCCGATAGCCATCAAAACCCAACTCGGCGTACGCGAAATCGTGAATGATATAGGAGCCGTACTGGCGCGCCAGCGCCACAATCTCACGCATGAAATCCAAATCCACGCAAACTGTGGTGGGATTGTGCGGGAAGGAGATGAGAATCACCCTTGGCGTGCGGGCGGATGTCCGGTATAACCTCTTCAGCTCATCCAAAAACGTATGCGCGTCAGGCATGGGCAGCATGTGGGCGTCGCCCTCAGCCATGATGACGCCGTATTGATGAATAGGGTAAGCGGGATTGGGTGACACCACAATGTCCCCGGGCCCGATGATCGCGAACAGCAGATGCGCCAGCGCATCCTTGGCGCCGATGGTCACAATCGCTTCGGTCTCAGAATCGAGCGTGACTCCGTACTGTTGCCGATATCGCGCGACAATCGCCTCCCGCAAACGAGGAATGCCTCGCGACATGGAATAGCGGTGATTGGCCGGATTTCTCGCCGCTTCGACGAGCTTGTCGACAATCGGTTGCGGCGTAGCCCCGTCGGGATTGCCCATTCCCATATCGACAATGTCGATGGCCGCCGCTCGAGCCCTGTCCCGCAACTCATTGATGACCGCGAACACGTAAGGCGGTAGCTTCCTAATGCGATAAAAATCATCGCTCGGCAGCGGCATATTTCACCAGTGTAGCGACGCCGGATACCACGAATGCTTCCCGTGCTAAGATAACTCCGCATTTTTGACGCGAGCCTAACAGTGAAATGAAATCCGCCGAAATCATCGCCGTCGGCAGCGAGTTGCTGACTCCGCAACGGACGGACACCAACTCGCTCATCGTAACCGAGCACCTGAACCTGCTTGGCGTTGAGGTGGTCTCGAAACTCATTGTCGGAGACGATCGCGAGCGCCTGGCTGACGCTATACGCGCTGCGGTGAATCGCTCCGATATCGTGATTCTCATCGGCGGCTTGGGTCCTACAGAAGATGATGTCACCCGCGATGCTGTTGCAGCCGCGCTAGGAATAACGCTGGTCCTCTCGCTCGAACAGGAATCGATCCTCATCGGCAAATTTCGGCAGATCAATCGGCCCATGGCGAAGAACAACATACGCCAGGCTTATCTGCTCGAAGGCGCCCAGGCAATGCCCAACCCGCATGGATCGGCGCCCGGTCAATTTCTATCTACGCATCGCGGCGCCTTAGCTCTGTTGCCCGGGCCGCCGCGTGAATTAAGACCGATGGTGGTGAATGAGCTGGTCCCTCGTTTGAAGCCCGTCATCCCGCCTCAGGTCATCAAGGTGCGATGCTTCCGCATTACCGGAATCGGCGAGTCGGATCTCGACACGCTGATTGCCCCGGTTTATACGAAGTACACCAATCCGGTGACAACCATCCTCTCTTCGCCGGGAGATCTATTCGTCTCCCTGCGAGCGCAATCCGAAACCGCCCAAAAGGCCGACACGCTGCTTCGCGAAGTCGGCAATCCAATCGCTCAGCTGCTCGGAGATCGCGTTTATAGCGAGAAGTCCGATGAACCGCTCGAAGGCGTTATCGGTTGCCTCTTACGCAAACATCATGCGAAGGTCGCGACCGCTGAGAGTTGCACCGGCGGGCTGGTTGCTGCGCGATTAACCGAGCTGCCCGGCAGCTCCGATTTCTTCACCGCCGGTTATGTGACCTACAGCGCGGCTCAAAAGCAGGCAATCCTGGGCGTTCCAAAAGACCTGATTTCGAAACATTCACCCGTCAGCGAGGAAGTAGCGGCAGCTATGGCCGAAGGCGCCCGTCTACGCGGCGGATCTACGTATGCGCTATCCACAACCGGATACGCCGGCCCCGATGGCGGAACGCCTCACGACCCTGTGGGTACTGTTTACTTAGGCATCGCCGGACCTGTAGGTACGCGAGTGGTGCGTGTTCGTTATGGAGGAGAGCGCTACCGCACGCGCATCTTGGCTACGCAAGCCTCACTCGATTTACTGCGAAAAACACTGCTTAAAATGACGGAGCCGCGACCGTGAGGGAGTCGGCCGGACTACTGGCCGGCGTCTATCTGCGGAAACTCACCGCCCTTGGCCTGGGTCGCTTTGGCGGAAGCTGCGATGTCGATGCTCGAAAGCGGAATCTTCCGCGCTGGCTGCCTCGTGAAGTCCCAGAAATTCTGATCCATTACTGCGTAATTCTGCACCTGAATTTGCTGGCCATTCCGCAATACCAACATCACGGGAGGGGCCTGCGATTCCTGTGAACTTTGCTGAGCGTACATGGGGGCCCGCGATTGCTGCCCATACCTCATCTGATCGACTTCGGCAGTAAGTCTCTGGACTTGTTCGCCGAGCGCGTTATCAGCCGCATCATCCATATATGCACCCTGAGCGCCGGGATCCTGCGGGGCGTCGTAACCGGAATCGTAATACGGTGTGCTGCCGTAATCGAGGAACGGATAGTAGTAAGGCGCGAACAGATAACCATAGGGATAGCGCCGGTAATTCGCGCCGTATCGCCCACCGGATCTGAAGGAGCCTGATCTGAACCCGCCTGCACGGATACCGGCATAACCGCCGCCCGATGGCCGATAGGCGCGAGGCGCGGCATACGCATGCCCTCCGTATGCAGTGGATGCTCGAGCCGCCGGGCCTGCTGCGTATCCACCTCGTGCCCCGCCCCGCTGAGCAAGCAGGCTGACAGCGGCCGAAGTCAAAAGCAGGCTAAGAACCAACCACCGGATAAGAAAGCGCATAAGCGCCACCTTTCTGCTACCAGCGTACCTCTCTTTAGGGTCGGGTGGCCCGCCGTGAGTACTTGGGATTCGCCGGTTCCATGAGCATGTCGAAAATTCGGCGTAAGATGGCGACGACCTGATCGTCGGAAATTCTCTTTGGATCGTAGACGTGTTCCAGGACCAATCCGTGTAAAGCTGCTTCGAGAGCTGTTCTGCGGAGCTCGTTCGATTCCGGACGCCGATCCAGCCGGGCAGGTAAAAGGTCACCGAGCAAATCGATCTTTACCGAGGCGCGTATTCGCCGATGGGCCTCCGCGAGCTTTGCCCGGAGCCGGCCGTGCCGCAAAGCGAAAAGCTTGAATTCCAGCATCAGCATCACCCATTGCCGATCCGCTATGCGCGCCACGTAGTATTCACGAAGAGCCTCGAGCCGCTGCTCCGGATCGGAGCAACTCTCCATTAACTCCCGGATGTTTCGGATGTGCTCTCTCGCCTGCTGGTCGACTAAGGCAAAGAGCAGATCCGCCTTATTCTTGAAGTTTGCGTAGAACGCGCCTCGTGTATGCCTGGCGTCCGCGGCGATATCTTCGATGCGAGCCGCCTCGAAGCCATCGCGGGCAAAAATTCTCCGCGCCGATTTCAGTAGCTTGCGCCGAGTCTCTTCGGTCCTTTGCTGATGCTTGTTGCGGTAGCCCGCGTTCATCCCAGCTAAATTATATACATCTATGTACGCAATATGCTACATCTATGTATATATTGCGGCTGACATTCCAGTGTTTTGCTCTGGTCTCCCTCCTCGGCGCGCGTGCCGCTTGGCCGCAGCTGCCGCCCGGGGGTGGCGCGCAGCAATCCACCCGCCCTGCGCAGTTGCCGGCATCCGGACGCACGAATCAGATTGGCTCGGTCGAAACGCCGCAATCAGCCGGAGGAACGGGAATAAATACGCTGAACAGCTCGGTTCAAATAACTGGTAACTTCTCCGGCAGCATCCCCTTGACCGATACATCCAGAGGAGCCGTCCAACTGACACTCGCCGATGCAATCAAGCGCGGCCTGGAGGCAAATCTGGGCGCTATTTCAGCCAACGATTCGGTTCGTGCAGCGCGCGCTCAGCGGATTCAGGCCCTGAGCGCGCTGCTCCCGAACATCTCCGCCAATGCCAGTGAAACTGTCACGCAGGTGAATCTCGCCGCGTACGGTTTCCAGTTCAAGCTTCCCGCAAGCTCCGGTTTCACCATCCCTTCTGTCGTGGGGCCGTTCAGTTACTCTCAGGCGCAGGGGGCTCTCAGCCAGTCCATTTACGATCCTGTCCAAAGGCGTAACTGGCAGGCCGGCAAAGAGACGGAACGCGCCGCAATGCTCTCCGCAAAGGACGCACGCGAGCTGGTGGTTCTTGCAGTCGCAGGCACATATCTGCAAACGGTAGCCACTAGCGCCGAAGTAACTTCACAACGCGCTCAGGTTGAGAACGCGCAAGCCGTGTACCGCCAGGCCGTCATTCGGAAAGAGGCGGGGACAAACGCGCGCATTGACGTCACGCGCAGCCTGGTCGAACTTCAGACGCAACAACAACGGCTGAACGCACTTGAGGCGGACCTTCGCAAACAGAAGATCACGTTCGCGCGCATCATCGGTCTTCCGCTTGATCGAGACATAGCGCTCATACAGCCGCTTGATAATGCCCCGGCTGCGCCGCCCGATACCGCAGCTGCCCTCCAGCGGGCGTTTCAGCGGCGGTCTGATTTGCTGGCAGCGGAAGCTCAGGTACGCGCCGCAGAACGCGTGCTTTCTGCAGCGCACGCGGAGCGTCTGCCTTCCCTCTCGCTGAATGGCGATTACGGCGTACTCGGTCCCAATCCAGCTTCCACTCATGGCGTTTTCGCGTTTACCGGTTCGGTAAATGTTCCTATTTGGGAGGGCGGGCGGATTAAAGGCGACATTCAGGAAGCCGAGGCCACTCTCCATCAACGGCAAGCCGAGCTCGAGGATCAACGCGCCAGGGTCGAGCAGGACGTGCGTACCGCGCTCATTGAACTCGATACCGCGATGGGCCAGGTAAAACTGGCGGAGAGCAATCGCACTTATGCGAATGAAACGCTGGCCGAAGCGCGAGACCGCTTCAGCGCCGGCGTGTCGACCACCGTTGAAGTGGTGCAGGCCCAGGAACAAGTGGCGAGTGCCGAAAGCGACTACATCTCGAGTCTCTTCTCTTTAGACTTGGCGAAACTCAACCTCGCGAGAGCAACTGGAGAAGCTGAGGCCGCCGGGCCAAACCTGTTGAACGGAGCGCTGCATGACTGAGGCTGCTTCGCCCAACACGCGCGGGCGACGCCGCGCCTTCACAGTATTCTTTATTGCCCTGCTGGTGATCGCCGCGGCCGGATTCTTGTACTGGTTTCATACCCGGCAATTCGAATCCACGGATGACGCGGAGGTGGACGCGCATCTGAATCCCATCAGCGCTCGTGTGGACGGCACTATTACGCGGGTATATGTTGACGACAACCAAACCGTGAAAGCAGGCGATCCGCTTGTAGATCTCGATCCCAGCGATTACAAAGTGGCGCTGGATCAGGCGCTCGCGCAGCTCGCGCAGGCCCGCAGCATGGTGGTGGCCCAACAGCCGAATGTGCCCATCACTCAGGTTGAAAACACGACTAACATCTCAACCGGACAGGCCGATGTCGCAAACGCGCAGGCCGCTCTCTCCGCGGCCGAGCGCGATCGCGAAGCGGCTGTGGCCAAGGTTGCCGAATCCCAGGCCAACAACGCCCGCGCCCAAGCCGATCTCGCGCGATACAAGCTGCTCATCGAGAAAGAAGAAGTATCTCAACAGGAATATGACCAGGTCGTCGCCACCGCCAAAGCCCAGGAAGCAACGGTAGCGGCAAATCAGGCTTCCCTCGAATCGGCCGCTCAGACGGTGGATCAAAGGCGCGCGCAGCTTGAAGAGGCGCAAAGCAGATTGGCTCAATACCGGGGGAATGCGCCTCAACAGATTGCCATTCGCCGCGCGACAGTCGTCTCCCAACAAGCCAGCGCAAATACGGTTCAGGCGCAGGTCGAGGCTGCGCAGCTGAAACTCAGTTACTGCAAGATCACGGCTCCCGTCGCGGGAATCGTCATGAAGCGTTCGGCGGAAGTGGGAGCGCACATCGCCGCGGGACAGCAGCTGCTGGTCATCGCGCAGATTGGAGATGTCTGGGTAACGGCGAATTTCAAAGAAACGCAATTGCGCAACCTGAGACCTGGGCAATCGGTGACCATACACGTTGACGCTCTCAAGCAAGACTTTGCGGGCCACCTCGATGATATCGGCGGCTCCACGGGAGCTGTGGCGAGCGTTCTTCCTCCCGAAAACGCGACCGGCAATTACGTGAAAGTGGTGCAACGCATTCCCGTACGCATCCGCTTCAAGCCGAACCAAGCCGGACTCGACCGCCTGCGTCCCGGCATGTCGGTTGAGCCTGAAGTCCGCATCGGGGGCTAAGCCTTTTGCCCCCTCAAACCGTAAGCCATCACAACTGGAAGCCCTCCCATAATCCGTGGATAGTCGCCATGACCGTCACGCTCGCGACTTTCATGGAAGTTCTCGATTCCTCAATTGCGAACGTCTCGCTGCCGCACATCGCGGGCTCACTCGGGGCAACTTATGAGGAAGCGACTTGGATACTGACCAGTTACTTAGTCTCTAGCGCGATCGTTCTGCCCGTCTCCGGTTGGCTTTCGACGCTTATCGGCCGCAAGCGTTTTTACATGATGTGCGTCGCGCTGTTTACCATCTGTTCATTCCTTTGCGGCATTGCGCCGAGTCTCTCGATGCTGATCATTGCGCGCGTGCTGCAGGGCGCGGGGGGCGGCGGTTTGCAGCCTTCCGAACAAGCCATCCTCGCCGATACATTTCCCATCGAGAAGCGTGGAATGGCGTTCGCGATGTACGGAATGGCCGTAGTGGTTGCGCCGGCCATCGGCCCTACTCTTGGCGGCTGGATCACCGACAATTTCAATTGGCACTGGATTTTCTTCATCAACATACCGGTCGGCTTGCTCTCCTTATTTCTGACCCACCGGCTGGTCGAAGATCCGCCCTGGTTGAAAGAGGAAAAACGATCCGGCATTCAGATCGATTACATTGGCTTGGCGCTGATCGTCATCGGCGTGGCGAGCTTTCAGATCGTGCTCGACAAGGGACAGGAAGCAGATTGGTTCGGATCATCGCTGATCACCACCATGTTCAGCATCGGCGTGCCGACCCTTT
The DNA here is from genome assembly GCA_049582585.1 of Bryobacteraceae bacterium. GTDB lineage: Bacteria > Acidobacteriota > Terriglobia > Bryobacterales > Bryobacteraceae > Bog-105. The sequence goes on along the minus strand of JBAUUG010000011.1, from coordinate 4,283 downwards.
GCGCGTTCTTCCTTTGGGAGTGGTTCCACGCGAGCCCCATCGTCGATGTGAGGCTGCTGAAGAATCGAAATTTCGGAACAGCCGTGTTTTTCTCGTTCGTGCTCGGCATGGTGCTGTTCGGCTCGACGGTTCTGATCCCTGAGTTTCTTCAGAGCAGTTTAGGTTACACCGCCGAGCGAGCCGGCATGGCTCTCTCTCCAGGCGGCTTCGTGCTGATGTTGATGATGCCGGTTGCCGGGCGGCTGACCGGCACTAAAATCGACCCACGCCTTCTGATCGGTATCGGCTTTCTGGGTACCGCCATGAGTCTTCACATGATGGCTGTTATCTATCTGGGCATCGATTTCCGCACCATCGTGATGCTTCGAATGCTGCAGGTAATCTTCATGCCGTTCATCTTCATCCCCATCAGCACCCTGAACTACATTGGCGTTCCGCGCGAGAAGAATAATCAGGTCTCCGGTCTCTCGAACTTCGCGCGAAATCTCGGCGGGAGCATTGGAACTTCGCTGCTTACCACCTTTCTCGCGCGACAGAATCAGACGCATCAAAGAGCCTTCGCCGCGCACACCAGCAATGGCGATTACAACTTCCAGCAGTTCTTGAACGGGCTCAAAGCTGTGTTTCTCTCACAGGGGTATGACAGCGTCACGGCCGCCAAAAAGGCAACGGCAATGGCTTACCAAACCGTCCAGCAGCAGGCGAGTGCTCTCAGCTTTGAGAACAGTTTTTGGATTATGTCGCTGATCGTGGCCTGCCTCACTCCCCTGCCCTTCATCATGCGCCGACCCAGACGCGGCGAGCAACAACCAAGAGCAGCGCACTGACCGGCGATTCCATTCAGAGGATCTCCTGCATGCCATACTCGGAAATCATCGTGTATTCCGCATGAGCGAAAAGCGCGTCATCATCGCGATCGACGGTCCGGCCGGCGCGGGCAAAAGCACGCTTGCTAAACGCGTGGCGAACAAGCTGGGCTTCGTCTACATAGACACTGGAGCGATCTACCGCGCGATCAGTCTTTGGGCCCTGCGCCTGGGCGTGAGTTTGAGCGACATGCACCGCCTTGAACAGCTGGCCAAGGAAGCCAAGATCGAGCTTGCCGCGGTTGAGGGCCGCGTCCTTCTCAATGGCGAAGACGTTACGGAAGCCATTCGCGACACCAAGGTTTCCGATGCGGCATCCAAAGTCTCAGCTGTTCCCGCAGTGAGGCGCGCGTTGCTCAAGCTGCAGCGAAGTATCGCCGAACACAACAGCGTGGTGATGGAAGGGCGGGATATCGGCTCGGTTGTATTCCCCGACGCGCAGGTAAAGATTTTCTTAGATGCCGATCCGCACGAGCGCGCGCGCCGGCGTGCCCTCGAGCTGCGCGGGAAAGGCCACGCGGCGGATATTCAAACCGTCGCGGGAGAACTCCACGAACGCGACCAGCGAGACCGGACTCGATCCGAAGCGCCACTGGTGCAAGCTCCCGATGCGCAGCTGGTAGATACGACAGGTCTGTCTTTAGAACAGGTAGAGGAAATCGTTCTCGGTCTGGTCCGCGCGCGAACCTCGAACGGAAAGGCCGCCGCGCTCTGAGCTCACGAAGCAGCTAGAGCGCGTCCCTCACTTCTCTAACCCAAATAGAGAACGTGCACGTACGTCCCCGTTCTGGGGTTGTAAGCGAGATAGTAGCCTGGATCATCGGGGTCGTCGTAAAGGACGATGTCGTCTGAATTCCACAACCATCCGTTAACGTATCCTATGTCTCCAGGCGCGACGCTGAAATAAAATCCGTTGAAAAAGAAACGCGATGGCCCCCCGCCGCCGAGGCGGTACACGTAGGATGCGCCAATCTGGCCGGGAAAATGTCCATGAGCCCATGGCCGATCCAAATGATAGTTTCCTCGGTTCTCGTCGTGTCCCACCCACGTTCCGTCGGAATGCACGTGCGGTGCGTTCGGATGCCCCTCCGCATCGCGAAAATTCGGCCTCGCCCCGCCCCTTGAAGGAGCCTCGTTACGAGGCGCAGCGCTCCGTTCAGGTCCGTGTTGTGGAACAAAGCCGCCGCCAACCCTGCCGCCTCGGTCTCCTCCGCCACGCTGATCGCTGTGTTGGGAGAGCGCGGGAAGGCAAATCGCCAATAATAATCCCGCGAGCAATGCACCTATCTTTTTCATTTTCGTTTCCTCCGTTGTTGTGAGGGCGATACTTCCCCCCTCTACGACATCAGGCGTTCGTAGGATCAACTTGGTTTCGTGTGAGAAGAACGCGCGTATTTCCCGGTCGTGCGAATCCCGAAATCGTCTAGTATTTGCGTTTTACTTTCTTTTTCGTTGACGATTCCTTCGTTTGAATTTACAATTTTCACAAGCTCGCTAATTGCTTTGGTCGTACGCCACAACAGGAGTCTCAGTTATGAAAATCACATTGTCCGCGCACCCTATAGGCGTGAGACGGCTCGTCTCCACGCTTGCGCTATTCGCTCTTGCTTCAATTTTCACCCGCGTTTCGGCTCAAGAGGTCACCGCCGCGATAAACGGTGTAGTGACTGACCCCTCCGGTGCTGCAGTAGCCGGCGCCAAGATCACGGCAAAAGATTTAGATCGTGGCACTGTATACCCCACGACCACGGCAAACAGCGGCTTGTATAATCTTCCGCGCCTTCCAGTCGGCCGTTATGAGATTCGCGTCGAGAACCCCGGTTTCCAAACCTCAGTTGAATCGAATATCGAACTAGTGCTGAATCAGGTCGCGAAAATCGATTTTCAACTCAAGGTGGGGAATGTCAACCAGACGGTCGAAGTGACCACCGCCGCGCCGGTCCTTCAGACCGAGACCACTCAATTGGGCACGGTTCTCGACGCCCATACAAATGTGACACTGCCTCTCGCTACGCGCAACTATAATCAGCTCACGCTGCTCGCGCCCGGCGCCGTCACCACTAGCCCCATCGCCTTCACCGGCGCACAGAGCACGTTCAACAGCGGCCGCCCGGAGATCAATGGCAATCGCGAGCAGGCCGATAACTACATCCTGGATGGAATGGATAATAACCAGATCTCGGAAAACGATGTAGGCTACGCGCCCAGCGTCGACGCTATCCAGGAATTCAATCTCATCACGCAGAATGCGTCGTCCGAATTCGGGAACTATATGGGTGGCATTATCAGTGTCAGCATCAAATCCGGCACCAACTCGTTTCACGGCGATGTTTTCGAGTTCCTGCGCAACGACAAACTGAATGCCAATGAGTGGGCTAATAACTTCCAGGGCTTGCCAAAACCGTTGCTGCGGTGGAACGAATTCGGCGGCACGATCGGCGGTCCCATCAAGAAGGACAAGCTGTTTTTCTTTGCCGATTATCAAGGCTCGCGCTATGACCAGCCGGCCACCGCCGGCGGTTTCACCGTGTTTACCGCCGCTGAGCGTAACGGCAACTTCGGTCAGATATGCACCGCCGGTTTCAATGGTGCGGGCGCCTGTAATAACCCCGCTCAGCAGCTCTATAATCCCTTCGTTACGACCGCCAGTGGCCGCGTGCCGTTTCTTAACAACCAAATCCCATCCAAATATTTCAGCCCTATCGCCACTGCCATCCTGAGTTCGCCGCTCTACGCCGCACCGATTAACGGCAATCTTGTCAACAACCAGGTCAACACCGCACACACCTACACCAACAGCGATCAAGGCGACATCAAAGTCGACTGGGCCCCTTCAGATAAAGACCATGTTTCCGGCCGCTACTCGCAGCAGAAAGTAATCAACCCAACTACCAATAGCCAGCCGCTGCTCTATAACGCATTCAGCAATTATCCTCTCTATAACGGTGTTATCGATTGGACGCGGACTTTCAGCCCGACTCTCGTCAACGACTTCCGAGCGGGCGTCAATTACTATCCGGTTGCCACCGGAAACGTCGCTCCCACCAGCAGCACGAATTTCGGCATTCCGGGCGCTCCCTCCTCGTTTCTCCCGGAGATGCAGTTTACCGGTGGAAACCTCACGAGCGGCGACGGTTGGTTCGGCAGCGCGGATGTCACCCAGGACTTCTCGTCTACAGTCGGACAACTGGAAGACACCGCCATCCTCAACGTCGGTTCTCACACGCTGCATGCGGGCTTCCAGCTCTTTCGCGATCGGATTGATGTCTTCTATTCCGGAAACGAAGGATTGGCCGGCATTTTCGGTTTCAACGGCCAATACACAGGCAACTTAGCCGAGGGCTCAAAGGGTCTCCCGGAGGCAGATTTCCTGCTCGGTCTTCCGCAGACTGTCGGAGTCGGCTCGGGCGGCGGTAC
>JBAUUG010000010.1:0-6075 GCA_049582585.1 Bryobacteraceae bacterium | reverse complement strand
GAAGATCCTTGACGACGGCTATCTTCGTGTCGGCAAAAGCGAGCTGAAATTTCACCGGGAGAGCAACGGCTAATGACCTTGCGGATCACCTCAGGCAAGATTGCCATCGCGGCGCTTCTTTGGACCGGGATCAGCTCTATATCCGGATTCGTTCTCTCTCGATACCTGATCGACATCGAGCTCAGACGGACAAATACCGCCGTATTACGAACCGCCGAAAATCTCGACCGCTTTGAACTTTCAATGGCACAGCAGGTTCTGAAGACGACTCGGACACTCAACGAGAAAATCGACGCCCTCGGACTCGGAAAGGAGCATCCGCGCTAAATGCCCGAGACTAACTCTTCGGCACCCGAGTCCGAAGTGCGTTCCTTGCCTGATCCGCAGGGACTCTTACCGCAGGGCGGTCTGACGAACCGGCATAAACGATGGATGTTCTTCGCCGCCATGGCCATCGTCCTGGTCATTGTCATGGCCAATATGGTGGCCACCGGCCCTCACGCCCCGCCAAACGGGACCAATCGCTCGCCGAAGTCGGCGCTGCAACAGAACCCGACGCCAGCCCAAATCCAGGACATGGAGAACACACTCCGACAGCAGGAGACGGCGTTACTGGATGATGCCAAACGGAAGCAACAGCAGATTGAGCAAGCACGCGCAGCAACACAAGCCGCGCTACCAGCTGGCTCCTCAATCTCAGCGGACGATCTGCAGCGTGCCGCCGCACTCCAGGACGCAGCCCAAGCTCGCGCGCAATACGAACAGATGTACGGTGGGACTGGAGCGCAAGGAGCCGCACAACGATCTCAGATGCAGGCCCAAAAAGAGCAGCAAGCGTACCAATCGTTGTTTGCGGATAATGTCGTTCGGCAGGAAGCGCCTCCGACTACACCGCATGAAGTAACAGCACCCCCCGCCGCCCCGGTCAATGCGGAAACGTCGAGACTGCCTGCCGGGGACACCCGAAGCACGGCGGCCGCGTCCGAGCGGCAGAAACAACGGCAGCCGCTCGACTTCAATCCGGCAACACAGCAGAACTACTGGTTACCAGAGGGGACGGTTATGGAAGCGGTGCTGACAAATCGACTCGACGGCGATGCGCCTGGGCCGGTGAACTGCATGATCACCACGGACGTCTACCTGCCGGGCACCCGGCTCATTCTGATCCCTCAGGGTGCCCGCGTCTTAGGCGAAGCAAGCAAGGTCTCCTCTTTCGGGCAACAGCGACTCGCGGTTGCATTCCATCGCATTCTCATTCCTGGCCTAAATTCGTATTCCATACCGCTCGATAAAGAGCCTCCTGCGCTCGCGCAAGCTGGCGAAGTGGGGTTACACGACAAAGTGAATAATCACTACTTTTCGATTTTCGGTGCCAGTCTGGCCGTCGGTGCGATCGGCGGATTAGCGCAGATCGGGAATGGCTACAGCGGCTTCGGCTACGATCCTTCCGTTTCAATCCGGAATGGAGTGAGCCAGAGCATGGCCGAATCCTCGGATCGAATACTAGATCGGTTCTTGAACCGCATGCCCACCATCAGCATCCGGGAGGGCACGCGTGTCAAGATTTTGCTCACCGGAGATCTCGAGGCTCCGGCTTTCGATTCCATGCACACGGGAGGCTCTTAATGGACCCACGAACAGAACGAATGATCCGTAACGATGTCCGATTGCGACGATCGCCACTCGTCATCGCGCTTTGCATCTTTCTCGGCGCAATTATCCTGCCGTTTCTGATTTACTTCGGCGGCGCTATCGACAGATTTCTACGACACCACGGCTTTTTGCACTAGGAGTATTCACGATGAAAAACAGATTCGTCTTTGGAAAACGCGGCGCCTTTGCCACGGCAGCAATACTAACTGCACTTTTCTTCATGCCACTACAACCAGCGCTGGCGATTTTCGGCATCGGAGATGTTGTTTTCGATCCGACGTCGTACGCCACGCTAGGCCACATCTGGCAGGAGGACATCAGCACTGGAGCAAAGATCATTCAGGAGTACAACCAGCTCGTAAAAATCTACACGACGGGAATGAGTCTCTACAACTTTTCTAGAGCCATGGCGCAGAGCTTTGGCACTGGGCAACGTACCGCCTGGATGATGGCCGTTGAACCCGCGGTCAATGACTACACCGCGACCAGATATGGCGAGACCGTCCTCTGGCCGCGCATGATGAACGGTGGCCCCGCACTTGCGCCCCAGGCCTGGACTGCCGCCACCGTTCCAATGAACACTTATCCGTACTTCAATGCTCAAGCCGCAATCGGTTCAACAATGGCCGACCTAGCGACGGTAGAAGCGATGGACGGCTCCGCATCGAAGTGCTTACAGATCGTCGCACAACACCAGCTAAATACCCCGTTGAACCAGTTGGCCTTCCTTGGACTCCGGTTCTCTCAGAACGACGACGGCAGCGGCACCAACAGTCAGATCGAACAGCTCAATATGCTCAACGCTTCCAACGGGCAAGCGGTGAATGAAGCCCGCACCCAAACGATGATCCACAGCTGCGAGGTTCAACAGCAGATTATCGCGAATAAGATCCAACGCGATGCTCTCGCGAATCATATGAACTTCGTGGGCCAGCTCGATCAATACTCGGTCTCCGAAGCGCCAATGTGGGGCGACGCGGCGCAGTCTATCTCTAACTACCGATCACAATAATTGCTAAGAGGTTTTTCACTCATGCTCACAGCTCTGAACACCAAAATCCTAATAGTCATCGTTGCGCTGCTCGCCAGCATTGCTTCGTACTTCGCTTATGAGAAGCACAAGGAGCAAGTCACCGAGCGTAAGATTCAGGAATTTCGTCGCCCGATGACGCCCCAGGAGAAAAAGGACGTAGACGACGCTCTCACCGGGTGGGGGAAGTCACCCGCAACGCAGAACAAGCCAACGAAGAAGTAGCGTAATGCGAAGACTTTTCTGGTTACTACCTCTCGCGTTTGCGGCGAGTGCTTCAGCTCAATCTACTTCGATTCCCGTCAACAGCGGGAGCGTCGATTACGTGACGATGATCACGTCCAGTATCGACAATCTCGTAGCTTCAGATTCGCCCGTCTTTATGTCGATGGGAAACCAGCTTCTGACTGCGATCGGCATCATCATGCTTGTAACCTACGGCCTTAAATGGGCGCTTCATAGCGCCTCCCGTCACCATCCCGAGTTCGACTTTCCAGGCGTAATTCATTTCTTCGCCATGTTCCTGATCGCGGAGCTGCTGATGCGGTATTACAACACCCCGCTGCCATGGACCGGTTCAAGCGTTCATCAGCTTCTCCCGGATACCGGGCGGCAGTTGGCCGGCATCATTGACCTGTCCAGCCTGAACAACCTTTTGGCCGCGATTAAGGACGCCACGGAGAAGTCCCAGAAGCCCAGTGTCATGGACCCACTGATGGTGTTTGTTTACGTGGGTGTGCTTATTGACATGCTTCTGGTCGAAGGCATCCTCTTCGGCGTCACAATTCTCGGCTTCATTGCTGTTGGGATTGGGAATCTTTTGGGACCACTTTTCATTCCCTGGTTGATCGTTCCGCGCGTCAGTTGGCTCTTCTGGAATTGGATTCAATTCATGCTGCAATACAGCTTCTATCGCGTTGTTGCGAGTGCCCTCGTTTACGTGTGGGCGAATGTCATTGTCCACTTCTTTACGAACTCGGTCCACGGCGACTACACACTTGCGCATTTCCTTGCCCTCCTAGTCCCGTTTGGAATGCTCAATGTCGGTCTTTTCTTCAGCATTTTCAAAGTCACGAGCTTCGTGAGTGACCTATTCAAGGGCACTGCCTCTGCGGGCGGCGGATTAACGGGCAGCCTGGCCGGATTCATTCGAGGAGCATTCGCTTAATGCCTCGCACAGTGACCGCTTCGCTACCTCCGATCGAGTTGGCCGTGCGGCAGGAATACGAGTATTACGGTTCGACTCTCACAACCAACACTGCCCTGAAGGTTACGGTGATGATTCTCGCCGCTGTCATCGGGATCATGGCTTGGGCTTTGGCCCGTGCCACGAATGCCGCCACACACGTGAAACCTCTGGTTATTCGTGTGAACGATGTTGGGCGCGCAGATGCTCTCGCTTACCACGATTTCGCATACAGACCGCAGGCCCCAGAGATCCGCTATTTTCTCACCCAATTTGTGGTCGGTTATTACTCACGAAATCATAAGACAGTAGCCCAACAATACGTCAACAGCTTGTATTTCTTGGACCGCGCGCTGTTCGGTGCCGTCGATGCACGCGATCGGCGAAGTCAGTGGTTACCCAAGTTCCTTGCAAGCGACGATGACGATGTAGATGTCACCGTCAGTAATGTCGTTGTCGAGGAACTCCAAATCGAACCGTACCGTGCGCGCGTAGAATTCAACAAGATCTTCAGCAACTCCTCGGGCGCTGAGACCCGACGCGAACGATGGACTGCCGAATTCTTGTTCCGCTTCAATCCAGATGTTCCGAACAACTTGATTCTCCACAACCCGCTCGGCTTGGCAATCACCTACTTCCGGGAAGACCAAGCCTTCAATTGAGTGAAAGGAAAACACATGCCAGCACCTCTGATTCAACCCGAAGATAAGCAGCCGGATGAACAAGTCACAGTTCGGCTCCGGCCCGAAGTTGCCCGAGAGCTCAGAGCATACGGACAGTATGCGAGCGATAGTTCAGCGAGCCACGTCGTCTCTTCTGCCTTGAGGCGACTCTTTGCTGCGGACAAAGGTTTTCAGAGTTACAAGCAAGATCACCCAAGCGCGGGCGATTTGACCGGTCGTTCAAACGGGAGAAGTCGGCGCAAGCCTGAGGCGAAAGCGTGAGCATTCTCGATGCAGAATCAAGGCTTGTTTCGAGTCAAAATCCAGATGAGAAATCGAGTAATGTGTCGCTTCGCGAATTGGCGTTTGTGGCCTCTGGCGGTAACGGTGCTACGCACCGGCTTAATTTTCACGAGAGGCCACCCCTTCCAGGTTGCTGTCCAGCTACCTAGCGTTTTCATTGGGGTTCCTCACACTTCGTTGCCACCGGGCAACGTGCCGAAGTAGCCAGAAAAGGGGCTCAATGTACGCCGCAAAACGAACCAAATTGCGAACCCGAAGCGTTACTGCCAAGGTCAGTACGGAAGAGGAATCCCTGCTCAAACAGCGCGCGAAAGCCGAGGGCGTGACGCTGAGCGAATGGTCTCGGCAAGTACTTCTTGAGGCCGTTTGTGGCTCTCAGGAGATCCGGCTTCTCCTCTCCGAGCTGCTGGCCCTGCGGATGATCGTTTTGCGTCTTCACCTCGATCTCATCGAGGGTGATCAGCCCACAAAAGAACGAGTGAAAGAGATCCTTGAGCGTGCCGATGCCACGAAGCACGCCTTGGCTGAGCAGCGCATCCAATCGGTCCGTTTGCAGACGGCGTTTACAACAAATGCAGATACCACGGCCGAGGCTGTCTAATGACTAACGATGTTTCCCCGCAATGGCCTCGTCGCTTCCCAGTGTGCCGATTTCTCGGCCTGGCGACCGCCCTGCTCTGTGGTTTCTTATTGATCCGGCTCTGGGTGAGGTTCGCTCCACCGCTCGAACAGTTCTATTTCACGGGGTACGTCCGAACCAGCCTCTTCGCAGACATTCCTACCCTGCCGTCCAAGCATGGCAATGGAAATCTGTTCAACGTTGTTTTTGTTGGTTCGTACTTGGCGAACGAACAGCTTTTCGAGCACCCTACCGGTCGGGTGAGCGTACGCCGTCTGGCACTCAAGCCCCGCGCATTTGGGGTGTGGCTGCAGCATTACATCTATCACGGCCAGAGCCTCGCGGCGGTGCTCCGTTGGCCACTGGCCGGCTTCGGAATCTGCCTCATCGGGTTCATCGCGGCAGGCGCACTTGTTGATAGCGCCCACAACAAAGAAGCGCGCAACGGCCGTTTGCTCCGCGGGCCTGGTCTCATCAGCCGGTGGCGCTTTAACTGGCGAACGCGGGGCAATGGTTTACGCTTTCGGCTCGACAATTTCCGCAATCCCATCGAGTGGCTGAAGCCTCGAGACTCTGGCCGGGATCTAGTCATCCAGCGCGACAAAGAAGCCCATCACATTCA
>JBAUUG010000009.1:0-5065 GCA_049582585.1 Bryobacteraceae bacterium | reverse complement strand
TCAGGCTGTTCCATGAAGTAAGAATTTTTCTGTCGAGATGCGGCCTTGGACGCTTGCTCCTCGCCTCCAGGAGAATGCGCTTCCATCGGACCAGAGCGTTGCTGGATTCTTCTTCGTCGCCGGATTCATCGCCGCCGGCCCGGTACAGGATATTGCGCCCGCTAAATTCTCCGTGCGGGTCCTGGGCAACATTACCCTCCGCTTCCACGCCCAATGCCGCGCAAAAGGCAGCAGCATCCTCCTTGCCGAGCAACGCTTCAATTTCCGATTTCTTCCAGACATAAAACGCGCCCTCTCCGGAATGAGCCGGATTCTCCGGATCCGGGCTATCCGCGTCTTCTGCTGAATAAAACGCGCCCGATGGATCGGTTAGATCGCGCAAGACATACGAGAAGATATCGCGCGCAATTGCGGCCAGATTCTCGTCGCGCGTGATCTGGTAGGCCTCTAGGTACGAAATCGCGAGTTGCGCCTGGTCATACAGCATCTTCTCGAAATGCGGCACGAACCAGCGCTCATCCACCGAATAGCGATGGAACCCGCCACCCAGTTGATCATGCATGCCGCCCGCCGCCATCGCGTGCAAGGTCTTGGTCACCATCTCCAAGGCTTCCTCGCTCTTTTCGAGCGCATAGCGACGCAGTAAATAGTTCAGAACCACCGGTCGAGGAAACTTCGGAGCACCGCCGAACCCGCCCCAGCGTGAATCGAACATCCTTCGAAACTGCCAAAACGCGGATTCAAACAGCTCGCGGTCAGGCCGCAGCGAGGATTTCGCTGAAGAAGCCATCGCTCGAAGCTGCTCAGCCACCTGGCTGCTCGATTCTTCGACTCTGCCCCGCTCTTGCTTCCACGCCCGAGCGAGGTGCTGCAGCAAATCGCGAAACCCGGGCCGCCCATATCGTGAATCCGGCGGAAAATAGGTTCCTCCAAAGAACGGTTTCAACTCCGGAGTAAGCCAAACCGACATCGGCCATCCGCCGCTTCCGCTCGTCGCTTGCACAAACAGCATGTAGATGCGATCCACATCGGGGCGCTCCTCGCGATCCACTTTTATGGGGACGAACTCCCGGTTCAAGATCTCCGCCACACCCTCATCCTCGAACGATTCGTGCGCCATCACGTGACACCAGTGGCAGGTCGAATAGCCGATGGACAGAAAAATCGGCTTATCTTCGTCGCGAGCTTTCTCGAAAGCGGCCTCGCCCCAGGCAAGCCAATCTACCGGGTTGTTCGCATGCTGCCGAAGGTATGGGCTCTTTTCATGAATCAACGCGTTGGTGTGCAAGCGTCTTCAGTCTACTTGGTTACGATAACTTCTGAGATGCTGTCGCTCGAACGATTACTTCAAGATCTCCAGTATGGATTACGCACTTTTCTTCGCCGCCCGATATTCGCTGCTTCCGCGGTGCTGCTTCTGGCCCTGGTGATCTCCCTCAACACCGTTGCCTTCAGCATCGTTGATGCGGTTCTGCTTCGCCCCCTGCCCTACCGCGATCCCGCCCGGATTATGGCGGTTTGGGAGAGACCGCCGCGCAATGTGCAATGGAAACGGCAAATGCCCCCGTTCGTCGATTTTCTAAGTCTCCAAAAGAACAACCACACCTTTGAAGCCTTCGCTGCGGCTGCTGCGAGAAGATACACCCTGTTCGCCAATGATCGCCCGGAAGCCGTGACTGGTGACGCCATCACAGCCGAGTACCTACCGATGCTCGGAATCCCGGCAGCGCGCGGCCGCATATTCTTGCCTGGAGATAACCAGGACCTATCGAAGGTCGTGCTCAGCCATGGCTTATGGTCGCGGCTTTTTGCCGGACGCGATGTAATCGGAAAAACTATCGACCTGAATTCCAAGCCCTACACAATCGTGGGAGTCATGCCTCCGAATTTCCCGTTTCCGAGTCTCGACGAAGGCACTCCGGAGCTGTGGACGGTACTTTCGAGCGATGACCGAGAGTTTCGCGCAAGTCCTGGTCGCGTGTGCGTCGTCGGCCGGCTGCGGCGCTCCGTGCAACCCACAACCGCCGAATCGGAGATAACGGCGCTGCTACGCGAGCAGCACGATCGTCTACCTGCTTCGAGCCGCCCTCAAGGAATGATCGTGAGAGGCTTGCAGAGAGATCGGGCAGAGTTCAGCAATGCAATGTTAGCGGAAATGTCGGCAGCAGTTATCTTCCTGCTGCTCGTTGCCTGCGCAAACATTGCGGGCCTTCTACTCAGTCGCGCTGCGGAGAGAAGACACGAAATGGCTATCCGGTATTCGCTCGGAGCGACCCGCAAACGGGTGTTCCGGCAGTTGCTGACTGAAAATGTCCTCTTGTGGAGCTTGGCGGGCTTGGCCGGTATCGTGCTTGCAGCCGCCGGACTAAAACTGTCGCTTCCGTTTGCCATTCAATCCTTTCAGGATCTCCCCAGATTCAATGCCATCGCGATGAATTCCCGGGCGGCGCTGTATGCGGTTGTGCTCGCGTTTGTTACCGGTGCGCTATTCGGCCTCGTACCTGCACTTCAGGGCTCCCAGCTCGAGCTCGCCGGCACTCTCAAAGAAGGCAGTCGCAGCCTGCTTTCTACCGGCCGCATGCGTTACTGGGGGAAAGGGCTGATTGCGTCGGAGGTCGCCGTGTGCATTGTTCTGTTGCTGGGGGGCGGCCTCATGTTGAAATCGTTAGTCCAGCTCGTCTCGCAGCCATTGGGCTTTCAACCCGCAAATGTCGCGACCTTCAAACTCCAATTTCCTGCCGAAGGTTACGCACAGCCTGCACAACGCTTTAACTCCGCCTATAATTTCTATGATCGGCTGCTTGAAAAGATGGCGGCCCTCCCCGGTGTCCAGGCTGTGGGGGCAAGTTCGGCGCTCCCGATAGAAGGCACGATGGTCGATGCTTTCAGCATCCTGGGCCATCCCGCAGCCACGAGCGAATTCATGTTGTCGGGTATCGAGGCGATCAGCCCCGGTTATTTTCAAAGCATGGAAATCCCATTGCTTGCCGGCAGATTCCTTGACCAGGATGATTCGGAACATTCAGATCGCGTGGCTTTGGTCAATCAGACATTTGCAAAGCGCTTCTTCCCGAGCGAGAACCCGATCGGCAAGCGAATCAAGCATGGAAATGAAGCCGGCAAGGAACCGTGGATGACTATAGTGGGCGTTGTGGGCGACGTCAAACACGCTGGCCTGGATTGGGACTACTTGCCGGAAATCTTTGAGTCCTATCGTCAGCTCACCCCGGATTACGCTGCCTTGACGTCCCAAATGTCTTTCGTAGCACGCGCTCCGGATGCCCGTCCTTGAACCGTGAGCTCTGCGCAGCAGTCTCATCTTTAGACCGGAATATTCCCCTCATCGACATGATGAGCATGGAAGAAATTCTGTCACGATCGGAATTACGGCCGCAGTTGAACACAATCGTGATCGCAGGCTTCGCCGCGTTGTCGTTGCTCATCGCGGCTGTTGGATTGTACAGCGTTGTTTCACAATCGGTCTCGCAGCGCCGGCAGGAAATCGGAATCAGGGTCGCGCTCGGTGCTACACCGCGAGAGGTGATTTCCGTAATCCTGAAAGAAGGGATCACACTGGCCGTGTTCGGAATGGCGATTGGCTTGGCTGTCGGCATTGCTTTGACGCGCCTGATGCAAAGCCTCCTTTTCGGCCTAACAACCAACGATCCTTGGGTCTTGGTGATCGTTCCTCTGCTGGTATTCCTGGTTGCCGGCCTGGCGAGCTTGCTGCCGGCGCTACGGGCCGCTTCTTCGGACCCGCTAGAGGCACTTAGATCGGAGTAAGCTCACGCGAAATCCCACCTCTGGGACAGCAATTCCCAAATTCTACGAGCTTCCATCCGCCGATCGGCCCGAAGATCCGATTTTTCTCATTCGGAAATTGGAATTGGAATTGCTGTCTTGCGAACAGCCATGCAACGCAGCCGTGACTTGATAGCAGGTGAGCTTACTCTCGATTACTTCATGCGAAAGGCCGCAGAAGGTTGGCGGTTATCAGCCGTTGAGTGGGTCCGAGACACCGCTGACGGAGTGAGCGAAACCGAATCTCTACAAGTTTCCGTTGAGCCTCAGGAGATTCCATACGGCCTTCGGATCTCCGAGGATGGATCGCATCTGGAGCAGAACCCGCTCGAAGTCACGGTTCTGATGCTCATCCTCGAAAAGATCGTCCGTGAAAAACGTATTACCGAGATCGCGAACGAATTGAATCGGGAAGGTTTCCAAACTCGCGGCGGGCGGCCCTGGAGTCCCTCAACGGTGTTCGATCTCTTGCCGCGGCTGATCGACGCTGGACCTAAACTGCTGAAGAGTCCCGAGTGGCAGCAGCTCCGGACGCCCCGATCAGCCCCGAATTAGGCGCTTTAGCGCAACAATTGTAGAGATTCCGGGTTGAAGCCTCCGGCTTCGCCTTCAAGGTATATCATCGGCTAGATATGAAAGCTGTCGTCGCTGATCCCACCGGCGGTATTGAAAATCTGAAATACATGGATTTTCCCAAGCCTGAGCCGGGTGAAGGAGAAGTCCTGGTCAAGCTGGAAGCCATCGGCGTCAATTTCATCGACGTGTATTATCGGACCGGCTTGTACAAGGCGCCGGAAAATCCAGTGAAGCTGGGGAGCGAAGGCGCGGGAACCATAGAGGCGGTCGGCAAAGGCGTCACTCTGCCCATAGGGCAGCGGGTTGCTTATGCCATGGCACGGGGCTCCTATGCGGAGTACGCTTTAGCGCCGCAGTCCGTCCTAGTCGAGCTTCCGCAAAACATCAATTGCGAAACCGGCGCCGCGATCATGCTGCAAGGGATGACGGCCCACTATCTTACGCGTTCCACGTTCAAGCTGGAGCCCGGCCATACCTGCCTGGTTCACGCAGCCGCAGGAGGAGTCGGGCTGCTTCTGGTGCAGATGGCGAAGATTGCCGGAGCAACTGTTATCGGAACTGTCGGCACTCATGAGAAAGCGCGTGTCGCCAGCGATCATGGCGCGGATCACGTGATTCTTTACAACACGACGGACTTTCTCGAAGAAGTGAAAAGGATCACCGGGAAAAAAGGCGTTGACGTTGTATA
>JBAUUG010000008.1:0-1614 GCA_049582585.1 Bryobacteraceae bacterium | reverse complement strand
GTCACGGTCGGCTACATCTACATGCTGAAGCTCAGCCATCTCGTGGATGATAAGATTCATGCGCGCTCCATCGGGCCGTATTCGTTGATTACCCAACAGCCGCTCGGTGGTAAAGCGCAGTTTGGCGGCCAGCGTTTCGGCGAAATGGAAGTCTGGGCGCTCGAAGCCTACGGGGCCGCCTATATTTTGCAAGAGCTCCTTACGGCGAAATCCGACGACGTGTATGGCCGCGCCAAGATTTACGAAGCCATCGTGAAGGGTGAAGCGGCAGCCGAGCCCGGCGTGCCTGAGTCGTTTAATGTTTTGATCCGCGAGTTGCAGAGCTTGTGTCTCGACGTCGAGCTGATGAAAAAGCCGCGCGAGATGCAAGACCTGGCGCACGCGGCCGATTAATGGCCTATCTCTGAAAGGATATTTAAGGACAATTCATGTATCGTTCCTCTCCCTACGACAGAGCTAATCTCATTGCGGACTTTGACTCGATTCGAATCAGCCTTGCTTCTCCGGAAAAGATCCGGAGCTGGTCGCACGGCGAAGTCACCAAGCCGGAGACCATAAACTACCGCACCTTTAAGCCCGAGCGCGACGGCCTCTTCTGCGCTCGCATCTTCGGACCCGTCGCCGATTGGGAATGTCTCTGCGGGAAGTACAAGCGCATGAAACATCGCGGCGTAATCTGCGATAAGTGCGGTGTCGAAGTTACTCTATCGCGGGTGCGGCGTGAACGGCTGGGCCACATCGAGCTCGCCAGCGCCTGCTCCCACGTCTGGTTCTTCAAGGGTCTGCCCAGCCGCATCGGCTATCTCATCGATATAACCCTCCGTGAATTGGAGCGCGTGCTCTATTACGAAGCTTTCGTGATCATCGATCCCGGCGAGGCCACCGGTCTTTCCATGGGTGAAGTGATCAGCGATGAGCGTAAGCGCCAGCTCGATCAGGAGTTTCCCGGCAAGTTCGTAGCCATGATGGGCGCCGAAGGCGTCAAGGAGCTTTTGAAGCGAATTGACATCGAAGGCCTAAGCCTTGAGATTCGCGAGAGAATGAAGACTGAGACTTCAGCGCAAAAGAAGCTGAAGTACGCCAAACGCCTGCGCGTAGTCGAGAGCTTCCGCAAGTCCGGCAACAAGCCTGAATGGATGATTCTCGATGTCATTCCGGTCATCCCGCCGGAGTTGCGTCCCTTAGTGCCGCTCGATGGCGGCCGCTTCGCGACCTCCGATCTGAATGACCTCTATCGGCGCGTGATCAACCGCAACAACCGGCTGAAGAAGCTGATGGAGCTCCACGCGCCCGACGTCATCGTCCGAAATGAAAAGCGCATGCTGCAGGAAGCGGTTGATGCGCTATTCGACAACGGGCGCCGCGGCCGTGTGCTGCGTGGCGCAAACAATCGTCCGCTCAAATCGCTGTCCGACACGCTGAAAGGCAAGCAAGGCCGCTTCCGCCAGAATCTGCTCGGCAAGCGCGTGGACTATTCGGGCCGCTCCGTGATCGTGGTCGGGCCTGAGCTGAAGCTGCATCAGTGCGGTCTTCCAAAGAAGATGGCTCTCGAGCTCTTCAAGCCCTTCATCTATCACCGCTTGGAACAACGCGGCCATTGCACCACCATCAAGC
>JBAUUG010000007.1:0-7926 GCA_049582585.1 Bryobacteraceae bacterium | reverse complement strand
CGGGGTTCCTGCGGTCAGACGGAAAGACCCCGTGCACCTTTACTGTAGCTTTGCACTGGTGTTCGTGACTGCTTGTGTAGAATAGCTGGTAGACTTTGAAGCCCGGGCGCTAGCTCGAGTGGAGTCGAAATGTGAAATACCAGCCTAGTGGTTATGGGCATCTAACCGCGTTCCGTTATCCGGGAGAGGGACATTGCAAGGCGGGTAGTTTGACTGGGGCGGTCGCCTCCTAAATTGTAACGGAGGCGCTCGAAGCTTGGTTCACTCTGTTTGGAAATCAGAGGGCGAGTGCAAAGGCATAAACCAGGTTGACTGCGAGACCTACAAGTCAAGCAGGTGGGAAACCAGGACTTAGTGATCCGGTGGTTCTGTATGGAAGGGCCATCGCTCAACGGATAAAAGGTACGCCGGGGATAACAGGCTGATCGGAGTCAAGAGTTCATATCGACGCTCCGGTTTGGCACCTCGATGTCGGTTCATCGCATCCTGGGGGTGTAGAAGCTCCCAAGGGTTAGGCTGTTCGCCTATTAAAGCGGTACGTGAACTGGGTTCAGAACGTCGCGAGACAGTTCGGTCCCTATCTGTGGTGGGCGCAGGAGATTTGAGGGGGCTTGCTCTTAGTACGAGAGGACCGGAGTGAACGAACCTCTTGTGATTCAGTTGTCACACCCGTGGCACAGCTGAGTAGCGAAGTTCGGTCAGGATAAGTGCTGAAGGCATATAAGTACGAAACCTTCCCCAAGATGAGATCTCCCCGAAGGGCCGTGAAAGACGATCACGTTGATAGGACGGATGTGTAAGCAGAGTAATCTGTTGAGCTGACCGTTACTAATAGCCCGTTCGGCTTGACCATAAAATTAACTGTGCGTTTGAGTAACTTGGCTGCCCGTCAATAACTATATCGATTTCACCGACTTTCGGGTGATTTCAGCGAGAGGGTTCCACCCGTTCCCATCCCGAACACGGAAGTTAAGCCTCCCAGCCCCGATGGTACTGCATGCGCAAGTGTGTGGGAGAGTAGGAAGTTGCCCGATTAAAACTCATAGGACCCCGGCCAGTGTTACTACTGGCCGGGGTTTTGTGTCATCATACCGATCAGCCGCGGATAAGCTCCCTGAATGGACTTGCTTAGAATGATCGCCGAGTTGCAGTCTGAGAGAGATCGGCTGGATGAGGCGATACAGGCTTTGGAACGACTCTCGGCAGCTAAAATTCGGCGGCGCGGCCGCCCACCACGCTGGCTGAAAGAAGAGATGCAGAGAAAAACGGCGGCGGCTGGAAACAGCGACGAGGAACGTCCGGCTAGCTGATGCTCACGTAACGTAAGCCGGCGCGGGTTACCTTTTCCCTGTCCAAAGCGTGGCGTCCGTCGAGCAGCAGCAGCGGAGAGCGCATCTTCTTTGCGATAGGCTCCCACTCCAGCTCCCGGTATTCGTTCCATTCGGTTACCAGTACCAGCGCGTCACATCCTTCCGCAACTTCGCAGACCGTATTGCAAAGCTGGATACCCAGGGCGTCATGTTCGCGCCGAAATCGCTCCAATGCGATCGGATCGTGCGCTTTCACCCGCACGCCGCGGTCAATCAGCTTCTGCGCAATCTCAATGGCCGGTGCTTCTCGCAGATCGTCGGTATTGGGCTTGAATGCCAGGCCCAGCAGGCCGATCGTCCGCCCCTTTAGGATTTTCAGTTCTTGAAGCAGCTTTTCCACTACCCGGTCCCGCTGGCGGCAATTAATCTTCCGCGCCGCTTCGACGATGGGGAGGTTCAAGCCATACTCACCTGCCGTTGCGATCAAGGCGGCAGTATCCTTACCGAAGCACGACCCGCCCCAGCCGATGCCGGCGCTCAAAAATCTTGGTCCGATCCGAGAATCCAACCCAATCCCGCGCGCCACCTCGGAGATGTTTGCTCCAACCCGCTCGGCCAACAATCCGATCTCGTTTATAAAGCTAATTTTCAACGCCAGGAACGCGTTCGCCGCGTACTTGATCAACTCAGCGGAAGCGAGGTCGGTTGAGAGCAGAGGGATGGCGCCGACAGTTTCCGGCCTCGGCAGAAACGTGGGAGCGGTGAAAGTTTGATCGAGGATGGGCCGGTAAAGCGAATAGAGCACCTCCAGGCTTCGCGGCTCGTCCGCGCCAATCACGATCCGGTCCGGGTACAGGCTATCGTGCAGCGCTGTTCCTTCGCGCAGGAATTCGGGATTCGACGCAACCGCGAATTCGGCGCCCGAGAGATCCTGGCGCTGCTGGCAGGCTTCACGAATCAGAGAGCCAACCCAGTTGCCGCTCCCGATAGGGACAGTCGACTTGTTCACCACTACGGTGAAATCGCCGTTCACGTGCTGGCCTATGGAACGCGCAGCTTCCGACAGAAACTCCAGATTGGGAGCGCCCGAGGGCGTGGGAGGAGTTCCCACGGCAATAAAGATCACCTCAGCGCCAGGGATAGCTTCCGAGTAGTCGGTTGTGAAATGCAAGCTCGGGCGGGCCTCTTCCAGCAACTCTTCCAAGCTCGGCTCGTATATTGGGATCTTGCCCTCTGCGAGGGCTTTAACTTTCAGCTCGTCCGTATCCAGGCAAGAAACCGAATGACCTACAAATGCGAGGCAAACACCAGTAGTCAGCCCGACGTAACCTGCTCCGATAATGGCAACACGCATGGCGTAATGCTGTATGATAGCCCACCCGGTCAGCGGGTCTGCATTTTGCGCGTGTGAAAATGCGGCGTAACGCCACTAGGTCATTTCCCAGTAGTAAAGTGTTTTTTTAAGCCATTAAAATTACTGCAGATACGTTTAACAGTGCAATAAATCTTACAGAGAGGAGATACGGTTTTGACACCCGATTTCGCTAAGACGAGTGAATCTACTTTGCCGAAGCTGCTTTTGGCGGATGATCATCATCTTATTCTCGATGCGCTGCAGGCGATGATGAAGAACGATTTCAACATTCTCGCTGTGGATAGCAGCCAAGCTTTTATCAACGCGGTCGAGAAGTTCCAGCCGGACGTTGCCGTATTGGACGTGAGCATGCCGGGAGGGGACGGTTTCATGACCGCGCGAAGGGTTCTGGAGCGCCAACCCTCATTGCCAATCGTATTTCTCTCGATGTATGCGGACTCCAGCTATGTAGATCAGGCGGCTGAAGTGGGCGCGAAGGCTTACTTGTCGAAACGGGTACCGGCTGAAGAACTGATGTCGGCTCTTCGAGCGGTTCTTGACGGCGGGACGTTGCTGGATTCTTTGCAAAATGAGAAGAACGGCGGGGCCGAGACCCGTGCCGCAGGGGGCGAGCTCACGGGACGTCAACGCGAGGTTCTTCGTCTGATTGCCCTGGGATGCAGCGCGAAAGAAATCGCCGGACGGCTCAATATTTCAGTTCGAACTGCGGAGTTTCATCGGGCCGCGATCATGCAGAGACTTGGGTTGCGTTCGACCGCACAAATGACGAGATACGCGATCGCGAATGACATCGGGTAGAGCCGTCTGCGCCACTCGCGCTTCAGTTAACGCGGGGCTGGGGCTGCCGAAAATCCATGGATAATGTCAGGGGTTCCGCGCCGGCCTGGGGCGAGATGAGAATCGCTCGCTTGAGATTCAGCTTGTAATCTCCCGAAAGAGCTACAAAGGCTGCGACTGCCTCATTGCGTGTCGTAAAGGTACACTCTTCCCATTCCTCGTCAACCTCTACTTTCAGCGTCCATTTCTTCAGCGTTGATTCCTTCACGGCAATATTCCGCGATTGCGTCAACATTATTTTCCCTTGAAAAAGCGAGCTGCAGAAGATGGGAAATCTTCAGATGCGGCGCTCACGCCGGGGTAGTAAAGCGTAACCACTCTCTTCGGAGGAAATCCAATCTTCAGGAGAGTTCAATGAAAGTTCAAAGGGCGTGGCTTGCGGCCGGAGTCTTGGCCGGGTTCGCCGTACTAGGGCCGATGGCGCTCAGTGCTCAAGATACGAACAGCCAGCAGATCGACAACGGCGCCAAGAAAATGATGAAGTCGCCGGACACGATGTTTGCGATGAAGGCCGCGCAAGGCGGGATGGCGGAGGTAAAGCTGGGGCAATTGGCCGCCGACAAGGCCGCCAATCCGGACGTTAAGGCTTTCGGCCAACAGATGGCAGACGATCATGGCAAAGCCAATGACGATCTGAAATCGACCGCCGGGAAGGAGAACATGACCCTGCCTTCCGGTGTGAATGCGAAGCAGCAGGCCATGTACGACAAGCTTTCGAAGCTTTCCGGAAGCGCTTTCGATCGCGCTTATGTAAACGACATGATCAAGGATCATGAGGGAGACGTAAAGGAGTTCCAGAAAGAGGCGAATTCCGGCAAAGATGAGCAGATCAAGGCATTTGCCTCGCGAACGCTTCCGGTGATTCAGGGACATCTCGAGAAAATCAAGTCCATTCAAGCGAAAATGGGCAGCGGCTTATCGATGTAGGGGACGGAGCGAGAGCGAATGAAATATCGCGTAGTGTTTCGAGAGCGATCGAATCAAGAAGGCGAGAAGGCGGATGATCCGGTCAGTTACCTCGATCCGCAGCTTGATGACGAAACTGTGCTGGATGCTGTTTTTGTGGGCCGTAATCGCCCCGATGCGCAGCATTCGTCCGAGGTGCTGGAGGAGGATGACGACTTCCTCAGCTTGACATCTGAAGTGTGGGAGTACGACGTGGCTGATGAAAAGAAGCAGGAATTCGAAGATGCGCTTCGGAATTCAGGAACGGTCATGGAGTTTGAAGTGTTAGACAGCGGCGACGAACCGGGCGTCTGATACCTTAGAAAGCGACAAAACTCCGGGAGGTAGTTGAGTTCTATGCTCCGTCTAGTGTTGATCATTGTGTTATTTTTGCTCCTCATTGGAAGCCTGCCGTCTTGGGGCTATAGCTCCGGGTGGGGTTATTACCCCAGCGGCGGCCTCGGTTTGCTTCTCATCATCGTTTTGGTCTTATACCTGATCGATCGCCGAAGCGTTCCTTAGATTCGAAAGAGCATGAAAGTTCTTGCCATCGACATAGGTGGCACTAACTTTACGGTTGCGGCATTCAAGAACGAGCAGTTGTCGATACGCGAAACTCGTTCTACCGAACGGGCAGGCGGGCCGGATTGGCTGTATTCGCAACTGGATCAGATCGTCGGCGATTGGCGCGAGGCCCACGGCTTCTATCCCGACCGTTGCGGCATCGGCTTCGGCGGCCCTGTGGACTTTCCCTCCCAGACCGTGATTCTTTCTACTCACGTTGCGGGCTGGAATGGATACCCGCTCGCCGCGAACGTGGGACGACTGACCGGAGCGCCCGTGGTTATGGATAATGACGCGAATGCCGGCGCATTAGGCGAAGCCATTTACGGCGCCGGAGGCGATCGAGATCCGCTCTTCTACATGACTCTCTCCACCGGCATAGGAGGCGGCCTGGTGATTAACCGCCGCTTGTACCGGGGCGCTGATTCGTTTGCAGGGGAGATCGGGCACCTGACGATCGAGCCGAATGGGCCAGAATGTTTGTGCGGCTCGAGAGGCTGCTTCGAGCGGATGTGTTGCGGTTTATGGCTGGAACGGGATTATGGACGGGCGGCGAAGGAACTTCTTCTCGATCCCGATTTCGTTGCGAAATATGTTGTGCATCTGGCAAGGGGCCTGAAGGCGGCTATCATGTTGTTGAATCCTGCCCGGATTGTGATTGGCGGGGGCATAAGCAAAGCAGGCGAACGGCTGTTCGGCCCGCTCCGGGAGGAGTTGGGTCGCCAAATTACTCCGTGGTCTCGGGCCCGGCGTGATGTTGCGGCGGCGAAGCTCGGCTCCGATAGCGTCTTGTACGGAGCGTTGGCCTTGGCGAAAGGACAGTTATAAATTTTGCGGCATGATGCCGCTTCATGGAAAATTAATGTCCGTTGGTTGTGTTTCTCGCAAATCTGCCCTAGCCCAGATGCGTCCCACTACCGAGTATCAAAGAGGAGGATTGCACCATGAAATTGTTCCATCGATCATTGACGGTTTTCTGCCTGAGTTGCGGCTTAGCAATGGGAAGCGCGGTCACGCTGAATGCGGCAGGCGCCTGGCATCAGGAATATCCCGCTCCTTACGGCGGCGGCTTGCGTGGACTGGTGGACCGCACACAGACCGACCTTCGTACTGCGTCCGAGCTGGAGGTAAATAAGCAAAAGCAGTTTGATCGTTACCGCAGCGCTCAAGGCCATCTCTCGAGTTTCGACCGCCATCTGACGAGGGGTCGCTTCGACAGAAGCGAGCTGAATAAATCTATAGAAGAGATCCAGCACATTCTCGACCACAACGTCCTGCAGGCGAGCAGCCGGGACGCTTTACTGCGGGATGTCGGCGATCTCAGGGTTGCGCGCGATCGCCGCTACTGAGTTGCGCCCGCGAGCCCCAGCTCGGGAGCACAAGCTTTCATAGCGTCGATACAGAAAGCGATGTGCTCCTCCAGCGGCATTCCGAGCTCGCGCGCGCCCTCTATAATGTCTTCTCGATTGACATTCCGCGCGAAGGCTTTGTCTTTGAGCTTTCGCTTCACTGAGGCCACATCGACTTCGTGGATGCTTCGCCCCGGCTTCACGTACGAACAGGCAGTCAGAAAGCCGGTCAGCTCGTCACACGCAAATAGAGCGCGTTCCATCAGGGACTCTCGAGGGACGCCGCTGTAATTTGCGTGCGAGAGAATTGCCCGGCGCGTGACATCGTCCACGCCTCGCTCCGCGAGAATCGGTTCTCCTTTCATTGGATGGTCCGGGGCAGCGGGATGAATCTCCCAATCAAAATCGTGAAGCAGGGCTGTCACGGCCCATTGCTCCCGATCCTCTCGGAACTTTTTCGCGTACTCCACCATGCACGCCTCCACGCCCAGCATGTGGCGGCGCAAGCTCTCGCTCTGAACGAATTCGAGGACAATGTTCCATGCATCATCTCGGGTCATGAGCCAATCACGCCTAAGCCGATCACGCGCGAACTTACGATTCCTCGATTTTCACCGAGTTCAGCTTGTCGCCCTGCTTTACGGAATTCACCACCTCCTGGCCTGACCGCACTTTTCCGAATACCGTATGCTTTCCGTCCAGCCAATCTGTTACTACATGCGTGATGAAGAATTGACTGCCGTTGGTGTTCGGTCCCGCATTGGCCATGGAGAGCGATCCGACCTGGTGCTTATGAGAGTTGCCCTTGGTTTCGTCTTCAAACTTATAGCCGGGACCACCGCGTCCGGTGCCGGTGGGGTCGCCTCCCTGGATCATGAAATTGCTGAGGACACGGTGAAAAACCGTTCCATCATAGAAGCCGTCGCGGGCCAAAAAGACGAAATTGTTGACCGTCTTTGGGGCATCCTTCGCGAACAGGTCGACCACAATCGCGCCACGGGAGGTTTCGAGGGTTGCGGCGTATTTCTTTGACGGATCGATGGTCATTGCCGGTGGTGCTGAATATTGTTTGCTCATCAGTCTCCAGTGTAGGGCAGGGGAGAGTGGGGTTATGGCGCGCCGGGAATTCGCCTTATGCTACTCCCAACGGGATATTCCTACAGGAAAATCCTAGCCCCCTATTCTGAGAAAAAAGTTTGAATACGCGTCAAATACTTGTATAAATTGAATAACCACTGAAGCCAAAGGCTGAATTGCTGTTGAGCGGGCAGAGAGTTTCGTGGTGCAGTTTCGCTGCAACCGTTCCGAGTAGGCAGATTTTTAGCAGGATGTGAGGCGAGAAGAGTTCTTGCCCGCCGGCAAGAACTCAAATCTGAGGAAAGGAGGACCAAACGTGAAAATCAAGAGCAATGTGAAAGCTGGACAATGTGTTTGGGGCGCCTAATTATCTCTTCGGCACTGCCGAAGAGAGCATGAATTAAATTTGGCCGCTTGCCCGCCGGCGAGCGGCCATTTTGTTCCTAGAGTAACGCTGGCAGCCGGGACA
>JBAUUG010000006.1:0-8420 GCA_049582585.1 Bryobacteraceae bacterium | reverse complement strand
TATGGCAAAACTTACAACGTCGAAGAAGAAGGCAGAACCTAAAGGCGATTTCGGATTGCCAGAGAAGCGCAAATACCCGATGCCGGATGCCGCTCACGCCCGAAATGCAAAGGCGCGTGCCTCGCAAATGGAGCATCAGGGTAAACTGACGGGCGCCGACAAAAAGAAGATCGATGCGAAGGCCGATCGGATCCTGGGAAAGAAGTGAGCGATTTCTAAACGCTGCACGATTACCGTGAAGTTATTTCCAGAAGTGAGCCTTTGTGAGCAGTTCTCACCATAGGCGACGATCGACTAGAACGGAACCGGCGACTATTTCCTCAGTTGAGGTTCGCGAGCGGCCGTCGCACCACTTGCAAACCCGGACAGCATGGCTATGTTCAACGCAAGGGTCTGTCGAAGTCGCGTAGAGCGCTGACGTGGCGAAGTCGGCTTCTCGAACTCGTCTTGCCAGTAGTTGCGGAGAATGCAGTCAACGGCTGCGGCAACGTCTCCGGGCTCCAGCCTATGGGCCAGTCGGTTTCGGAGCTTGTTTAGGTCGACAACCAGAGTCCAAAGGGAATGGTCGGTGTAAGGCAAGCCGCCTAGCGCTCGCACCAGATGGGCGGTCTGCATAAAGTTGAGGCGTGCATCATCGAGCGATTTAGGGTGGCGGCTTACGTCTCGCAGGAACCTTTGAAGCTGTTCTTCTATCAGAAGGTGTCCCTTGAGCACCACGAGTTCGAGATTAACGACGGGGGGCAGGAGCCGGCGAAAACGGTCGTATTCGCTTTCCGTTGCGGCTATAGGCTGGTTTGCCATCAAGAGAGTGTACCTCCTTTGGGTGGCAGCTTGGAAAAGGAGGCATCACGTCAAGCTGACGGTAAACGCGCGAGCCGTAGAAGTGACGACTCGGTTGAAATTGATCAGCCAGCGGCTGATCGTATGTTGAATACATGTATCACGAAATTGTCAAACGGATTGCACTACGAAACTTTCTACGAGTGAATCAGAAGGATTGTGCTGCCATCCCGAAGGGGTGTTCCTCAGACGTTCATCACCGGTTTGGAGGGCATCACGCGCCGGTCGGCGAGCGGCACAATCGTGAAGCGCTGGGACGATGGTTCGAACGGCTAACTCGTTGCGCGGGCGTGGCCGGTCACACGCATAGATCGCGAGCAACCGTCGTGTATGGATCTACGGTTGGCGACTACAGCGGATTTCATTCGCCGCCGCAATCGTCGATGCTGTGATAATGGCGTCGACAGCCGCAGTATGGCTCTGATTGTTTTCCTCCGAGGGATCAACGTTGGAGGTCACCGTACATTTCGCCCAAGCATGCTCGCGAGAGACTTGGCGGCCTATGATGTCGTGAACGTCGGCGCTGCAGGAACACTTGTCGTTCGAAAACCTGTGTCCCCCACCAAGTTCCTCGCTGAGCTGCGTCGGAAGCTGCCGATTGAAGCGGTAGTTGCATTCTGCGACTCGAGTGATCTTATTCGACTGGAAATGGAGAATCCGTTTGGGGATGAGCCCTTAGACCAGGATCGTGTTCGTTTTGTGAGCATCTTGTCGAGAGCCAGCCGGGGAATTGTTTCCCTTCCGGTCGAATTTCCGCGAGGCGAGGAGTGGTTTGTACGAATCATCGGCTTGAGAAATCGCCTTGTGTTCGGAGTGTACCGGCGACACATGAGGACAATCGGATATCTTGGCCAGATCGATAAACTGTTTGGTGCGCCGGCGACAACACGCAGCTGGAGCACAATCCTTGCAGTGCTACGGATCGTGAAAGAATACGTGACATGAAAGCCCCGTTCCTCTTGGTAGTGTTTGCTTGCGCCAGCCTGTCCGCGCAGAAGCCGGGTTGGCAGCCCTCGCCGGGGCACACGCAATTGCCGATATGGCCGGGGACACCGCCAGACGCGCAGTTTGGCCCGCCGGCGAACACCGAAACTTCGGAAGCGGGAGAGGTCGACAACGTCTCACGACCGACTATGACGGTTTATTCGCCGAAGGCAAAGAATACCGGTACTGCGGTGCTCGTGTTTCCTGGCGGGGGCTATCAGGTTCTGGCCATCGATCTGGAAGGCACGGAGGTCTGTGACTGGCTGACGGCGAAGGGGATTACGTGCGTGCTCTTGAAGTATCGCGTGCCTCACTCGGGGCCGTCCTGGGACCAGCGATGCGGTTGCTACCTCAATCTGAAAGCATCGATGGCGTTGGAAGATGTGCAGAGGACAATGGGGCTGGTCCGCCTCCACGCCGCGGAGTACCATATCGATCCGCATAACATCGGCGTGCTTGGATTCTCAGCAGGCGGGCACCTATCGGCAGCAATCAGCACGCACTTTGCCAGGCGCTTGTATCCGGCTGTAGATGCGACCGACCGGGTAAGCTGCCGCCCGGATTTCGCGGTGGCTCTTTATCCGGGGCATCTGTGGATCTCCGACAAAAAGTTTGAGCTGAACCCGGATGTTCCTGTCACTCGCCAAACGCCTCCTACCTTTTTGCTGCAGGCTGAAAACGATCCCGTCGACAGCGTCAACAACTCGCTGGTTTACTACATTGCGCTGAAGAACGCCGGTGTTCCAGTAGAAATGCATTTGTACGCGGAAGGCAAGCACGCTTTCGGGCTGCGTCCCACGAACTTTCCGATAACGCGATGGCCTGAACTGGTTGAGACGTGGCTGGGAACGATCGGAATGATTCCGGAGCAGCGTCAGCCGTGATTTCGAGAGGAGCGGGGTTGCGCAGTGTTGATCGCGCTCGCGCCAGCGAAAAGTCTTACGTCGAGGGCGTAACCATCAAGAAACTGGTCGAAGCGGTACGGTCCGGGGATGCCGGAAGCGTACAAACGATGTTAAAGGCTCGGCCGGAGCTTGCGGACATGACCGTTTCATACGGGGACGAGCACCGAGCGATCCACTATGCGGTGATCGAGCGGTTGCCGGAGATTGTGGGACTGCTGATGCAGCATGGCGCGAATGCGCGCGCGGGAATCCATCCGCATCGAGACGCCACATCCGCGTGGACGTTGGCGCACGAGCGCGGGTACGACGAGATCGTCGCGATTATCGAGGAAGAAGAGCAGCGCCGAGGCAATCCGGAATACGAGGCGGAGACCGCGTCAGAGCCTGTAGCCGAAGATGAGGCCGCTCGAACAGCCGTTGCCGACGGCGATTTGGAATGGCTGCGCGCGCGTCATGCTGAAGGCAAGCTAGCGAATCATATTCGATGGGACGGCGGCGGCCTCCTTACGGTCGCAGTGCGGAACAACCGGATGGATGCTCTTGAACTGCTGCTCGACCGCGGCTTCGATCCGGACGAGCGCGTCTCGTCCGGAAACCTAGACTGGACGGCGTACTCGCAAGGCTACCCGCTGTGGTGTTGTGCGGCTCTGGGGCGCCGTGAGATGGCCGAGCTGCTTCTCGACCATGGGGCGAATCCCAACGTGCATGTCGACTCGAGCGGGTCGGCCGTATATAGCGCGTATAGCCACAAACAATGGGAAATGGCGAAGTTGCTGCAGGAACGCGGAGGGATAGTCACGGGCGACATCGCGGCCATCTATCGCCAGACCGGCCTGGCGCGGCAAATGCTGATCGACGATGAAGGCGGTGTACTGGGTGAAGGAGTCAAGCCCTCCGACAAACCGCTTGCGGAAGAGTTGCTCCGCTTCGGGGCGGACGGCGGCGCTACCGAAATTGTTCGTATGTCGCTAGAGCGGATCGATTGGGCGCGCGATGACCCGCGCTGGTTTGGCATGCTCGCATCGCCGCTCACCTTCTGGCACCACATCCCATGGCTGTACGCCGGAAACAAAGACTTCGACCGGGAAAGCTATTTAGCGTGTTTCCGCCTCATTTTGAACGTGTGCGACGTGAACGTTGCGGGCGGATTCGGGCGAACGATTCTACACGAAATCGCGGCGATGGGGGATTGGATCACGGAGGACGAAGTAGCGGCTTTTGGGCGAGCGGCGCTTGAGGCAGGGGCGCGGGTGGACGGGCGCGATGAGATCCTGAACAGCACTCCGCTGGGGTGGGCGTGCCGCTGGGGGCGAAGGCAGCTTGTCAAGTTACTTCTTGAACGCGGAGCGGACGGCGAGGAGGAGAGCAGCGAGCCCTATGCACGCCCGCGGTCATGGGCGCTGAAGATGGGGCACAACGATATTGTGTCAATGCTAAACACTCCATGAGGCTGGCGAGTACTGAATGATTATGGCTTGTTTTGACGCAGAAGGTTTACGAGCAGAGCGCGTTTGCGACGGCTCACCGGGAGGCGAGAGCCGTCGCGGAGGATTGCCTCGAAGCCGCTGAGGGAGGCGCGAAGCTCGCGGACGCGGTCGAGTTGGACGATGGCCGAGCGGTGGATGCGGGCGAAGCGGGACTTATCGAGCCGCGCTTCGAGAGAAGTCAGCGACTCGCGAAGAAGGTGAGATTTGGCTCCGATGTGCAGGCGGGCATAGTAGCTTTCTGCGCCGATGGAATCGATTTCCGCTACGGGGATCACCAGATCGCCGGCGGCTGTGGAGACGATCAAACGCTCGATGCCATTCTTCTCACGGTGCGCGCGCTCAGCAGCCAGCAGAGCGGCAACCCGCGCGGCACGATCGGCAACCGACGTCAAGTGGAAGCGCTCGCGAACGCGCCGCAGGGCGTTTTCAAAGCGCTGCACGTTGAGTGGTTTCACGAGGTAATCGAGCGCATACGCTTCGAAGGCGCGCACGGCGAACCGATCGTGCGCGGTGACGAACACCACGGCGGGCATTCGGTCAGGCCCGCGAGCGCGGAGTACTTCGAAGCCATCCATCTCAGGCATCTCGACGTCGAGGAAGAGCAAATCGGGCGCGAGCGCGTCGAGAGCACGCAAGGTATCGGGACCGTTCCGGGTTTCGCCGACTACGGTGATGTCGGGGTGCGGGGCGAGGAGTTGGCGAACGCCGCGACGGGCGAGCGGCTCATCGTCGGCCACAAGGGCGCGGATCTTATTCATGGGTTCCGCTCGCCTCATGATACGGCAGAGTTACGGTTGCGACCACGCCGCCTCCCGGTGCGTCGGAGACATCCAGATCTGCCGCGGCGCCGTAGAGGGCGGACAAGCGCGCGCGTATATTGGCCAGCCCAACGCCCGGCGGGGCGGGCGCATTCAGATCGAATGCGTCACGTCGATCGAACTCCTTGGGCAAGCCTGGGCCATCATCGCGCACCGTGAGCACGAGCTTAGAGCCCTCGCGGCGAGCACGGAGCTCAAGCACGCCGGCATCAGCACGCCGCGCGATTCCGTGGCGGAGCGCGTTTTCGAGCGGCTGAAGCAGGAGACTCGGCACTGCCGCGCCCCAGAGGGCGGGATCAATCTCAATGCTCGGCCGCAGCCGGTCAGAAAAGCGGATCTGTTCAATGGCGAGGTAACGCTGCAAGAACTCTACTTCGGTGGAAAGCGGCGTCTCATGCGTTGCATCACTGCGCAAGACCTGACGCAGGACATCGCTCAGCAGCTCAAGCATCTGTGATGCACCGGCGGTGTTCCGGTCGCGGACGAGGACGGTGATGGCGTTCAGACTGTTGAACAGGAAATGCGGGTTGAGCTGCATGCGAAGCGCGCCGAGGCGAGCCTCAGAGAGTTGTCCGGCCAAGCGCGCGGCTTGGGTTTCGCGCTCGCGCGCCTGCGCGAAATAGAAGAACGAGTGTTCAATGCCGATGAGCGCAAAATAGACACCCACTCCGAAGGGGAGCGTTGTGAAAACCCAGCTTACAAAGGCCTGGAGGGTTTTCTCAAAGGACGCGTCCGGCGGGGTGGGAAATATTGCCAAGTGCAGCAGGGTGCCGAGCGCGGCCCACGCGACGCACATAGCGAGGCTGCCTGCTGCATGCAATCCGATGTTGCGGGCAAGATTCGGCCTGCGAAGCGGGAGACGGCGGCCGGCGAGAAACACGGCTGGAGTGAGCACCGCATAGAGCAACCAGTCGATGGAGTTGAAAACTACCCAACGCCACTCAGAGCGTTGCCCGTGCAGCCGAAACTGCATATAGGTATCGAATCCGGAAAGGAGCGCGGGAACCAACCACGCAGCGAGGATCAGGAGCCAAACGGGAGGCAATGTTCGTGCGAGATGCTGCTCCGCATCGGGTGTTTGTGCCGCTGAGGTCGACATGAGGCGAGGATAACGGGTTGTACCTGCATCGTCCAGTCAATTGGCTGGTAGGGCCGCCGGCTGCATCTTAGCGGCCGCTTGCTGCACAATTTTCGCGGGAGGCCGAGTTCCTGTTAGTCTCAACCCGATGAGCGTTGCGAGCGAGACGAAGGAAACAGCAGGGGCGTCGGGCAAAATTCAAGGGTCGCGGATTCAGTCGATCGATGTCGCGCGCGGCCTGGTGATGATCTTGATGGCTGTCGATCACGTGCGAGTGTACTCAGGGATCCCAGCAGGCGGCGCGACAGCCGGCATTTTCTTTACGCGATGGGTCACGCATTTCTGCGCGCCGGGTTTCGCGTTTCTCGCCGGAACCTCGGCGTTCCTTTACGGAAGAAGGTTGGCTAGCAAACGCGGCCTGGCGCGATATCTGGCCACACGCGGCATTTTGCTGGTGGCGCTGGAACTGACATTCCTTCGTTTTGCATGGACGTTCAACCTGGATTACACACATTTTGTTTTGGCGGGCGTGATCTGGATGTTGGGCTGGTGCATGGTGCTGCTGGGCGGATTGGTGTCGCTGCCCACGAAGGCGGCAGGAGCGATTGGACTGGGTATCATTTTCTTCCAGCAAATTTTTTCCGTACTGCCGCGCGCCTTGCCGGAGCCGGCGCGAAATTCCATCGGCTGGATTTGGGAATTCATCTATCCGGCGGCCCTCAAACGTCCGGAGGGCATCACAATTCTCTATGTGCTTGTTCCGTGGGTGGGCGTGATGGCGGCGGGATATGCGTTCGGCGCGATCATGACGCGCGAGCCGGAGGAGCGCCGGCAGCTTTGCCTCAAAATCGGCCTGGCAGCAACTTTCATCTTCCTGACGGTCGGCTGTCTTGTTCTCTTCCTCGATCCCACGCAGGGAGACACACGACCTTTCCTCTTTCGGCTGCTGGATCAGAAGAAGTATCCGGCATCGCAGCTCTATTTGTTAATGACGCTGGGTCCTACCATTGCGTTTTTGGGCGTGGCCGAACGTGCGCGGGGATGGTTGGTTGAGATATCGGCGACGTTCGGCCGCGTGCCGATGTTCTACTATCTGCTGCACATCCCGACGATTCACATGGCGGCGCTGCTGGTCATGCTGGCGCGAGAGGGAAGGATCTATGCGGAGTGGTATGCGACCGCGCCGTTCACCTCTGTACCACCGGAGCATCGCTGGGGATTGCCCCTGCTGTACGCAGTGTTTGCAGCGGTGGTCTCTTTGCTATATTTCGCGTGCCGTTGGTTCGGGGGCGTTAAGGCGCGTCATCGCGATAGCCTGCTGCGGTACATCTAAGCGAGAGCCCTTAAAGCCGCGCTAATCGTCTGCAGCCGATGAGGCCGCGCGCAAAGCCGGCGTGGGCGGCTGCGGCGCGGCTGGTTCCGTAATAGGCTGGCCTTCCGCGTCTTCTCCGTTTTTACGGTTCAGCTTGGAGAGAAACGTGGTGTCGAATCGCCCTGCCAGGAAATCGGCGTTTGAAAGAATCTGCTCATGCAAGGGAATCGTGGTGTGAATCCCTTCGATGACAAACATGTCGAGGGCGCGCTTCATGCGTTCAATCGCTTCCGCGCGATCTTTGCCATGCGTGATCAGCTTAGCGACCAAGGAGTCATAGTACGGGGGGATCACGCCGTCGGTGTATGCAGCGGTATCCACTCGCACGCCGATGCTGCCGGGTAAATTCAATCCGGTAATGCGGCCTGGGGAGGGGGCGAAGGTTTCGGGATGCTCGGCATTGATTCTGCACTCGATGGCGTGCCCGGAGAGCGACACAGGCGCTATTAAGATATCGGAAAGGCGATCGCCAGCGGCAATCCGCAATTGCGCTTTCACTAGATCAATGCCGGTCACGAATTCAGTAACCGGGTGTTCCACCTGAATGCGGGCGTTCACTTCGATGAAGTATAGATTCTGATCCTCGTCCATGAGGAACTCGACGGTGCCGGCGTTGGTATAGCCGACCGCCTTCATTGCGGTACGCAAACAATCGGCCATCTGTGTCCGAAGTTGCGATGAGACAGCCGTAGATGGCGATTCTTCGAGCAGCTTCTGATGGCGGCGCTGGATGGAGCACTCGCGCTCTCCCAAAATCTCGACGTGTCCATGCTCATCAGCCAGCACCTGAAATTCAATGTGGCGAGGAGTTTCGAGCAGCTTCTCCATGTAAACATCGCCTGAAGAGAACGCTGCAGCGGCTTCCGATTGAGCTTGCGCGAGCAGCGACGGCAGCTCCTTTTCGCAGCGCACAACGCGCATGCCGCGCCCTCCGCC
>JBAUUG010000005.1:0-1790 GCA_049582585.1 Bryobacteraceae bacterium | reverse complement strand
GATTGGAACATCTTCACTAGCGCCGCGAGAGGCGATGCAACCGCGGCAAGCAGCCTGATTGCAGGCAGAACTTTCAGCATCCATGAACCCGTCGTGCGCCGGTAAAGAAACAGCGGCACGAAATATGTGGAGGTCAGCATGGCGAGAAAAGAGGAGCCGATGGCTTCCAAGACGCTTTGCCAGCGCGGAACCGATGGACGTACCAGGGCGCAGAGATAAAAGAGGCCTAGCAGGAAGAGCGAGACGTGCTTGACGAGAGAGAAAGCTAATGACCCGTGTTCGGGCTCGAGCCCGATTTTTGCGGCTAAGGTGTCGCGAAAGAATTCGAGGGAAGGCACTTCACGGCGTATGAGTCGAAGCGATTCTAGATAGAGCAGCTGAACGTATGAGACGAAGGCCAGGAGGCAAGTCAGCGCCAGGGCCAACGCGAGGCAGAGGATCGTCATCGGGCTGCCCTTGAAGCGGGCGCTCTCGCAAGGAGGGTTTGCGGCAGAGCTAGTTCGATGCGCCAGTTGCGCTCGGCACGCTTCATTTCACCGTGGTCGCGCTCGTGGTCCATGCCGATCAGGTGCAGGACACCGTGCAGCATGAGTATGCGGATTTCATCGAGGCGGGGATGAGCAAAGCCGCGGGCCTGCGCTTCGGCGCGCTCGGCCGAGATGGCGATTTCGCCGAGCGGCCCCGTCTCGGGCGCTCCAGGCTCCGTTTCGAGAGGGAAGGACAATACGTCAGTTGCGTAATCATGGTGAAGGAAGGCCTTGTTCAGCTTCCGGAGCTGCTCATCGTTTGTGATGAAGCAAGTGAAATTGCGCCCACCGGCGACCCGATTGGCCAACGCGCGTGCAAATTGTTTCAGAGCGCGCTTCTCTTCCGCTGAGAATCTCGATTGTGCGGGAAGGGCTCCGAAGAGCAATGTACTGCCACCGGCTGACATAATTGTGGGAATCGTCTATGCGAGCGAGGGAAACTCAGGGATTTCGACGGCGGTATTCGGCGGCGGTTCGACAACCGGCTCCTGCGGAGCGTCGCTGCCGAGCCTGAGGGCAAGCTGCCGCCCGGCGCCAATCATTTCGTTATAGCGGTCATAGGCCTTAACGATACGCTGAACGAGTTGATGGCGCACGACATCCCGTTCATCAAAGTTGACGAAGGCGATACCTTCAACGCCCCTTAAGACATCCGCCGCGTGTAGAATCCCGCTTCTCTTTCCGGCGGGCAGGTCAATCTGCGTTTGATCGGCCGTGACGACCATCTTCGAATTGAAGCCTTGGCGCGTCAGGACCATTTTCATTTGTTCCTGAGTCGTGTTTTGAGCTTCGTCGAGGATGATGAAACAGTCATTCAAAGTCCGGCCGCGCATGAATGCGAGCGGAGCGATCTCGATGATGTTGCGCTCGAGAAGCTTCTCGACTTTTTCGGAATCGATCATTTCGAAGAGGGCATCGTAGAGAGGCCGCAGGTATGGATCGACTTTCTCCTGCAAGGTGCCGGGCAAAAATCCGAGATGTTCCCCGGCTTCAACCGCCGGCCGTGTCAGGATGATGCGGCTTACACGCTTGTTTAGATATGCGGCTACGGCCATTGCGACGGCGAGATAGGTTTTTCCAGTGCCCGCGGGTCCAATGCCGAAGGTGAGATCGTGGTTTTCGATGGCGTCTACGTAGCGGCGCTGATTGACGGTCTTGGGCGCGAGGACCTTTTTGCCGAAGGTGCGCGATTTACCGCTTTCGACTAAGCGCCGCAGCGAAACATCGGGATCCGTAGTGACCACGCGCAGATAACTGTTTAGG
>JBAUUG010000004.1:0-16585 GCA_049582585.1 Bryobacteraceae bacterium | reverse complement strand
ACGAGTTCCATCAGTGCCGCTATCGAGGTATTGAAGTGCCAGCGGCCGTCGAAATCATTCGTGATTTTTCGAACAGCCTGATGCAGTTTACGGAGCGCTTGGCGGTCGGCATCGTTCCATTCGCCTTCGCCGCCGCGTTCGGCATTGCGCGTGACGAACCGATAGGCCCGCGCCAGGAATCGGTTAACGCCGGAGGCGCCATCCTCCTGCCAATCGAGATCGCGGTCCGGAGGCGCGGCAAATAGCGAATACACGCGCGCGGAATCGGCGCCGAACCGCGCGATCATATCGTCGGGCGAGACGGTATTGCCCAGGCTCTTCGACATCTTCGCGCCGTCCTTGATGACCATTCCCTGCGAGAACAGGCGCTTGACCGGCTCGCCGTTCCGAATCAGGCCGATGTCGCGCATCATCTTGGTCCAGAATCGCGAATAGATCAGGTGCAGAATGGCATGTTCCACGCCGCCGATGTACTGATCGATGGGGAACCAGCGCGCGATAATCGTGGAATCGAAAGGCGCCTGGTGGTTATGCGGATCGCAGTATCGATAGAAATACCAGGATGAGTCGATGAAGGTATCCATGGTGTCGCTCTCGCGCCGTCCCGCGCCGCCGCACTTCGGACACTCGACGTTCATAAACGATTCGTCTGTTTCGAGCGGCGACCGGCCCTTGCCGGTGATCTTTACGTGCAGCGGCAATCGGACGGGCAGATCGGTTTCCGGCACAGGCACCGCGCCGCAGCGCTCGCAGTAAACGATGGGAATCGGCGTTCCCCAATAACGCTGCCGCGAGATTCCCCAGTCCTTGAGTCGATAGGTAATTGCTTCACCTCCGAAGCCGTTCTGCTGGGCGAACGCGGCCATTTTCTTCCGCGCTTCGCCGCTCGGAAGACCGGACCATCGGCCGGAATGCTCCACGATGCCGTATTCCAAAAACGGTTCGGTCATGATCGCGCCGTCCGCGAGCTCGCCATCTGCGGGCCTGATCACCGGTACAACGGGTATCCCATAGGTGCGGCAGAATTCGAAATCACGCTCGTCGTGCGCCGGAACGGCCATAATCGCACCGGTCCCGTACCCCATCAGCACAAAGTCGCCGATCCAGATTGGGATTTTCGAATCGTCGAACGGACGAACCGCGTAGCGGCGGGTGAATAGCCCCGTCTTCTGCACGTTTCCGGGGTCTTGCCGCGCCGTCGCGTCGATCATTTCCTTGATCTTCAGCCGTTCCGATACGTCGACGACCAGCTTTTCGACCAGCGGATGCTCCGGCGCCAGGATTAAACAAGTAGCTCCGTAAATGGTATCGATGCGCGTCGTGAAAACACGAATCTTCTCAGCTTCGCCCTCGAGCGAAAAATCCACTTCCGCGCCTTCGGAGCGGCCGATCCAATTGCGCTGCATCGCAAGCACTCGTTCCGGCCAACCTTCCGCCAGCTGCTTCATGTCTTCGAGCAGCTCGGCCGCGTACGCAGTAATTTTCAGAAACCATTGCTGCATCGCGCGCTGCTCGACAGGCGTAGTCTCATGACGCCAGCAGCAGCCGTCCACCACCTGCTCATTCGCCAGAACCGTTCCGCATTCCGGACACCAATTCAACAGCGCCTGTTTACGATAAGCGAGGCCGCGCTCTAACATCTTTAAGAAGAACCACTGATTCCATCGATAAAACTCGGGTTCACAGCTGGCTATCTCTCGATTCCAGTCGAACGCAAAGCCCAGCCGCTGAAACTGCGTCTTCATGCTCGCGATATTGTGCAGCGTCCAATCGCGCGGATCCTTGCCTTCCTTCAAGGCCGCATTTTCCGCCGGCAATCCAAACGCGTCCCAGCCCATGGGATGCAGAACGTTATAGCCGCGCATCCACATGTAGCGCGCCAGCGCATCGCCGATGGCGTAATTGCGCACGTGCCCCATGTGCAGTTTGCCGCTGGGGTACGGCAGCATCTCGAGCACGTAATACTTGGGCTTATCCGGCGCGTCCGCTACGTAGAGCGACGGGTCGCTCGCCCACCGGTTATGCCACTTGGGCTCGATTTCTTTGGGGTCGAACGCTTTTTCGGGAATACCAGCTCCTTCAATGCCGTAACGTTACGGAGATCGTCACCCGGTTTGTCGACGGGGGTCTCGAGGATGAACGCTTTCTTCCGCAAGTCCGGATGGTTGAGAATGCGGCGGAAGCCTTCTAAACCAATATAACCAGCGCCTATATTCGCGTGCCTATCGAGGTGGGAGTTCAACGCTGCTTTCGCGTCGTTAGCATGAATGAGGGGGACGTGTTCCAGCCCGAGCGTTTCCGAAGCCGCCTCGATCAGCTTGGCCAGCCCGCTCTCGCGCGCCACGTCAAACCCACTCACGTAGCAGTGACAGGTATCGAGGCAGTAACCGATCGGAATATCTATATAGGGCTGGACGGCTTCGCGAATCATCGACAATTCGTTCAACTTGCCGCCCAGTTGTGCTCCCGCGCCTGCGGTGTTTTCGAGCAGGATGCTCAATTTCGGCTTCTTCTTCAAAGCTGAATCGACGCCGCGCCAAGCCAGAGCCATGGCTTCCGCTACATTGAACATTCCTTGTTCGACGGTCAGGCCCTTGTAATTGCCGGGATGCGTGACCAGGTACTCCGCGCCGATCAGAAGAGCGCGTTCCAGTTCGCCACGAAAACCCTCAATGGATTTTTCGCGGATGATGGAAGGCGGCGCGGCGAGGTTAATCAAGTAGCTGTCGTGGATGGCGAGCGGAGTGAGATCGTGCTTCTCGCGATGCCCATGCAAGCGCTTGATCTGTTCCGGATCAGGCGCCCTGGCGCGCCACATGCGCGGGCTTGCGGAAAAGATCTGAAGGGTGTTCGCGCCAAGCTCATTCGCCTTGATGGCCGCATTTTCGAGAGCGCCGGCCGTGGAACAATGGATGCCAATTCGCAAGCTTCAGAATAACGGGGTCGAAGCCTTCAACTCGCACCGGGGCAAGAAATCACCCGCCGAGCCCTGCTTGCGCCTTCAGCAGCGCTGCGTCGTCCGGAAAGAGACGAAGCCCTTCCTTTAGGACGGCTTTTGCCGATTGCGTGTCTCTGAGTAAGAGATCGATTCCGACGAGCGACCTGAAAGCCGCCGCATCCGAATCCGGAAAGAAACGAACAACCCATTGGAAGTTCCGGCGCGCAAGCAGGAATTTACCATTCGCAACATACAGTTCACCAAGTTCAAAGTGGCATGCGTAGCAGTATCGATTTTTTGCAAGCCCTTTGAGCAATGCCGATTCTGCCTTTGCGAAATCGGGCGTCTTAAGCCAGAGCGCCCCCAAGCGGCCGTACTCGTAAGCCGGCGGGTCAGGCATCAAAGCCATTCGCTTTAGCTGCGCAGATAGCGCGGTTTGGAAATCCCCTCGGTCGGCGGCCAATTTCATTTGATCTTCAAGCGCGGGCAAGAACTGTGGATGCGATTGAAGTATGCGGTCAATCGTAGAAAGAGCGGCATCGTCATCTCCGCTAAGGTGCTCGGCCCTGGCAAGCCAGTCGGCCGCTTCAGGCGATTCCGGATCGGACCGGGCAGCTGCTTCAAAGAATGTTTTGGCCTGCGAAACCGCACCTTGCAATAATGCGAGCCGGCCCTTCGCGATAGCAAGAGCAGACGACTCCGGTTCAGAGCCGAGCGCCTTCAGAAACGCCTCTGCATTTGCCGCATCGTTGAGATCCAGGGCTGTTGTCAAGCCCGCTTCCGCAGCATGCTGCTTCTCCGAGGGATCCAAATGTTCAGGCAGCGGCCCTCTTCGGAATTTTGCAATCAGCTTTTGATCGATCTCGATTAAGTCGGAGGAAAGCAGGCTGCGAGGGGCGCGATATTCAAGCGCGGTGCGATCATCCGTGTTCAAGATGCCATTCTTTGCAAGCTGCCGAACTCCTGCATCGTCCAGCAAAAAGTAGGCGACGAGTCCTTCGGGCTGGTGGATATCTAAGGACGCAAAATCCTGACGCAACGCTGTGTTCCCCCAAAGCGATCGGAGCCGGTCGAATTTGAAGGGAGAAGGATCGGTGCGGCCCAAAAGGAGAAGATCTGTTTCTCCCGCGCGCCAGAGTGTGACTTCGGGAAAGTGGCGAGCGAAAGTTCCGGCAATCATGCGCAGGTCACCCGGCGCCAGGGAATACGCTTGCACCCACTGAACAAAACGTCCATTCGGCCGGAGCCGCTGGCGGGCGGCAGCATAATATTCATCGGTGAAGAGCGTCGCAATCCCCGCTATCCAGGGATTCGAAGGTTCGGAAATGATCAAATCGTACTTCTCGCGCGAAGTGAGTAGAAAGTTTCGGGCGTCATCGGAAATGACGTGTACCCGAGGATCGCTGAGCACATTGCGGTTGAGAGTGTCCAGATAGGGCGCGGCGCGTATCACAGCCGGCTCGATCTCAACGCAGTCGATTTCTTGAACGTCCGGATAGCGGGCGACAGCCGAAGCAGTCATTCCACTGCCAAATCCGATCACAAGAACTCGCCGCGGAGAAGGATGAAACGCCGCTCCCAGATGGCCCAATAAAAGTTGGGTGGGAATGTCCTCTGTAGAAGCGTCGACTTTACCGTTAACGCGGAGGGCTACCTCTCCGTCAGTACGCACGACGGCGATTGAGTCGTTTACTCCTTCTGCCGTAAAAACCAGATCCTTCGTCGCAGCGAT
This sequence comes from Bryobacteraceae bacterium, assembly GCA_049582585.1. Taxonomy (GTDB): domain Bacteria; phylum Acidobacteriota; class Terriglobia; order Bryobacterales; family Bryobacteraceae; genus Bog-105. The sequence goes on along the minus strand of JBAUUG010000004.1, from coordinate 11,915 downwards.
TTCGGCGAGGGTCAGGCGGCCCTGATAAGAGCTCCCGTAAAGGACGGCTGATAGCGATAACAGACGCTGGTCGCCGAGGAATGAAGAAGAAGCGACGAGAAAAGCGGCCGCAAGCAAAAGACAGTCCGTTGCAACAAAGAGAAGGCGGCGAGGCGGCGAGCTTACGTGAATCGATAACGCCAGTAGCAAATTAACTGCAGCAACCGCGGCAATCACGTGAAAACTGCCCAACCATGGGATCAGCCAAAATCCCGTGAGCATGGAGCCGGCGATCGCTCCTGCTGTATTTGCCGCATAAGCCGTTCCTACCGGCGCGGAAGCGTTCGAGCGGCCCCTCGCATCACGGTAGATCAAATCGATAACCATCGGAAAATTAAATCCGAAAACAATTGCAGCGGGCAATACCGTCAAAGCGGCCGCAACAAGTTGCGTCATAACAAGTCCGCTAAACGTCCGGCCGGTTGCTCGGAGCAGCGGCGCGATCAACTCTGGAATCCAGTGAAAAGCGATCAAAGAAGATAGCGCCGCTAATGCTATTGCGATTTGCACCCAGGAGAGAGTGGTCATCGAAGCTGGCCCGGACCGTGAGACAAAGAGCTGGAATAAAGCGCTGCCGATCGCAAGGCCCGCGAGAAATGCGGCGAGCATCAGTGTGAATGCGTAAGTGGAGCTGCCGATGGCGATGGCCAGCAGCCGCGTCCAGGCAATCTCGTACGCAAAGGCAGTGCAACCCACCACGCCAAAAAAGAAAAGCAGCGCGTAAAAGGGACGTTGTTCGGAACTCGCAATAGTGGATTTTGCCGCTCGAGGCAAAGCCTTCTTGCCGGGCGCGTCAGTGGTTCTCTTGCGGACAAAAAGAGCAATCAGCCCGGCGATCCCATTGAGAGCGGCCGCGCTAAGAATCGTCAAACGTAAACCAAGCACCGGAAGCAAGGCGAATCCGGCGAGGAGCGTTCCCGATACTGCGCCGACAGCGTTACTCCAATACAATTGGCTGACCCGCTTTGCTACCTCGTTATCGCTGTTTGCGGTGCCGGAGACCAGGATGGGGAACGTGCCGCCCATCAGGAAGGTAGGAACGAACAGAACCACAGCCGCACCTAGGAATCTCATTCCTAGAAGAAGAGGACGCGAATCGCCAAGCGCCGGATAAGACGCTGCATAAAGTAAATGCACTCCATGAAGGCCGGCTAGCGAGAGCGCGCCAGTCAGGCCGGCCAGAAACTCAAGCCGCGCATACAAGGCAACTGGATCGGGGTGGCGCTCGCTCCAACGGCCAAGATAGGCGCTTCCGGCTGCAAGAGCACCCATGAAGACCGCCAGCACAGTAGCAACGGCATATACCGCGTGTCCGAAGATCAATCCGAGCGCCTTCACCCAGGCGACCTGATAAATGAGACCCGCCATCCCGGACAAGAAAAAACAGGCGAGGATTCTAAAAAGCTTGCCGGCGGGAATCGATTGCCGAACAGTCACTACTGAGATCTTAGGGACATCGATTTGGAGTCAACGGAGACTGTCGAACCCGGAGCTTTCATGGGGGAATCCGTCGTCCAGAGGTATAATCGCCCCGACCCCACGGACCAACTCGTTCCCCGCAGCTTCATCGAGAGCTAGGAGCTTGTGGAGAAACTTCAGAAACCGCTTGCTCACGCGCGCGGCTCAGAATCGGCAATGCTCTCGCGCTTAGCAATCGGCCTTTCGCGACGCCTGGGAACATCTTGCGCGCGAGGCTCACTTCCGCGGAGAGTTCGAAGACGCTCATAAGCAGCGTGGCGCGTAGCTGCACCGCACGCCGCTCTAGGCTCCTTGAAGAGTTCGTCGTCAATGTTTAAGGTCTTCTTCATGACGTACAATTCTGCCATAAGTGTATGGTCGGCCTGGGTGACCTGCCTCGCATCGAGCCGCGTGCTAGAATCCCTAGTTAATGCTGCAGGAGCTTGCTCTGGCGCTGCGTCTTCAGGCGCTTGACCGCAAGATCGCGAGTCTCGAGAATGAGATCGCGACGCTTCCCAAACACATTGCCGAGATCGAGAAGCGCCTCGAGTCGCACAGGCGCCGCTTGGAAGTCGATTCCGCCGCGCTTGCCGCCAATCAGCGCGATCGGAAGAAACTCGAAGGCGACATCCAGGTTCACGAGCAGAAGGTTTCGAAGTTGAAGGACCAGATGCTCGACGCGAAGAACAACGAGCAATATAAAGCCTTCACCAACGAAATCGCTTACGCTCAAAATGAAGTCCGAAAAGCGGAAGACAAAATCCTGGATCTCATGGAGCAATCGGAGCCTCTCGAGAAGAACGTCAAGACGGCCGAAGTGAGCCTCAAGCAGGAACAGCAGCATGTCGAAGGCGAGAAGAAGCGCGCGCGCGAGCGCACTGCTGCCGATCAGAAGGAACTTGCGGATACGCGGGCGGAACGCGCTCTAATCGCGGCGGACATGGATCCCAAGCTCTACGCGCACTACGAAAGAATTCGCAAGAAGACCAAGAACACTGCTATCGCCGACGCCACCGAAGGCCGATGCGACGCTTGCCAGATTGCTCTTCGTCCTCAGTTCTTTCAGGATCTGCGCCGCGGCGATCAGATCATGTTTTGCGAGAGCTGCGGACGCATTCTCACGTACAACCCGTTAGTTGACGTATCCAGCGATATAGCGGCCTCCCAGCAGACCGCTTGATTTCAGCGCCATTCGAATTAAGATCCAAGAACCAATTTGCTATCCTCTCCACTTCGGCCAGCCTGGCCGCTGGTCTGGAGGTGTTTAATGAGGGTCTTCGACAGTTCCGACATTCGGAACGTAGCGTTCATCGGGCACGGCCATTCCGGCAAGACGTCCCTGACGTCCTCGCTGCTGTTCACGGCAGGCGCGACGGACCGGCACCTCAAAGCCGATGAAGGCAACACCATCACCGATTTCGACGAAGAAGAGGTCGTCCGCAAGCTGAGCATCATGTCCTCCATAGCCGCCTTTTCATGGCAAAAGACGAAGATCAACGCCATCGACACGCCCGGTTACAACCTTTTTTTGAACGATACGCGATCGGCTCTCACCGCCGCGGATGCGTGCGCGGTGGTTTTGGATGGAGTGGCGGGAATCGAAGTTTCGACCGAAAAGGTCTGGCAATTCGCGGAAGAATTCAAGCTGCCCTGCGCGCTTATCGTGAACAAGCTGGACCGCGAGCGTTCCTCATTTGAGCGCGTCCTGACGGCCGTGCAAGAGGTTTTCGGCCGGACCGCCATTCCGATTCACCTGCCTGTGGGGTCGGAGAAGAGCTTCGCGGGCATAATCGATCTTATTCGCATGCGCTCCTATTCGTACAAGCCGGGCGGAGATGGAAAGGGCAAGGAGGGCGATATTCCAACCTCTGAAGCGGAAGCCGCGAAGAGCGGTCATGAGGCGCTGGTCGAAATGGTGGCTGAAGCCAATGATGAGCTGATGGAAGAGTTCTTCAATACCGGAACCCTCCCGGTCGAGCACATTGTCAGCGGCCTGCAGCAAGCGGTTCGCGAGCGCCGTATCTTCCCGATCCTTTGCGCCGCCGCAACTCAGAATGTCGGCTCGGACGTGCTGCTGAACTTCTTGTCCGAAATTTTCCCATCGCCTTTGCAGCGCGCAGAGCTGCCCGCAGTGCCGAAAGACGCTTCATCGCTATTCGTCTTCAAGACCGCCGCCGATCCGTTTGCGGGACGCGTCACTTACTTCAAGGTTATGTCCGGCATGGTTAAGGACGATGCCCATTTGACGAACATGCGCTCAAGCGTGAGCGAGCGGCTCGCGCACATCGCGACTCCGTTCGGCAAGACCATGCAGCCCGTTACGGAGCTTCGCGCCGGAGACCTCGGCGCGGTCGCAAAGCTGAAAGAAACCCTGACCGGCGACACGCTTTGTGAGAAGACGAGCTGCGTTGTTTTTCCCGGCGTAGAGTTCCCGGAGCCCTCCATCGCCTACGCCATTTCCGCCAAAACGCGCAGCGACGAGGACCGGCTGAGCACCGCGCTTTCAAAGATTCTGGAAGAAGACCGCTCGCTGCGCTTCTATCGCGATCCGCAAACCAAAGAGTTCTTGCTGGCCGGCAATGGGCAGCAGCATGTCGAAGTAGTTGTCAGCCGGCTGAAAAGACGTTACGGAGTCGAGGTTGAGCTAAAGTCTCCGAAAATACCCTATCGCGAAACGGTTCGCGGCAGCGCCAGCGTTCAAGGACGGCACAAAAAGCAGACCGGTGGTCACGGCCAGTTCGGAGATTGCTGGATCAGGCTAGAACCGTTGCCGAGGGGCGAAAAGTTCCAGTTCGTCAACGATATCTTCGGCGGCTCCATCCCCAGGAATTTCATCCCGGCGGTAGAAAAAGGCATCGTCGAGGCTGCCGAACACGGCTTCCTTGCCGGCTTCCCCGTTACCGATTTTAAAGTGACTCTCTACGACGGCTCCTATCACGATGTGGATTCGTCGGAGATGGCGTTCAAGCTCGCGGGCAGGAAAGCATTCCGCGCCGCGATGCAGCAATCCAAGCCGGTTTTACTTGAGCCCGTCATGAAAGTCGAGGTGGAAACTCCAGCCGATTTTGCGGGCGACCTGATGAGCGATTTCAACGGACGGCGCGGGCGCATTTCCGGCATGGACCTAAAGGGCAACATGCAAACCATTCGGGCCCTGGTCCCGATGTCGGAGATGCTGAATTATCAAAACGATCTGATCTCAAAGACGCAGGGCCGCGCTTCGTTCCATATGGAATTCGACCATTACGACTATGTGCCGGCCCTTCAATCCGAGAAGATTATTGCCGCGGCGAAGGACCGGCTGCACGTCGAAGAGGAGGAGTAGGGGGAGCAGACAGTCTTGCCTTCTGCTTTTCTGCCCTCTACTGCGCGAAAATCCTCTCGAACAGATGGCGCGTTTGAGTCTGCAATCCCAGCAATTCGGATTCTAAGCTTGCTGCGGTTGGACGTTGATCCGTCCACCCATGCATCATTTCGGCGATCATCTCTCGCTCGAATTCCGAAGCGGGCAGCTTTTCTTCCGCTCTGCCCGTCACCAGTCGAATGGCGTGATCCAGCGATCTGAAATAAGTAGTCGCCTTTAGAAGAAGCTCGGCATCGGCCCGGTCCAGATGCCCCATTTTTTCGAGAATATCGATGCGCTCCGGCGTGTTGAGACTCTTGAAGAACATGCCCGCACCCTTCAACCGGAGGTACATCAAAATGAAGTCTGCATCATAGTACCCGCCCAAACCCGCTTTAAGTGGAGTAGCGGCGCCTTGTTCCTTCTGCAGCCGCATGCGCATCTGGCGCAGATCTTGTTTTGAGCGCCCTCCCTGGCCATAGCGCCTCCAATCCACCTGCTGAAGCTGGGTCAAGAATTTCGTGGCGCGATCCGTGTCCCCGGCGACGCCGCGCGCCTTCATGTAAGCGATTCCTTCCCAAGCCTCGGCCTTGTGCGAAAAGTAGTCGACGTATTTCGATTCCGTCTGCACCAGCGTGCCCTCGCGTCCGTCGGGTCGAAGCCGGGTGTCGAGCGAAAGTATAGTGCCTTCCGCGGTGTACGCGGCAAGTATCTCGATTAGATGTTCAGCGACGCGGGTCCAGAACCGTTGCCGTTCCCCTTCTGTATCCGGGATGATAAACAGCACGTCGGCGTCTGACGCGAAATCGAACTCCCGCATGCCCAGCCTGCCAAGAGCGACCACCATCATTTCACTCTGCGGATGTTGGAAAGGCTTATTCGCAGTCGCGTGAGCGCGCGCATGCGCCAGCCCTCTCTCGAGCGCTATTCGATAGGCGCGCGCTATTACGAATTCCGCCAGCGCCGAAGTGCGATCCATGGTGTGAAGAACGGGTTCAGGCAGGCAGATGCTGGTCACCTGCATGCGGAACATTTCCCGGCGAAAGAATCGGCGCAGTCCGTCGATATCGTTGAGCGGCGCCGCGCGGCTCTCGAAGGCGGGGCGCTGCCCCGGGTTCTGGGCGACGAGCAAAACCTCGTCCAGCAGCTCCCGGTGCCGCCTGAGCTGTTCCGATAGGCACGGGCTCAACTCAAACAACCTGACCAGGTAGTCGGCGAGCGCCGGATGACTATCCAGCAGATGAAAATAATACGGGTCTTCACGCAGGCTGGTCAGAAACGCCGCCAGCGCATCTTGCGAGCGATGAGTGCCGCGGGCCCGCAGGCGTTCGGTGAAGTTAGGGGCGGCATGCTCGACGGATCGAAGAAAGTCGTCCGAAACGGCAACCGTCTTGCGCCCCTCCGGCGATTTTGGCTGCGCGTCTGCCGTGGAATTTGCCGGCCCCGGCGAGTAGTAAAGCGGCCGCTGAGCGTGGACGATGCGGTCATAGATGCTTTGCACGTTCTCGAGGTGCTGATTCAGATCCTGCAGAAGCCGCGCGGAATACGTATTGCCGTGTTGGCGCTGAGGTTCCGACACTCGACTCATGCGCCATGCAATATGTTCGAGCTCCAGCTCATTGGAAGGAAGCGCATGCGTTTGCCGATCGTCTTCAAACTGGAGCCGGTGTTCCAGATGCCGCAGAAACTGGTATGCGTCCACCAAATGTGAATATTCAGTCGCGGCCAAAAGATCTTTATCGTGCAGGCGAGCTAGCGCAAGCAGAGTCCCGGCATGCCGAACCCACGTCTCACGCCCGCCATGCAGCCGCTGCAAGCACTGAACCAGAAACTCTATATCGCGAATCCCGCCCGGAGCGAGCTTGATGTCCAGCTCGTCCTTGCGTACCCGTTTCCTCGCCAGCTTCTCACTCATTCGCTCGCGCGTGGCCGACATTGCCTCGATAGTCGAAAAATCAAGAGTTGTCGAATAGATCAAGGGCTCCGCGAAATCGAGCAGCGCCTGCCCTACCGCTTCATCACCTGCCGCGACCCGAGCCTTGATCAGCATCTGCAGCTCCCAATCGCGCGCGCGCTTCGCATAGTACTCCCGGGCAGCGGCGAGGGAAATGCAAACTTCCCCAAGAGTTCCCTCCGGCCGGAGCCGCAAGTCGATGCGGTAACAGAGTCCCGCAGCGGTGTATGTGGAAAGCAGGTTCGTTAACTGATTCGCGAGTTTCTTGAAGTATTCTCCGTTGGTGATCTTGTGCGGTCCGGATGTCTCCCCGTTTTCACTGTAGAGAAACATCAAGTCGATGTCGGAACTAAAGTTCAGCTCGCATCCACCCAGTTTCCCCAGCGCCAGCACGGTAAACACGGCGCGCTCGCCGTCGCTCGTGATTGGCAAACCATAGCGGGCTTCCAGTTCCGAATTGACGCGCTCCAGTGCGCGCTCCAGAATGGCATCGGCCAGGTTTGAGATTTCTTCGGTTATTTCAGCAAGCGTGCCGGCCTTCAAACCGTCTCGAAGAACAAGACGCAGCAACTCCTTGCGCCGGAACAAGGCAAGATCGAACGCGGTCGCAGTCCGGTCCTTTAGAAAGGCGGTCATCCGTTCTCGATAATCGTGCCGCTGCAGCGGCCGAGAAACGTCGGTGAGAGTCCAAATCCAATCCGGACGGCGCAGCAGCTCTTCTGAAAGAAAGCGGCTAAAGCTGAAGATCACCAGCGCCCAACGAAACCGCTCTTCATCCGCAGCCAGGGTATTGAAAGCCTGAGGGTGGCGGCGTGAGAACTCGGCCACGTAGTGCGAGGCGCGATCGGGATCCACGGAGGTTTCAAGCAAAGTTTGAATCGAGGTTGCTGCGGAGCTTACAGCAGGGACTTGCGCGGATTCATCGACGGGGGACGGCATAGTCCGGAGGCGCGACTTCTAAGGGAAGTCACCGAGACGACTTGGTCTACGTCTCGATTATATCGACCTACGGCTTTACGCGCGTGCGACATAATCGAGAGATTGCACAATTCAGCGGATGTAATCGTCGCGTCGCGCGTGTCTGTCGCGCATCGTAATAACGTCACGGTAATCGGATCGGGCGCACGGACGATCATGCTCGCGCATGGGTTCGGCTGCGACCAGAACATGTGGCGGTTTATTGTGCCGGCTCTCAAGAACCAGTACCGCATCCTGTTGTTCGATCATGTGGGCGCCGGCAAGTCCGACATTTCTCAATACGATCCCGCGAAGTATCGATCGCTTCAGGGCTATGCGGACGATGTGGTCGAGATCATCGATGCCATCGGCGGGGCGGCGCCCGTCATATTCGTTGGACATTCAGTCAGCTCAATGATGGGAGTGCTCGCGGCGATCGGCAGCCCCGAGAAATTTGAGAGCCTGATATTGATCGGCCCATCGCCGTGCTACATCGACGATGGAGAATACCTGGGTGGCTTCAGCCGCGCGGACATAGATGGATTGCTCGAAACGCTGGATAGTAATTATCTAGGGTGGTCCAGTGCGATGGCGCCGGCCATCATGGGCAATTCCGATCGTCCGGAGCTGGCTGCCGAGCTGACCGACAGCTTTTGCCGCACCGACCCGCAGATCGCGAAACAGTTTGCGCACGTCACCTTCCTCTCCGATAATCGCGCTGACCTGCATCTGGTCAAGACGCCCTCTCTCATACTGCAGTGCTCGCGGGACGTGATCGCTCCGGATTGTGTCGGAGACTTCGTTCATCGCCAGATACGCGAGAGCAGCTTTGTGAAGCTGAGAGCGACAGGCCATTGCCCTCACATGAGCGCGCCTGGCGAGGTGGTCGCCGTCCTTAAAGAGTATCTTGAGGGCACGTGAGCTCGAAACCTGCCCGCGACGACTCTCTCGAATCGTTCCCGCAAGAAAGTGCGGAAGAACTATACGAGAGCGCTCCCTGCGGTTACCTCTCTACCACGCCCGATGGCCTCATCGTGAGAGTCAACGAGACTTTCGCTTGCTGGCTCGGTTACACACGGAATGAACTGATCGGACGGATGCACTTCCTGGATCTGTTGACTGCAGGCGGCAAAATCTTCTACGAGACACACTTTGCCCTGTTGCTCCGCATGCACGGGCAAGTCAGAGAAATTTCTGTCGATTTCAGACGCAAAGACGGGAGTCTTCTTCCGTCGCTGATCAGTGCTGCCCAGAAGCGGGATGCGGCGGGAGTTCCGATTGTCAACCGGATCAGCGTCTTCGACACAAGCGAACGGCGGAACTATGAGCGCGAGTTGCTCGTCGAGAGAAGGCGCGCTGAACAGACATCCGAAGAGTTGGCGCAAATCAACGCGGAGCTGGCCCGCTCGAACACAGCCCTCCTGAAGGCAAATCAGGAATTGGGCGGGTTCGTTTACGCCGCCAGTCACGATCTGCAAGAGCCGCTCCGCACGGTGACTGCGTACGCGCAGCTGCTCGCCAGGCGATTTAAAGGGGAACTCGACGGGGATGCTCTCCTATTCCTCAGCAACATCGTGGAAGGGGCGCTCCGCATGCAGAATTTGATCGCCGATCTGCTGTCGTTCTCGCACATTGACGGCTCTAACCTGGTTTTCCATTTCACGGAGATGAGCAAGCCTCTTGAGGAGGCAATCTCCAATCTGCGTTCCTCCATTGAGGAGAGCGGGGCGATCGTCACTTCTGACGCATTGCCGTCCGCCAGCGCCGATTCTTCCCGAATCACGCAAGTTTTCCAGAATCTGCTTGGAAACGCGATTAAGTATCGGAAGCCCACTGAGCCGCCGCGCATCCATATATCGTGCGCGACAAATGAGCACGAACACGTGCTTTCGGTCCGGGACAACGGAGTCGGATTCGATAACAAGTATGCGGAGCAAATTTTCGGAATGTTCAAGCGGCTTCACGGAAGGGAGATCCCGGGGACAGGCATTGGTCTTGCAATCTGCAGGAAAATCGTCGAATCGCACGGCGGAAAAATCTGGACCGAATCCACGCCGGGTGCCGGTTCAACCTTTTCATTTACCATTCCGGTGTCGACGCCCGAGTGAATTTTTGGATCACATCCTCGCGGGAGTAATCTCGACATAATCGAAGGCCGCGCTGTCCTCTCCATCCGGGCTGCCTTCAATCCGGATCCGGTCGCCTGGACGGAGCGCCACGTCGGCGATAGTATGCCGCGTCGACGTATCGCCGTTTGGCGCTTTCGAGGGCAGCAGCGCGCCGGCAGTCCATTGATCTAACTTGCGGCTGCCGTCGAAAACTCCGAAGCGTGCAGCGCCTGGGTTCAGATCGAAATACTGGACGCTGAGATCGTATTTGCCGGCGTCTCCTCTGAAGACGAACGTTGCGCTGCAGCTTTTGCTCCGCGCGCCGCAGCTCACCGCCTTGCCGCCGGACGCGTCTTCCCACGGCGTGACAGCCTCCACTACATAGCCGGAGAGCTGCATTGACTCGGCTTCGGTGCGGCCCGGATAATTCCCCGCGCGGCCCTTTTCGTCCCCTATGCCCGATTCGCGAAAGAACCAGCTGCAAATGGCATCCCGCCAGACAATCGCGTGCCCCGCCTGATAGGTCAATCTGCCAAGAACGGCTTGATAACGCTGATCGTCAATGCGCCCCTGCAACGCTTTCCACCATTCCGGAAATTGCTGCGCTTCGGCTGCTCCGGCGTAGTGCGAATCGTAAATGGACTGGATCACGGTCTTGCCCGAATTCAGCACGTAAATGTAGGGCACATGATGCATGAACAGCAGCAGATCGTCCGGAGTGCTCGAGACCGATTCGTACACGCGCGCAACCTCAGGGGGATATTGGCCGATGAAACCGGTGCCATGGGCCACTGTTCGATCCATGCCAATACCCTCATGATCGGCCCGAATCCATTGGCCCCAGCCGTTTCTCTCAGCGGATTCGATTCCCGGGCCGTAATGGCTGTGGAGAATATCCGTAAGCGTGCCGAGTCCGAGGGGTCCCGTGTAGCTTTCATAGACGCGCCAGGATTCGAGCTCCAGATTCATCACCGTGTCTAACACCGCGGCATCATCGCCGAATGTCATGCGTGTCCATTCTTCCGTGATGTCTTTAGCCGCGAGATTCGGATTCCAGGCCAGGCGGCCGAATCCGTATAAATTCGCCATGGCGAGATCGTATCCGAGCCAATTCAGATCGAGTCCAACATTCGCGACGCCCACCAGGCCTCCGAGGGGCCGGTGAAAAGTCTTTCCGGCAACAATTTCCTTCACCGGCGTATTCCCGTCGTCAGCGTGCAGGTCAAAATCGAGGACGCCTTTCCACATCGGTACGAGATAGCAGAGGTGGCGCTGCTGCCCCGTGTACTCCTGTGTAATTTGGAGCTCTAGCGTCTCATTCGTCTTTTGCAACCCGCTAATCAACGGCGATACCGGCTCGCGCGCTTGGAAATCGATTGGCCCGTGTTTGATTTGTACCGCGGCATTGTCGTCAAACATGCCATCCAGAGGATGGAAATTGTCGTAAGCCGCGCGCGCACGGTCGTTCTTTAGATCTCGCCAATCCATGTGGTGGTTGTAAACAAAACCGCGATAGATGAGAATGCCGCCATGCGGCTTGAGAGCGCGTGCAAGCACATTCGCCGCATCGGCGTGAGTGCGGCCGTAAATGGACGGCCCCACGCGGCCTTCGGAATCGGCCTTCAAAACGAAGCCCGCGAAATCGGGAATGAGCCGATAGATCTCGTCCGCTTTTGCTTTCCACCATGCCGCGACCGAAGGGTCGAGAGGATCGAAGCTGGGCAGGCCGCCTACCGTTTTGGGGCTGCTGAAATCCACCGAGAGCGACAGCCTGACACCCCAAGGCCGGAATGTGTCGGCAATGCGCGCGATCTGCCTCAAGAAATCCGGAGAGAGCACGCGCGGACTGGCGTTTACGTTATTCACCGTGCAACCATTGATGCCGACCGATGCCAGCAGGCGAGCGTAATCGGCGGCGCGACTCAGATCCGGCCTCACGTTGCCGTTTTCGAAAAAGATGGATCGCCCGGAGTAGCCGCGCTCAATCGACCCGTCGAGGTTATCCCATTGATTGACCCAGCGAATCGGCGCGTAGGGATTGTGCCTTTCGTCCAAC
>JBAUUG010000003.1:0-6969 GCA_049582585.1 Bryobacteraceae bacterium | reverse complement strand
GATTGGATACGCATGGGGATGCTCGTTCAGAAACTTCTGCACGGTCGCGTGTTCTTCGTCAACCGACACGCCAATGATCCAAAGGCTCTTGCTGCCGTACTTTCTGTAGAGCTTGTCGAGCGACGGTCCATCGGCGCGGCAAGGTCCGCACCAAGTGGCCCAGAACTCAAGTAGCACAGTCTTTCCCCGGAGTTCGCTAAGTTTGATCGGCTTTCCACCCATATCCAGCAACGCCAACTCGGGAGCCAGTTTGCCGGTCAACTCCTTCTTCATCCTCTCGGCATCCCATTTCGAGAGTTCTTTCACTTCCGCGTATCCGGAAGGGATGTGAAAGACCGCTTGATCGACCGCTCCGTTCCAGCTCATCCGTTTCGATTTGATGCCGATTTGGACACGATACGACTCGTTTCGTCCTTCATAATCCTCAATCGTCTGCGAAAGCAACACCAGACCGGTGGTCGAATCGACGATCATCCGTCTCTTACCGCCGGTGACCTTTGGCGCGTCGCCAGAGTTTCCGTTTCCGGGCTTGGGTCTCACCGGAAAGTCCAGCACAATGCACTCGTGATCGACTCCGCTCAGGCCACAGGAAAGACGTTCAACCTCGACGCCCTTCTTGAGATCGACTGAAGCCTGGCAATAAGGGTCCGGTTCAGGGACGCCGTTGTCGCAAGCCAGCTTTTTAGCCGTGTACTCACCGGCTTCAAGCTGAAAGAATCCGGACCCGTCGAAGAGATACATCCGATCGCCTGATCCCGAGACGGTGTGCTCCCGCCAGCGCGTTCCGGAGCCGTCCAGGATGGTCGATCGTTCACTCGATTGAACGTGATCCTGGAACGTGAAAGACATTGTGCGGTCAAACTCCTGGTGATAGCTGATAAGCGCTTTGCGCTTTGCAGTGAGATCTGCCCATAGCTGAGTGAAATCGGCAGCAGCGAGAGAGTGGAGCGCGAGAAGCAGCGCCAGCGGCGCGGCGAACGGACGCATATGGTCGTGACTATTATGCTCGATTGCCCGGAATTCGGCTATTGCACCCGATGCAGTAGGGGGAAGCTCCTCGAAGCATGTCCCGGTCATGCGAGCCCGCAATAGCCATGCTCGGAATTACGTCCACCCCGCATCTCAGTTCCACCTTTTACAGCGCCGTCCTCCGCTATCCGACGGCCAAACGCCCATTTCAGCGGCATTACATTCTGTAAAATGTAAAGAGGTCACGCAGTGGAATCCGCACTCAGCATAAAAGGACAGGCCACGATCCCTAAGGCCATTCGGGATCATCTTCATCTCGAACCCGGCGACCGAATTAAGTTTTTCGTACATCCGGACGGCAGCGTCGTGATCCTCCCTAAGATTCCAACCTCGAAGCTGAAAGGTGTGGTAAAGGTGGGCCGGCGAGCTTCTCTCAACGACATGGAGACGGCTATCGGTGAAGGCGCCATGAGCCGTATGCAGAGTGCCAGACGTCGATGATCGGTCTCGATACGAACGTCCTCGTGCGCTACCTCGCACAGGATGATGCCATTCAGTCGTCCCAGGCAACGCACATTATCGAGCATCGGCTGACAGAAGAGGGCCCCGGTTTCATCAGCCTTGTCACTATTGTCGAAACCGTCTGGGTGCTCGATCGCGTTTACGGGCTCTCGAGCCATGAAATCGCGCAGGCTGTCGAACGCATCCTGCAAGCGGATACGCTTCTCGTTCAGAACGAGCAGGAAACTTTCACCGCTATGACAGCTCTGAAGACCGGAGCCGGGTCTTTCTCGGACGCCCTCATTGGGGCGCTCGGCGCTTGGGCAGGGTGCACCGCTACGCTTACCTTTGACCGGAAAGCGAAGCGATTGAAGCACTTTCGGCTTCTCTAACTCGCCACAAGGCCTCCACCCTGCTCTGGACCGAAAATATAACGAGACAATATCCTTGATGACCAAGGTCTTTCATTTCGATGCTCCTCGCGAGAAATATCATTGCGATGCAGCCGTCGTTTGGTGCTTTGATAATCGCTTTCACCTCGGTTTCGCCAAGTTCCTGAAGCGGCTTGGAATCTCGAATCCAGACCGGATCAAGATTGCCGGCGGTGCGAAGTCTTTAGCATCCCCTGAGGGTGAAACTGATCGCCAGTTCGTCTTGGAACAGATTCGAAAATCCATCCATCTTCATGGGACCAGTCTTGTGATATTGATGCTGCACTCCGATTGCGGAGCATACGGAGGGCTGGTTTCAGGATTCGGAAACAATCCTCAGATCGAAGCGCAACACCATGAGCGGGAGCTCCGGGCTGCGGCAGAGTTTGTCCAGAACGCTATTCCGGGAATTGACGTGCAGGCCTACTTCGTTGACTTCGAGGGGGTCTGGGCAATCGAGCTGAACCAAGCTGCTGCTGCAAACAGATCATGAACGCGATTGAGGCCCTGGGCCGGCCCTCATTCCATCCGCAGCGCCACGGCCGGGTCAATCCGGCTCGCCCGAACCGCCGGCAAATAGCACGCCAGCGCCGAGACCAGCAGCAGAAACACCGGGATCAGCACGAACGTAACCGGGTCCAGCGGTTCAACCTCGAACAGCAGCGTCTTCATGATTTGAACCAGAAACACAGCCCCGAGACACCCCGCGCCCACGCCCACTGACGCCGGCAGCATGCCTTGCTTCAGCACCAACCCGCGCACGCTGGAACCATCCGCGCCGAGCGCGAGCCGGATACCAATTTCCGTCTTACGCTGCGTAACGCCATAAGAAAGGACGCCGTAAAGCCCGATCGCCGCCAGCATCACCGCGAGCAATGCGAACGAGCCGAACAGCAGCATGTGGAACTGCCGGTCGGAAGCCGACCGCCCTAGCGCCTCTTCCATAGTCGAGATCTTGAATAACGGGAGATCCGGTTGCATCGCATGGATCGCCTCCCGCACCGCGCCCGTCGCCGAATGAGGCTCCACCGCCGTATGCAGCACGACATAGATGTCGTCGTATTTTCCATCAAACAACGGAACGTAAAAGGTGGGTTGGATTTCCGCGTCGATGTGCCTGAGTACATCGCCCACTATGCCGATGACTTGATAACGGGGCACTGGGTTTCCTGTGAGCTGCGATCTTTCCTTGTCGAAACCGATGATGATGAACCGGCCGATCGGATCCTCCCCGCTAAAGTATTTCTTTGCCAGCGATTCGCTGATCACCATCACCCCTTGCCGCGGATGCTTTACGTCGGTTCCGATGCCGTCCTGCGGCGTGAACGTGCGTCCTCGAAGCAGAGGTATTCCGGCGGCTTGGAAGTACGCCGGATCGGCCCCCCGGTCTAGCGCGTCCATCATCTGGCCAGGCGGCATAGGCTTGCCTTCAATACTGAAGACCCAATCGCCGCAATGGCCCAGCACCGCCGGACAGGAAACCATCCCCGCCGAAATAATCCCGGGAACGTGCTCCAAGCCCCCGGAAAGCTGGCGGATCACGGCTGAGGTTTTAGCGGTGCCGTGCCCCGTCGGATCGGGTATCGAAAGCCCGATCATCAGCGTATGATCCACCCGCACTCCGGGGTTCACGTTGTATAGCCGCGCAAAACTGCGCCCCAGAAGTCCAGCCCCGATCAGCAGAACCAGCGAGAGCGCGACTTCGCCCGCCACCAGCACGTCACGAGACCGGCCGTGAGCTCGGCTGGCCGTTGCGCTCCGCGTGCTTTCCCTCAAGCTGTTTGCCAGATCTGTCCGCGAAGACTGAAGGGCGGGATACAGCCCCGCCGCAATCCCAGTCGCAAGCGCTACGCAAAACACGAAAAGAAACACTACCGGATCCAGAGGCATGGACCCCGGCGGCAGGATTGTATCCGCGTCAGGCGCGTGCGAGATCAGAATGTTCGCAATCGAGCTCGCCAGGAATAACCCGCAAGCGCCCCCCGCCAGTGACAGCAGCACGCTTTCCGTGAGCAGTTGCCGGACAATTTGCACGCGGCTCGCGCCCATCGCTTCCCGCACCGCTATTTCGCGAGTTCGTCCCGCCGCCCGCGTAAGCAGCAGATTTGCCACATTGACGCAGGCGATCATCAGTACGCACGCCACTGCTCCTAACAGCACCAGCAGAGATTTGCGCACGTCCTGAACCAGATAGTCTCCCAGCAGAACCACGTTGCCGCCTTTTCCTGAGACCTCTTGCGGGTGTTCCGCCTTGTAGCGCCGCGCAAAACCATCGATTTCAGCTCGCGCCCGCTCGACGGAGATTCCACGCCGCAGTCGCCCCACGACGGTCAGAAAATGAGTGTCGTGGCTCTGCTGCTGCTCAGCCGTGATGTTGGCAAGCAGCGGGACCCAGATGTCCACGGTTCGATAGGGGAAGCCGAATCCGCGCGGCATGACGCCGATAATTTCGCTATTCTCCCCGTCCAGACGAATCTGTCGGTGGATCACATCCGCCGCCCCGCCGAAACGCCGCTGCCAAAGGCTATAGCTGATGATCGCCACGCGCGGCGCCCCCAGGCGATCTTCGTCCGCTCGAAAATCACGGCCGAGCAGCGGATTCACGCCCAGCGTCCCGAACAGCGTATGCGAGCAGATGCACGCATCCACTCGCTCCGGCTCAAACTGGTTCTCAAGGCTGGCAAGATTGAAAGCATCGTTCCCCGCCGCGCCCATTTGCTCGAAACTGGTTGATTCCTTTTGCCAGTCGAGAAAGTTGCCCGCCGCCACCGGATTATACGGATCGTTACCGGGAGGTCCCACCGGATCCCGTTCGAAGAGTGCCGTCAACCGCGCCGGATCTTTGTACGGCAGAGGCCGCAATAAAAACGCGTTCACCAAGCTGAATATAGCCGTGTTCGCGCCGAGTCCCAGAGCCAGCACCAGAATCGCGGTGAGCGTGAAACCCGGCCGCCTCGAAAACTGCCTGATGGCGAAGCGAAGATCTTGTAAAAAGGTGGAAAGCATCGGCGATACTCGAGTAGGTGCACGTTCGAGCCCAGTCCAGCTTATTGATAATACTCACCGTTCCTGCCCTGCCATGTGCGAAACCGAACAGCGCTGTGCGCCAACGAACTATGTGGCAGTCATACACCTTATTAAGGATTGGCGGAGGCGGGCACGAACTCGCGATAATGTCGACATCACGGTTCCCGTTGGCACCTCCATAACCATTGCAATTTCTTTATAGGACATCCCCTCCAGTTCGCGAAGCGTAACCATTTCACGAGCGCGCGTAGGAAGCATCTCCAGCGCTCTGCGTATCAGCATTCCATCGCTTTCCTGAATGAGGGCTTCTTCTGCGTTCGGTAGGGATGGATGGCTCCTAATCAGATCTTCATCGAGGTCGATGAACTGCAGTGGCGAGTTTTTCCGCGATGAAGTGTAATAGACATTGCGCACGATCTTCAGCAGCCAAGGCCGCGCATCGCCGCCTCGAAAGCCATGATAAGACTTAAACGCTCGCAGATACGCCTCTTGCGCGACATCTTCCGCATCCTCGTCGTTGCGAGTCAACCATCGCGCAAAGTTGTACGCACTATTCAGGTGCGGTAACACCTCTTGCTCAAAATTTCCGGAATCACTCTGTGCTGACATCTGAGCCGCCCTCGCAGCGTGTGGCGTGTCTCAAGCTTCAGCTCTTCTCGTGAACACTTCAATGGATCGCGCGTCCCCAGTTGCTGGAAAGCTCGTGTCCCCGGGCAACCGCCTGTCAACAGACGAGTTACCTCAAATGTCCCCGGCAATTTGCCGCGCTTCCCGGCAGTGCTACACTCGCCTCCATCAGTTCGGAATCCTATGCAAGGAGCGCATCATCCTTTAGAGCGCGTGGTGTTTGAGCCTTATCAAGTCGATTTCCAAACCCGTGAGCTCCGGAAACATGGAATCCGAATCAGGCTGCAGGCGCAGCCGTTTCAGGTCTTGGAGATATTGCTCGAGCAGCGTGGCATCTTAGTTACCCGAGAGGAGCTTAAAGATAAACTTTGGCCGGCCGATGCTTTCGGCGACTTTGATCACGGACTTAACAAAGCCATCAATAAGATTCGAGAAGCATTGGCGGACTCGGCTGTGCATCCTCGCTATATCGAGACCGTTGCCCGGCGCGGTTACCGCTTCATTGCAGCGGTGACGGCAGTAGATGAGCCTCTTACAGCCCTTGAGCCTGCCATCGTAAACGGCATCCCTGAAGCAAAGGATGGGAATCACGGGCCCGGTCGACAGAGGATTTCTGCCTGGAAGTTCGCCGCGGCATCCTTTATGTTGCTGCTCGCCGCCTTTATCGTTTGGAAATGGAAGCCCGTCGCGCACCCCTCGTCCGATATTCGATCGCTCGCAGTACTTCCGCTGGAAAGTCTCTCTTCCGATGTCTCGCAGGAATACTTTGCCGATGGGATGACCGACGAGCTGATCACCGCCTTGGGAACGATAAACGGATTGCGCGTGATCTCACGCACATCAGTGATGATGTACAAGGGAGTGCGCAGACCGTTACCCCAAATCGCGCGTGAGTTGAACGTCGATGCAGTGGTAGAAGGCACCGTCCTCCGCTCTGGGGAACAGGTTCGGATCACTGCACAGCTAATTCGAGCCAATACAGACGAGCATCTTTGGGCGCAGAGCTACCAGGGCGACTTGCGTAATACGCTGCAGGTCCAGGATAACGTAGCTCGTGCGATAGCAGATCGGGTTCGTGTCAGGGTCACGTCGCAGGAGCAAGCCTTGCTGGAAAACGCAAGACCCGTAAATCCTGCCGCCTACGACGCCTATCTAAGGGGGCGCTATTTCTGGAACAAGCGAACCGAGCAGGGCTTGAAAAAAGCCATCGATTACTTTGACCAGGCAATCGCACACGATCCGAAGTATGCACAAGCCTATAGTGGTTTAGCTGATTCGTACGCATTGCTGGGCGATTGGGAGTATGGCGCCCTCGCTCCCGAGGAAGCGTTTCCCAAAGCAGAGGCCGCGGCGACAAAGGCTTTGGACTTAAATGACAATTTGGGGGAAGCTCATGCATCGCGCGCTCTTTGCC
>JBAUUG010000002.1:0-7834 GCA_049582585.1 Bryobacteraceae bacterium | reverse complement strand
GAGGTTGGCGAAACCGTAGCCTTGATCCAAGACGATCTGGCCGTCCTTCGCCAGGAGTACGGAGCCCATGAACTGATGGCTCGATACATAACTCTGGATAATCTGATCTAGTCGTGGATTCTGAGTCTGCGCCAGAGACAAACCGGCCAACAGCACGAAACCCGCTAGTCGCCTGAACATTTCTTTGCTCCCGGAACAATATACTCCTTTCGGGAATTGCGTTAAGAGGACGGGGGCAGAATGGGTAGCGGCCGCTCTGACCGGTTGGGCGGGGCGGCCCGCGGAGAAGACTACGATTGGCGATTGGCCGCGAGGAATTTGCGGCGCGTCCCGATGCACCCGATTGCGGCTAAGAGACCTAGTCCAACCAGCGCGGCGTTGGCCGGCTCCGGAACTGCTGAACCTGGAGTGATTGCGGTGACATTCCCGATGAGCACGTTGCCTGAGGTCGCCGTCACGTCGATGAAGCCACCGTCGGCCAAAAGCGTGGTCAGGTCAAGCGTATGGGCGTTCTCGTCGGAAACGTCGAAGCCAGTGGGCGTGCCGCCGTAGGAAATGAACCCGCCTTCTCCTTTTTGAACACTTTCAAGCGTAATCGAGATTGAAGTGGGATCAAGAGCCAGAACGCTGCTGAGGTCCAATTTGATGGCGGACTTGGTGTCAATCTCGTTCTCAGCCAAGCCGTAAATACCCAGGCCAAATTCATCTCCTGGCTCGTTTTTCTCGAAGAGCTGATTGTGGCGATTGTGCGTCAGCGCGATCGACGCCGTGATGGGCGTGACATCCCCGTTTGTGTCGGTGAAAGAATGAGGCGACGCGACGTTCACTCCGGTGCTGCCGGAGGGCACATCATTCAAGAAGTTCCACGAAAGAGTTCCTCCGAACCCGGCGGTGGGCAGAATCATCACAGCAGCTAGCCCACATAGAGCGAGCGACAATTTCATTTAAGTTCTCCGTTAAGGCACCGGTCGGTTCCAAAGCTTGCGTATAAGGCTGCTGAGTCCCGCCGTGAGGCCTTATCCAGTGTTAACCACGAACAGCCGATACACAAGATCAGAGGGGTACTAGAGGTTGTGCGGCTGGGGGAAATGTTTCAATAAAAATAAGCTAAAATCGAGTGATTTGGGCGCGAATTCGTCATGCGGTACCGGTACTTAGAGTACCAAATCCGGGGTAGGGCAGCGAAACTTTTCAGCCCGGTCCTCATGCGGCGAGCCGTTAATCTCTGTTGGGATGACGCCGATAAGTGTAACGAATAGAAATCCCGTGCAACCTGCGGGCCCGCTCAGAATGAGAAACTGCGGGTCGCCTGTTCACTACCAGGAGAGCAAACCCGATGACTCGAAAGCCGGCCAATCAGACCTTGAGATGTGTTTCACGGAAGCGAGAACGTGGAGCTTCTTTGCTTCTGTTTACGTTCTTGACTACGTTTGTGCTGCTTCCAATTGTCGGTCTCGCCATCGATGGATCGGTAGTGTACTGGATGAAGGCAAGGCTTTCGGCCGCAGTCGACGCTTCCGCTCTCGCCACCGCGAGGGGCTTGAGTGTGGGGCTTACGCTCAGCGCACAAGAGGCCTCCGCGGTTTCGACCGGCCAAAATTACTTCAACGCAAATTTTCCTGCAGGAACAATGGGATCTTCGGTGCAAAACAGCGGCGGTCAGCCTAGCATCACGATAGCTACGCAGGGACTTAATACGCTGGTAGCCACGGTGCAGGCATCCATCAGCGTACCCCTGTATTTTCTCCGTATCCTAGGATTTAAAACCGCGACATTGGCCGCTACCGGAACCGCGTCGCGGCGAGTTACCAATGTGATCCTGGTAATCGACCGCTCGTACTCATTGCAACAAGCGAATTCTTGCGGGATCATGATTGCGTCGGCCCAAAACTTCGTGAACGAGTTCGTGGATGGGCGCGATACGCTGGCGCTCGTCAGTTTTCAGGCAACCGCCAACTTAGACTTTGCGCCAAACATTCGTTTCAAATCAAGTACACCGAATTTGAACTCGGTGCTCGGCACCGCAGTTTGTACTGGTTACACCAACACCGCGTCAGCTCTAAATCTCGCATATCAGCAGATAAAAGCCATCGGGCAACCCCTTGCGCTGAATGTCATCGTGCTCTTTACCGATGGAAACGCGGATTCTTTCGTGGCCACCTTCCCCTCTTCTTCCATCAAGACTAGTGTTGATACCCGTTACGACTGGTATACGAATCCCGCAAATCTGGTTTCAACGCCAATAAGCGGATGTAGCGCCTCCACCACACTGACGGGCGTACTGCTGGACGTGGATGGTGCGCCGGATGCGACAGGGTACACATCCGGGGTATACAACCCCGTGGGCGAGCCGATCAATTGGAGCAGCCCTTATTTTCCACCGGTACCGGCTTCGGTGGTTTCCGGAGGTGGATCGTGCGCGTTCAATAGCACGTCCACTTATTCGTATCCTACGAATTCGTATTCCGTGCGGACGGACATTGCGTATTTGCCCAGCACGGATATCTATGGGAATTTGCTCACCGGCTTTATGCCTCTGGATTACTATCCCTCCGGCAATCCTTATGCGGGGAAACCTCGAATTGACACTCCGGAATCGGTGATGAATGCGGCATTGAACGCGGCGGATGCGCAGGCCTCTACGATTCGGAATGACACTGTCTATAGCCCGATTATCTATACGATCGGGCTGGGTGGAACTCCGGAGGAAGCTATCGATGCAGATTTCCTCGAACGGGTTGCAAATGACCCCAGAGCGTCAAATTACAATTCGATGCAGCCCGCCGGAGAATTCATCTACTGCACCGCCTCTGGACTTGCCTCCGCGTTTCAGCAGATAGCGTCACAGATCCTTCGGCTTTCTAAATAAGCTAGGGAACGCAGCTGATGATAGGACCGGTGGCCTGTCGCGGCGGTATGGTTAGCATGGGCAGGGACAGACGGCTGGCCCCGCGCGACGAGAATTGCGTCCGAAGTCGACACTGCGGCGCTTGGCCAGAGTCGTGAGTACCAAGTGCTGCGATCGAACGCTAACGGATTCGATGCGACGTGCCTTAGGCTAATAAGGCGTCCGAGCGAAATAGTAAGCGTCTGCGCGCTCCCTTACGGGACTGTGAACAAGCCGCAATAGGTCGCTTACACTCCCTGGCTCAGTTTCATTGTCAAGGGCTTACGACAGTGTCTTGCGGCCGGGGTTCTGAAGCCGGTGCTGAACCGCGCGCGATTAGCAAGCGGTCTCTCCATAACAGAAATCGCGCGGAGCAACTTACTAGCGCGGCCGGCAGTTTAGGGTCCATTCAGGTCCCAGGGACTCGGGCTTAGTCAGGTCTTTTCACGCGGGTTGCCAGCCGCATCAGCATCTCAGAAGATGGATCTGGCGCTGGATCCGGCGGTTCCGAGTTTACTCCACCAGCTGTAATCAGGAGACGTGACAAACGTCTCGGCCATATAGGCGTATTGACCGGATGACAGCGTCATCACGTTTGAGAAGCCTACAGCGCGCGTGCTTGAGTCGTTCAGGTAGCCTGCCTGAGTGGGGCTTCCCCCGCTGATAGTTCCGTTACTCGCCAGCAGGCTTGAACTTGGTGTGGCGAACGCGCTTGCATGCAGCGCCGTATTCCCGACCGTCGTTCGCTGGGTAATTACATATTGGTTTACGTTGGGGCAGGTGGATGAACTGTATCCGCCGGTGGTGCAATCGTTAGGTCCGATGAATGTGACAGTTGAGAGGATAACGATCCCATTCCCGCCGGTAGCCGTCATATTGAGGCCCTGGGCAACTTTCAGCAGCAGATTCTGGTTGCCGGTTTGGGAGAAATCCACACCATAGGCATACATGTGAGCTGCGTCCCGGCACACTCCAGTCACTTGTATGGCGCGAACCAGATTAAGTCCCATGACCATGGTCCCGAGCAACAGCGGAACCAGGAAGAGGCCCACGCACAGGACAAACTCCACCATCGCGCTCCCGCGCTCCGGCAAACCGCGGCTCTTTCTTGCCTTTGTGATCATTCGAGACAGGGAATGCCGCCCGGAGAACTTTCCATAACGTCAGAAGCAATAGCTGAGGGATTAAGCGATGTTCCCCCCGTCCGCAGGAACGGCGCGAAGGATCTCACGGAAATGCCACCTACTGACACCTGCACAATATTTCCTCCGGCAGTCGCAGTGGCGGTGCCCGTGACTGGAGTCGAAAGATTATTCGGCGCATAGTACGCGATAGAAACGGCCGAGCTTGCATTGGCAGAAGTGACGAAGCCGAAGGAATATTGCTGGACAACTTGACGGATCGAAGCGTCCAGACCAGTGTTTGGAGGCAAAATCTGGCAGGTCACGGCAAAACGGACCCCCTCGCGTGCGGCCTCCTGAAGGCTGGCCTTGGCAAAAATGCCCCAAGCGATATCCATGGTCAGGAATACGAACCCGAGGAGGGGGAGGATGGTGAGAGCGAATTCAATGATTGCGGAGCCGGATTCGCTGTGACTCCGGGCTCGCGTCCGCCGACTTCCGTTCCGGGCTGATGTAGAAGTATGCATCGTTAGAAATAGCCGCCGTTATTTTTATCGGTCAATGAAGCGGCCGACTTTAGGAAGGCGGGATATTCAACTTAGGGGCAGGTTCAAGGACTCGCAAAATTTGTGTCATGCCTAGCGAGCTATCTTCCGGGACTCTGAGTTCAGGTAACGTAGAACTCAGAGCCTGGAACGATGTTGAGGGTCTCAAACAGCACTGGCAAAGGCGGAATGGTTAATGAAGAACCAAGAAACTACGTATTCTTCGCGCTCCTCTTTCTCCGAAAGATCATGCCCATTCCGATCAATCCGGCTCCCACCAGCGCCATCGGGCCCGGCTCCGGCGCGGCGGAAGCCGGCTGGGTTTGCATCTCGATCAGCATATCGTTGTAGTCGAAATCGGTGTGCGAGGAAGGCAAGTCCTCCGCGCCTACGTAAAAATTTCCCGCTCCGCCGTCGAACACAGCAAAGTGCTGGTATCCCTGATCGTTTGATAGGGCTGAACTCGATTGTGATAGAAAAATGTCATTTATACCCGAGGCCTTATTGTAGAAGAACAACCCGTATTCTGTTGACGGTGTAAAGGTGGTAGTCGCGCCTGCTGCAGTTACGCCTGAGAAGAGAAGCCCGTATTGGCTTGGGTTCGAGACGTTGTACCAGCCTAATCCGTCGTATTGAGCGTCGCCCGCGATTTGCGCTTGCATGGTTGCAGTGACGGTGCCGCCGGTGCTGTTGAAATAAAAATCCGAAAAGGCTTTTCCATTGGCTTGGCCCACGTACGGGAGGGCGCCAGGAGCGGCTGTCATACCGCAGTTGGCAGCGCCGGCTAGGCAAAAGCCGACGTTTTTGTTCGGGCCATCCCAGGATAAGTTGTTCCAAAAGGGCGTCCCGCTGTTGTTCAGCTGCGCAGTTGTCCAGGTCTGCCAGATTGCGCTTGCGCTTTGACCCGTCACGTTGACGGTGTCCGCGAAGGCAAAACCAGCTCCGGCGAAGAGCAGAGCGGCCGAAGAAAGTTGTTTTGCGAGTTTGATTATCATGTGTTTTCCTCTTTTCCAGTTCTTGAGAACTAACCCACGATACGGAGAAAAGGCCCGGCGGTTAAATTAGCCTGCCAGAGCTAAGAGGCCCAGAACTGCCCTGTCACATTAGGCTGGCAGATCTAGAAAATCGTGCTCCCTTTGACCTTAGAATGAACCGGAGTAAGTCCCCACTTAGGCGCGTGAGAAGGCTCGGGATACAGGGCCAAAGCGAACCTTCCGGCCTGCTGCGCGCCTACTGCTCTCCTGTGATTTCGATGCTTTCTGAAGCGATCGGAGTGCTCGCGCCCCACAGCGATTGAGCGCCCCAGACGGATCGTGAGCTGGACAAACTGGATGCGCCCCATATCGATTGTGCTCCCCACACACACCGGTTCCCGCTCAGAACCGACGATCCCCAGACGCTTTGCGATCCCCAGACGCTTTGCGAGCCCCACACGGATTGATTCGCCCAAATCGATGACGGATCGTAGGCCAGCGTGACAATGCCGGTCGTGCTGTCATATGTCGAAACGGGAGACATCGCCGTACCGCTTACCGGCGGCGTATTGAGGGACGACAAGGCTGCTGCGAGATCGAGATATCCCGCGCCCACGGTGTAAATGTCGTAGTAGTCGGTATAACTGAGTCCACTAGTTGGATCGATGACCGTGCTGGTTGGAGGGAACGTTTTGTAAGCCGTCTGCATGAGCAGCGCCTTTACTTGATCCGGAGTGAGGTTTGGATTCGCTTGGAGCAAGTCGGCTGCAGCGCCGCTTACCACGGGGGCGGCCATGCTGGTGCCGCTCAGAGTGAGGAAATTGGGAGACCCAGGACCGGGCTTACCGGGCGGGCCCGATTGATAGTACGATGGCAACACTTGGTTGGCCGGATTCTGCTTGTACAGCGTGGATCCCGGAAAGCCCAGCGAGACGACAAGATTGCCGGGCGCCACCAGGTCGGGCTTCACGATGTGATCAACCTGCGTCGGTCCCTTTGAACTGTAGCTGGCGATCAGATCGTCAATGCGTGTATATGTGCCCTCCGTTTTCATCGCGCCGACGGTGATGACATACGGGTCATTGCCCGGAGAATTGATAGTGCCGTAACCCTGCTCGCCAAACGTATTGTCGCGACCGTCATTGCCTGCCGCAGCGACTACAACGATGCCGGCCTTCCAGGCTGCCTCTACGGCCTGGCAGAGCGGATCCAGCGTGTAGCTCTCGTACACCGGCCGGCCGAGAGACAAATTGATCACGCGAATGTTGTAAACATTTTTCAGATAAATTGCCGCGTCAATCGCCAGAATGACATCGCTGTCGACGCCTTGGCCATTCTGATCCAGAACCCGGAAGTCAACCAGGGTGGCGTTAGGCGCGATGCCTTTGAATGTTCTTGTGCAGTTCGGACAGTTCGAAGTTTGACCGCTCGATGCGATGATTCCGGAGACGTGCTGGCCGTGGCCATATTGGTCCGGAGCTGGCCCTCCCGGGGCCGGAGCCGGAGCATTCGCCGCAAGCGGAGCAAGTGCACTCGCGGCTAGTAAAGCGGCCGTTGCTGCAGCGCTTTTGTTGGTGAAATCGTACGTATACCAGTGGCCTTTGAGATTTGGATCGGGGTTGATGCCGCTATCAATGACCGCTACGCCAATGCCTGTTCCGTTCCATCCGGCGCTCCAGGCAGCACTCGCGTTTACGGCGGCAGCGGAATTATCTAACTTGGCATTGATCGTCCGGTCAGGAGTGATATAAACTACCTCAGGGTCATTCGCCAACTCGCCCAGTAGTGCTGCCGGGATAGTGTACACCCCGCCTTTCGTGGACCGTAATCGCGCATGTACGGCGCCTCCACGATTCACCACCTTCTGGTCTTTTGAATCGTCCGCGGCGCTGTTCCACTGCACAATCACGCGCACGTACGATTGCGGATCGGCATTCGCCAAATCCTTGGACAGCTTTGACCCGTGCGCGGCAGGTCCCGCCCAAGCGGCCACGGCGAAAATCAAGACTAAGATCCCTCTGTTCATTTGTCTCCTCTGTTCGTTCGTGTGTAACTTGACCTTGCTCGCCCTCGCGCGCAACTTGTCAGATGACTCAACATGCTTATCGGGAAATGCCCGGCGGCTGTTAGGCCATGAACACATCCAGCCGTTTTCGAGGCGGCGGAACCCTCGGGCTCACGGGTTCCGCAGCGCAAAACGCCGGAATCCTGGAATTACTTGGGGTTCCGGCGTTTTCTATTCGACCAATGGAGTCAGTCAATAACAAGCTCGCGGATGGCGCGGACCCTTGCCGCGCGGTTCTGGGG
>JBAUUG010000001.1:0-23296 GCA_049582585.1 Bryobacteraceae bacterium | reverse complement strand
CTAATACGTCGCGCCAAGCGCGCTCGAGTTCCTCGGGTTTGGTGAGCCGTTCGAAAATGTGCGGCTTCCGCTTGCTCATCTTGAAAGTCTATGGCAAAGCTCCGGGGCACGGCTTACGCCTGGTATTTCTCAGACGCGCCCAGGCTCTCCGCTCGAAAATAGCAGGCATCGCACAGCGGATAAATGCGAACCTTGTCCTGGCGGCGATTGATCAGCCGTCCCAGCAGTCGCAGCAATTCGCTTGCACGATCATATGTGAGCTCGCACTCGAATACGCTGTACTGAACGCGCAGGCCGAAATTTTTCAAGGTATTCATCACTTTATTTCTCCTGCGGTCCTCCACAATGTCGTACGCAACTACGAAATGCATGTTTCTGCCTCGGTTACCTGTTTCTGAAGGCTATACCATATCGAAATGTCTGCTAACCCCGCGTTCGTTGATTGGCTTTCTCGGATCTGGTGGCGTGAGGCGTGGCTCACGATTGAAGCACTCGAACCGGCAACGCTTCCACCATGGCTCGGTTCGGGAATTCGCGGAGCGCTTGGGCATTTATTTCGGAGCGCTCTTTGCGATGGCGCAGGCTGTGGACATGATTGCCAGAGGCCAGGCTCGTGCCGGTACTACTCGCTCTTCGAGGCGAAGCGCGAAGGAGCCAAACCGTTTGTTCTCATGGCTCCGCCTTTACCCGGCTTGGAAGCCATCGCGATGGGTGGACCAGTCCACCTTCCGTTCCGCACTGGGCCGCCTCGTAGCGGTGAAACCATTCCCACGCTCCTCTGTGAAGCGGGGTGGAAGCTCAGCCCTGGCGCAGCACTCCGTTTCGGATTGCGGTTGTTTGGAGAACTTTCTAACGTACTCCCGGCAGCTATCGAGGGAATCGCGAAATTTGGCTTAGACCTGGGCGGATATCGATTTCGCCTCGCATCCGCGCACGACCATTCTGGACAGCTTCTTTACGATTGCAAGTTCTCCAGTGTACCGGTTCAAATGCCCCGTTCGGAAAAACTACTCTGTGAGCCGGAAAAGGTCCGTCGTCTCCGTGTCGTGTTCTTGACGCCTGTCCTGTTCAAACCGAAAAACCAACAAACGCCCACGTTCTCTCCGAATGTATTCGCGGCACGGTTCTTCGAACACAGCCTAGGAACGGCTGTAAAGATATATCAAGTCTGTTCGGGGGAGAAGTTGCCATGGGTTGACCCGCCGTGCCTCGACTGTGGCCTGATTGCACATAAACTGTTCCGCTATGACTTACCGCGGCACAGCTACCGCCAAGACAAATGGTTGGATTTTGATGGGGTGATCGGGTACATGGATTTCGCCGGTGAGTTGGACGCCGCAATGCCTTGGGCGCGGGCGGCCGAGGTGATGCACTTCGGCCAGAAAGCCGCCTTTGGGCAAGGCGCCGTGCGGGTCATCGTGCTGGAATAAAGAAGAACGATCCAGGCGTTTACTGTCTTTGCCGCGCCTTCGGTGTGGGCTGCTTCTGCAGAGCCGGAGAATTGATTTTCTGCTGTATTTGGTCCAGATGCTCGATACCAGCAATCGCCGAACCAGAATCTCGCGCTTCCCATGCAGGAACCAATATTAACTATCAAGAAACGTTTCCGGTTTCCTTTGATCACAATTCCGATTGGTCTTGAAAAATCCGGCTTTCAATTACCAATCTGGTTAGCGATCAAGACTGAAGAGCCTTCGACGGCGACTTCAGCCACCCCTTTTCGAGAATTCTTGTAATATGACTAAACTACAGTAGTACGAGCAGCATAGGTCAAACGGAAGGAGAAAATCAAGTGGAAATTCCCAAAGGTACGAATGCGAGCTTCGAGACGAGCGATGTCTGGAACTCGCTTTTTGAGATGGAAGCGGTAGCCGGCATCGGCGGCGGAGTGCGGGCTGCCTCCCTCTGCATTCATTGCAAGTGCAGCCACGGCTGTAGCGGGCTGAGGGAGCAGGTCGTCGGGGCCCAGTTCTGGTCGGCCTATGTCCCGGCTGGTACAGCCGAGAAAGGGGCGGCTGTTCGGGACACGCTGGAGCAGATCGATGCAATTAGACGCGTCATCAAGGCGCATTCGGAGACTTTCCAGATGGCGCATTCAGCCAACGATATTGCGCACATCAACAAGGAGGGGAAGTTCGCATCACTGATCGGTATTGAGGGCACCCACTCGATTGACAACTCGCTCGGCGTGCTGCGGATGTTGCACGAGCTGGGCGTTCGCTACATGACCCTTACGGCGGCGGATACGTTCGATCGGGACCAGTCGATCGGGCAGCTCGTTCAGGAAATGAACGCGCTTGGCATGCTGGTGGACGTCTCGCACCTGCCGGCGCAAACGATGAAAACGGTGTTAGAGATGTCGAAAGCACCTGTTATTTTGTCGAACTCAGCGGGCCCCAGCGGTACAGAGAACGAGCGCAAGATACCCGACGAGGTAGCGGATCTGATCAAGAAACGCGGTAGTGTCGTCATGGTGAACTTTTACTCCGTTTTCCTCACTCCGGAGGGAGCCCAGGTAAGAAAAGAAATGTTCGAAGCTGCCCGCGAGCTGAAGAAGAAACATTCCGATGAAAAGGAGTATCGATCCGCTCTGAACCGCTGGAGCCAGGAGCACCCGATCCCGAGTGGCAGCGCACATGACGTAGGGAATTTCATTGACGAGGTGGTTAAGATGACTGGGATCGACCACGTCGGCCTCGGCACGGATTCCGATGGGATCCATCCGGGTCAGAGGCAGATGCAAGACGCGGCGACTTACCGGAACATCACACAGGAATTGCGCAATCGCGGATATGACAGCGGCGACATTGAAAAAATGCTCGGGGGAAATGTAATGCGGGTGCTACAACAGGCGGAGCGAGCCGCTGAAAGTTGAGAGAAAGTATCCGCCAGCAATCAAGACATGGAAAACGTCGGCATTGGGTTTCGGCGCGAGCTCGAGCAAGGAATCTTCGATTACCAGAGCTCATTCGACTGCCTGGAGATCATCGCCGAATCCTATTTTGAGCCGACGCGCACGGCAATTGAGGAGCTCTTCAGGCTCAAGAACACCTTTCGCCTTGTGCCCCATGGGCTTCGCCTGTCGATCGGCGCGGTTGAGCGCCCCCGGCAGTCGTACCTGGACGAGTTGGCCCGTCTTCTCGACCGCATCGACGCGCCATATCATGGGGACCATTTCGCACTAACGGGCGCGAATGGCATCGAGCTCGGGCACCTGTCGCCACTCTGGTATACAGACGAGGGCCTGGACACCGTAATTTCGAACATCCGGGGGGCGCAGCGATTCCTCGGCAGACAGCTCGTCCTCGAGACTATCACTCACCCGTTCCTGATACCGGGGGCGACGATGTCCCCTGCCGAGTTCATTGCGGCGGCGTGCCGCGAGACGGGCTGCGGCGTTCTGCTCGATGTGACCAACGTCTACATAAACGCACGGAATGCCGGAGAGGATCCCA
This sequence comes from Bryobacteraceae bacterium, assembly GCA_049582585.1. Classification (GTDB taxonomy): domain Bacteria; phylum Acidobacteriota; class Terriglobia; order Bryobacterales; family Bryobacteraceae; genus Bog-105. Next base: position 19,841 of record JBAUUG010000001.1, on the reverse strand, counting down.
GCGTCTTTATCCGCGCGCTGCCGCTCAAGTCCGTGCGCCAGATCCACCTGGTCGGGTACGCACGCGAGGCGGACGGCACGTACGTCGATGGGCACGACCAGGCCATTCAGGACGATCTCTGGGCTCTTTACGACTACACGATGACGCTCTGCTCTCCGGAGTTCGTTATCATCGAGCGCGACGGCAACTTCCCCGACGTGGCCGAACTCGCAGCCGAGACGGAGCGGGCCCGGAGGCCGGCTCGCGAACGGAGGCGGCGAGAGGCGCAATCGCATTAGGCGCGAAAATCCCCGGACCGCCCTGGCGAGCTTACTGAGCCCCGCATGAAGCTCTGTCTCATCGGGAAATATCCGCCCATTCAAGGCGGCGTGAGCAGCCAAATGTACTGGCTGGCACGAGCTTTTGCGGAGCTGGGCCATGAGGTCCATTGCGTGACGAACGCAGACGAGGTGGAGAAGGCCTACCGTATGTACGTGCCATGGGCTGAGGGCCCACGCTTCGAATGCCGGCTTCCCGGGGGTGGGTCGGTGGCGGTGCACAGGACGCGAGAGCCGCGAAGCCACTCGCACATTCCTTACGCGAATCCGTTCGTCAGCAAGCTTGCGGCGCTTGCGGCGGATGTGGTAACCAGATACGGATGCGAGATCATCTACACCTCATATCTTGAGCCTTACGGCTTCGCGGGCGCGCTGGCCTCACGGTGGACGGGCGTGCCTTTCACGGTCAAGCATGCGGGAAGCGACATCGGCCGGCTAGCGCAGATTCCTGAGCGGGCGCGGGCCTATCGGGAACTATTGCGAGAGGCGGACCTGGTCCTTACTGCGGCGCCGCTCGTGCGGGCTCTCCTCCAGGTGGGTGTTGATTTGCAGCGCATCCACCTCGGCTTCCCGGCGTATTGGCCACAAGAGTTCGCGCCAGACGGCCCGGTGCTCGACATCGCGGCTTTGCTCGAGGAGGTAGGAGCAACCGAATTCGCCTCGCCCACCGTAAAGGCGCGGCCATACGACCCGAGCCTGCCAACCCTCGGCATGTATGGCAAGCCGGGCAAGCTGAAGGGAACGCCAGACCTGGTCGATGCTCTTTGCGCGCTCCATCGGAGGGGTAAGGACTTCAATCTGATCTTTCTCTGTGGAGTCGCCGGCGACGGTCCCGCCCGGCTCCTTGACTCCGTTCGGCATGGCGGTATCGAGTCTCGGACATATATGCTCCCATACCTCCCGCACTGGGTCGTGCCGCAGGTCCTCCGCGCGTGCACAGCTGTCTGTGTACTCGAGAATCGTTTTCCTATTGCCATCCACCAGCCGGCCACTGCGCTCGAAGCGCTCGCTTGCGGTACTTGCCTGGTACTTTCGGAGGAGATCCGCGCCAAGCAATGGAAATCCGACCGGTACCGCGATCACGAGAATTTCCTGTCGGTGCGCGATCCGCGGGACATTCCCATTCTTGCGAGAACTCTCGAGTGGATCATCGATCATCCCGAGGACGCGCGCGGTATCGGTGCCCGAGGCGCGCGTCTTTTCGAGGACGGAGTCGAGCGGGAAGAGGCGAAAGCTTACGAGCCTCTTCTTAGCCGGCTTGCCGAGGTTATCGAAAGGAAAAAATCCGACATGTCGCTTCAAGCGCTCCAGAGAGTCATCATTGAGCTGTATACAAACCGGGCATTTCGTGCCGCTGTGCAAAAGAACGAAAGCCTACTCGACGATCATCGGCTCACCCCGGATGAGCGGGGGGCGGCGGCGGGGTTGGTTGCTATGAAGCGCGAGGTGGATGGCTTTGCGGCTGACCTTTTCGAGAAGACATTTCGCTATTACTGGAACCATTTCGCAACGATCAAGGGTTACTTTCAGGCCGCCGAGCCCGAAGCGTTTCGCTTACACTGCGAACGCTACGACTTTGTGGACCGCGGCTGGATGGAGAGCGTGGAGCGCTTCGGGTCGATACTGCGCGCCTGCGTGGAACAGGGTCGGGTCGTCTTGCCTCCGTGCTTTCCTGACGCCGTTCGCTACGATGTCGCGCTGCTCCGGGCCGCTACTGCTCCGCTTTCGCCCGATCAGTTGGCGCAGCTCAATGAGGCGCCGGTGAGCACGCCGGCCTTTGAGGATCTCCAGCAGTTCACGAGGGGGCCGGCGGTCGAGCTGGTACGCTTCGATTTCGATATCCCGGCTCTATACGCGGGCACTCCGCCGAGTAATCTCGAGCGCCGGCCGCGCACACTCGCCTTCGTGCCTTCAAGGGATAGCGCCAATGGCGTTGCCTTCGCACTGGCTCCGGCGATGGAGCTGATACTCGATCGGGCCAGGGCAGTGTCGAGTCTCGAGGATCTTGTTGCGGTCACGGCGGAGGCCAGCGGCGTGCTGCCCGAGGCACCCGGCTTTCGCGAGGCGTGCGTGCGCGGCGTGAAGAATCTTTTCGAACGCGGTTTGCTGGTGGGCGCGGGGGGCCAGAAACAGTGACGGGCTCGGCCGCTCCGGAGCCTCTGTGCTGCGAGTCCCGGAGCGGGGGAGAACTCGCGCGATGGGTTCGCAATCAACTTGGAACGCACGGCTACGTCCACCTCCCTGCGTTGACGGAGATGCGCTTTCTGCAGCTCGCGGGGGCGTTGGGTCCTATCCTGGGGCGTTTGGACGTGCGACTCGAGCACGGCCATTCGCTTCTCAGCAGCGCCAAGCCTATGCCTTTTCACACGGATGTTCCGGAGGCTGAAATGATTGGCTGGTGGTGCGCCGAACCGGCTGAGCGCGATGGCGAGAACCTTCTAATAGACACGACCGGCATAGCCGACCATCTCAGCAGCGCGGATCTGGACGAATTGACAAGAACGTATATCTGTCTGCCCCTCGAGGGCGAGAGGGCCGAACTGCACCCGTGCCTGGCTCTTCGCGATGGACGGTATCGCATTTACTATGCACCGTGGCAGATGCTCCCATCCTATGAGCCGGCGCAGCGGGGTGCTCTCGACGCATTACGGGCGTACCTGCGGTCGCAGCGGCCCTTTGTCGTTCCGCTGCGGCGCGCCGAAAGTCTCTTCATCGACAACGGGCGGTTTTTGCACGGCCGCGCCGCGCTATTGCCCGATAGCCGCCGGCACTTGCGGCGGCTCTGGATCGGACGGCAGATTTCCGACTCCACTCTCGCGTCCGACGCCGTTGTTTAGTGAAATGCCTTAAATCACAGCGCCTCAGGGGAGCGGTCCGGGAGAGAGGCAAGCTTTAGCAAGCCTAATTTAAAGCAATCGATTACATACTCGCGAATTTTCTTCTGCGTGCGGGTGCTTTCGCCGCAGGAGATGGAGGCAATTAAGTCCCGAACTGTCCGGCTGCCATCACATAGATCGAGGAGATGATCCAGCACAGTAGAGAGCCAGAAAAGGCGATAACTCGAGCCATTTCCGGAGCGCAGCAGCGCGACCCGCGAGCTGTTTTGGGCCGCCCAGAGGGGAAGTTGACCTTCGCTTCTAGCCTGCAGCATCTCGCGTGAATCGTAGGTGTACTCTTCCACCCTCAATCCCGCTGCCTTGATAGGGTATAAACAATCGATCTCCTCGTCGAGCACTGGTATTCGATCGGTTTCGAGCCTGAACAAGCTCGGTTCACTGGTAACCTGGTCCTCGAAGATCCCCGCCAGTCTCAACTCCATTCTCATGGCTTCGACGAGGATGCCTGGCTGGAGCCCCTTTGTCTCCATGAAGTCCAGCACGCCTGCGTAGACACTTAACGCCCAGCTTTCCTCCGTATCGTGAGAGGCACTGGTTTGCAAGATCCGCTCCCGCTCGTTCGCGGGCAACGACTCGACTATTTGACGGCTCCACTGAAACTTATCCTTCACAAGGGCCGGGATCGAGTGCGTGGTTGAGTCTGCGACATCATCCAGTTTGAGTAATCCAGCAAAGAGGCTTTCATAGTTTTTCGGGAACCTGCGCATCTCTTCAGTCAGCAAAGAGTATTCATAGCCTCGCTTTCCAACCGCTTCCGCTCTGGCGGGATCGCGGATCGCTGTATTCAAAGCTGCCGAGAGTACGTCTTGATCTCGAACATCGTTTACCGCAAGGCAATTGTAGCGATCAATCAGCCTCTCCGGAAGGAGCTGCCGGTTCAACACTTCGCTGGACGCAATTAGGCATTTTCCGCATGCGAATACCTCTCGAGGGACGGTCGGAGCGTGGAATGAGATGGGAAAATCGCGTTCCAAAAAACAGACTGCCTGACACATTCGGATAAAGTCCGGAATGCGCCAGTGTGGAAGAAACGGCAGCTGCAGCACGCAATCGCGCAGACCGAGTTCTGCGACAAGGCGGCGAAATCGGTCCTCCGATCTGGGAAATCCGCGCCCGAGAACCACCAACGTAAATATGACCCCCTGACTGCGGAGCCTTTTAACGGACTGCAAAAGGTCGAAGGTACCTTTTGCCTCACCTAACTTGCCATAGACACCGACGAAGGGGGGTGAGACCGGACCATCCGGGGTGAGAAGCGCCGAAGCCTCGCCTTGCTGGTTGAGGAAAGTTTCCAGGTCTAGCGCTTCACCAACAGGCCTAAAGACATCTTGTGGAACTCGAAAGTCGTCGCGCAGGAAAAGCTGCTGATCCGTCAGACCAAGTTCCCTTAACCGGTTGGCCATCACTCCTCCGGTTACGATGCGGGCGGCCGTCCGAAAAATGTGCTCATACAAGACTCCCATTTGCGGATGAAGCAAAAGGCGGCCGGCATCGCTGCCGGCGTGTTTTACGACGTGCGGTCTGCCTGTGATCTGAGACGCCAGGTAGCCAGCGACTCCATAGGGTTCCAGATAATACGAGAAAATCAGTTCTAGATCGTAGTCCTGAAGGACTTGCGCGGCCAAGGATGCAAGTTTCGTCGCATACGGATTGTGCCAGGGAATGTGCCTTTGGCGTTCATCGTAAGCATCAGTCCAATGGACCCGTACGTAGCCGCCACTGGGGTACTCGCCTTCGCAGCGCTGCCAGTCGTCCGGGCGCATGCACATCCGGAACTGCGATTCCACTTCGCGGGCGTTAGTAATCACATGTATCTGATGGCCCAGGCGCGCCAGGGAGTGTGCGCACCAGTACTGGTGCATGCTCACGCCACCTTCTATGGGAGGGAATTTGCCGATCATTGCTATACGCATGGGACTATACGCATGGGACAACCTCTATGAATCCGAGCCTTTCCAGTTTTTGCCAGAACTCACATTGCGGCCCCTCTTGCAGTAAGTCCTGAGAGGAGTGGACAGACCAAGCGTGCCAGCTTCGCAGAAGCGCAAAGAGCTGGTCATTTATCTGGAAAACCTTGGGCACTGTTTCCGAAAGAGGCTGGCTCAGGATAAGGCAAACGGGCTCGCGCGGAACGGTGCTTCCGTCCGGGTCCGTGCCGTCCAGGAGCTTCTGGATGTTATATTCACAGCGATGAAAATGCGCGGCAGGATGGCGGCGGATTTTCAATAGCTCATCACTTCCGAGGCGTAGCCGGGACAATCGTTCTGAACGGATCCCTCGCTCGACTGCAATCATGGCCAGCTCGCAATAGGCCAAGTCAGGTAAGAACGACGGGTTCGGGAAATGGACCCGCCACCGATGCCGCAGAAATGAATAAAACTGGCAGGCGTTGTAGAAACTATCTGGCCGGATGGGTGGATGCCGGGCTGCGAAAGGCGCCGCCAATTCTTCTAAATCAGATTGCAAATAGGCACAGGTTTTACGTAAGATCTTGGTTACTTTTTCGATTCGTTTCCCGAGTGCTAGTGAAGCAAGAAGATCCACCATTCCCGGACTGATGCCCATCAGGTCTGTTCGAGAAATGCCGGCTCGCGCAGATCGATCTGGTTCTGAAAGCGTGAATACCAGCGTTTCTTGAAACGCCAGCAGTTCGGCTTGGGTCATCTATCTCTCATGCTGCGGCCGCCGAAACTGCCGCCTTTAATCTGCCGATGTCTTCGAGAACCTCGTCGAAATCATCGAGCCGCTCATCGCGCTCGAGAACGATACTGTCCGGTGTTTGGGTGCGCAAGAGATACTTGAGAAGCTCGAGAGCCTGATTTGGGACTGGACGATCATGTGAGTCAAGCATTAAGGCACCGAGCGCGGTACCACCCGCCACGTGGACACCTTTAACCAGAGACTTAGGAAAAGAGTCAATGAACGCGAACGCATCGTATCCGTGATTTGTTGCGTTCAAATACACGTTCTCTAAATCGAGCAGAAGGAGCGCGCCGCTTTCACGGCAGATCAACTGAATAAAATCCTGTTCGCTCAGTTCGCAGTCACTGTACTCAAAGTAGTAGGTAATATTTTCGAGGGCGAATGGCTTCGGAATATGTTTGCGGACGATCTCCAAGTTATGGATGACGCATTCCGCCGCGGCCACGGTTCTCGGAATGGGGAGTAGCTGGGCAAGGTCTCTCCCCGGTACCTTGGTGAACGCGAGATGTTCACTGTGCCATGGGGCGCGTATGAGTTCGAGAACTTCAGCTACCTGGTCCAGGTAAAACTCGTCCGGCGGGACGGCTGTTCCGATGGAGAGTCCAACGCCATGACCCACAACCGGGATTCGGCTGCTGAGATCTAGAATACGCTCGCGAATCTTGTGCGTACCGGATATATAATGATCGACCATGATTTCGAGCACATCGAAGCGCTCCAAATTTTTCAGGGTTGCCTCATAAGCCTCGGGCCGGAAGCCGATACCGACAGGGGGAGAACAGCTTTTATACGACTGGTGCATGAAGAACCTCGTCCTTAAAGTCGGCAAAACTAAGACCGTTGACCTCACCGCGGTATTTCAGGAATATCGTGGCCGTGCCAGCCATCCAGAACAAATTTTCAATGTCTCGCGCGAATGGCCGCAGGTCTGAAGTTTCGAGCTTGCTACCCGATATTTCTCGATTCAGGAGTTCTTTCAAACATCGGCTCGGGTGCTGTGTCGAAAAGAAGGCTGGGGATGGCCGGCGGGAAAGAAGCCGGTGTTTTATTTCCGGTTTGTCGTCGATTGCTTTTTCCAGTGCAAGTCTTAACAGGATCTTCGTGCAACCGCGTAAGACTCGAGCCTCGGCTGGAATGTCCTGGATAAATTCGATTACCTCGTCGCCTAGGTAGGGAACGCGGCATTCGATCGAGTGCGCCATTGGACCGTGATCAAAGGGCACGAGATGCAGGTTGACAAGCTGTTCATGCTGGAACATCTCAATAAGATCCAGCCAAACGTCGCCCGGCTTTGCGGTCTCCCAAAGAATGACTCGTTGTAACAGGGGCGATTCGGCTATTCGGTCGCGGCCCCTATCATAGAGGGCTCGCAGGCTTTTGGCTCTGTAGCGCTGGTGCTCCATCAGCAAAGAGTATCCAACAAATAATTCGTCAGCTCCTTCGCCCATAAGCAGAACTTTAGCGCCCGGATAAAGTTCGCGCATCGCCCGACCCAGAAAAAAGGCGCTATAGCCTTGGTTCGGACTCGCACACTCCGCGACCATTCGGGGATAACTGTCAAAGAACTCTTGCGCTGTAACGAGAAAACAACGGTGAGACAATCGCAACGCTTTCGCTAAATCCGTTGCGCAATCCAGATCCTCCGTCTCAAAGCCATCGTGAATAGTCATTGTGCTTAAGGTCTCGGGTGACCTGTCGGCGGCCAGAGCCGCCAGCAAACTCGAATCGACGCCGCCGGAAAGGGCGAGGATTACCGGGGTTACTTCAGAGTGCTCGAGGCGCTTGGCAAGCGCGCTCGCAATAACGGAAGCGCACCGATTCCCGATATCCTCCCGATCGGAGAAATCATTTACAAGGGAGCTCTCCGGTTTTAATAAAGGGCGAAGCTCAGGGCTAGGAGTTCGCCCGCAGTCTTGAGAGCAGATCGGGAGCGAGAGCGAGTGGCCTGGAAGAAGTTGATGAATGCGCTCGAAGAATGTTCGGTCGCTCGACCAAAAGCTAAGCACGCGCTTTTCTGCAAGGGCAACAAAGTCCAACCCCGTCGACAATTCACTACATTGGAACAACGCTTTGATATGGGACGCGAACGCCCATGTTTTTCCGCCGGAAAGTTGTGCGTAGAATAGCGGCTTTACGCCGCGAAAATCTCTAATGAGGTGGCATCTTTGAATCCGAAGATCGATGACTGCGATGGCGAAGTCGCCGTCCAGGTGCTTCGAGAACGCCAGCCCGAACAATTCATACAAATGCAATAGCGCTTGTACTTCAGAATGAACTGAGATTCCGTACTCCTGCCACAGCTTTCTTTTGATGCTGGGGTAGTTGTAGAGTTCCCCGTTGAAAACGACGGAAACGCCGTTTGCGGAGCAGGGCTGAACGCCGCTCTCCGGATCTACTATTGCGAGACGGCAAAACCCGAGATGGAAGCCCTGCCCTCCGACGCACGCCACGTCATCCGGGCCACGCGAGCGAATGCTCGAGATCATTCGTTCCGCGTCTCTAAGATTTGAATTTGTTCCGACGAGGCCTACGATGCCACACATAGGGGCGCGGTTAAAAAACCAGTGGGAGAAAAGAACCGGATCCAGTTGCCAGGTGCTTAAGGGAACTAAACCCGGTCTTCAAAACCAAATCTAGGTCCGCTCTTCGGAAACGGCCGCACTTTCATGGCAACAACAGCAGCAGCAACAACAACTGCTGGCTGCCGCTGCGCCACGATTTATCTCGTGTGCACTCCATTCCACTACCACGTCACCTTTGTCCGCTAGTGCAGCGATTTGGCTGGATATGTGTTTGCTTTTCTCAGAATCGGGCAGTTGCAATGCCGATTTGAGCGCATTTCCCGAGGCTGCAGCCTGTCTAGACAGTTCTGCTTTGGGAATATTGGGCATATTACCTCCTTATTGGCTATCTCTTTAAATTCGCTGAAATAGCTGAGTGGAAGTTTACACCCCCGGTACCCACTTCGTCAATAAGCTGCGCCGCGGGTTAGTTTCAGGACTCAGGAGTGAGATCTTGTTTCCCGATGCTGGGCAGCTTTGTTGCATTTCCGGACAAGTGAGCCGGCAGCACTCCGCTTCGATACTCTTGGTTCAACGGCTTTGGCCGTCCGGTTTTTGCGGACCTTGATGTGCTTCCGATGGAATGCACTTGATCTCGGTGAAAGGGTGAATGTATGGCAGGATTTCTTGGCGATCTACGGTACGCGACGCGCAAGCTGGGTAAGACGCCGGTGTTCACGCTGGTTTGCGTGTTGACGCTCGCCCTTGGGATTGGCGCAAATACCGCAGTCTTCAGCGTCATGAACGCTGTGCTGCTGAGATCACTGCCCGTGACCGATCCGCAGACAGTCGTCTATCTGCGCACATCCAACCCGCCCCAGCGAACAGGAACTGTGGAGTTGCAGGAAACATTCTCATACGCGGTCTACGATGCGCTTAGGCGGCAACATAGCGGGTTGACACAAGTTATGGCGTACGTGCCTCTTTCGGCCGGCAAGGTAGCAGTGCGCTACGGCGCTGAACCCGAAGAAGCGGAAGGCGACATGGTCAGCGGAAATTTCTTTTCCGGGCTAGGCGTGCCGCTCTCGCGAGGCCGAGGATTCACCGAGCGCGACGAGGCGAGCCACGCACCCATTGCCGTGATCAGCTACAAGTATTGGACCTCGAGATTCCTGCGCAATCCGGATGCTCTGGGGAAGACGCTGTATGTCAACGGCGTTCCGGTCACGATTGTAGGAGTTGCCAGCGAGGGATTTGAGGGTGTGGAGGCAGGCGCCTCGACGGACTTCTGGATTCCTTTACAGAACCGCCCAGAGTTAAACGCGTGGGGCAATCCGCCGGAGAATGGCAGGACGTATTTGGAAAACCCGACGTGGTGGTGCCTGCGGATGCTTGGCCGCCTAGCTCCGGGTGTAACGAAAACTCAGGCGGCTTCACGACTCCAATCCACATTTCAAGCCGCCGCATATGTCGGGCTGGGGAATCCTGTGAGCGGCGAAAGACGACCCGTGTTGGGTCTTCAGGAAGCGAAGAGCTTTCCCGGTTTCGAGGAACAATACGGCAAGCCGCTGAGGATCCTGACGGCAATGGTTGGACTGGTTCTGCTGATCGCGCTCAGCAATGTAGCGATGCTGCTGGCGGCACGCAACACAGCGCGGCAACACGAATTTTCATTGCGGTTGGCGTTAGGCGCCGGACGCCGGGAGCTGTTTCGCCAGTTGCTGACCGAGGGTTCTTTGTTCATCGCACTGGGCGGTGGCCTGGCGTGGCTGTTTGCCACATCTGCAACACGAGCTTTGGGTGTCTGGGGGCACATCGAATCGAGTCTCGCGCCCGACGGTACGGTCCTCCTTTTCACGCTGATTGTTATGGCCCTGGCGGCTCTCTTGTTCGGACTAGCGCCTCTACGAGGAGCAATCCATGCCGATCGCGCACTGGATTTGAAAACGTCCGGGGCAACGTCATATGCAGACCCCGGCAAGACACATATAGGCAGGTTCACGGTGGCGCTGCAGATGGCGCTCTGTCTGGTGCTGCTGGTTTCTGCAGACCTGCTCATCCGTACGCTCCGGAACCTGGAGCATATTCCTCTAGGCATGCGCACGGAGGGACTCATCGTGTTTGACCTAAACCCGCTTGGCCTGCACTCGGCGGGCGAGAGTACGGTGTTCTATCAAAACCTGTTGAACAAGCTGCGCGTGCTTCCGGGAGTGGAATCGGTAACGATCATGGAAAACCGGCTTGGCTCAGGGTGGTCGAACAACCGGTATACGACTGTAGATGGCAGACGGCCGGAGGTGCTCAGTGTTGGATCAACTCTAGTGCGAAGCAACTCGGTGGGACCGGATTTCTTCCACACGCTGGGAATCCCCCTACTAGCAGGGCGGGAATTCACGGATGCCGATAATGCAAGATCAGCACATACCGCGGTGGTTAATGAGCTGTTTGCGCGACGCTTCCTCGCGAATCAGAACCCGCTGGGCCACCACATTTCAGGCAATAACGGCCCGAACGATGAGGCCGTGATTGTAGGGGTGGTGAAGGACCACAAATATCGCAGTATCGAAGAGACGCCTATTCCGATGGCCTGGTATCCATATACACAAAATATGGATATCGGCGCAATGACTATCGAGATGCGCATCCACAGCCAGACATTGGCGATTCTGCCTTCGGTACACAAAGTGGTCCAACAAATCGATCCGAATTTGCCACTGATCCAACCCGCGACGCAACGCGCGCAGTTCGAGGACACAATCTCACGGCAGCTTCTCTTCGCGCGGCTGGCAGAGTTTTTCGGCCTGCTTGCGATTGTGCTGGTGGGGACCGGACTCTACGGTACGTTGACGTATCGCGTAACCAGACGGACCGTTGAAATCGGCGTACGCATGGCGGTGGGTGCAAGGCGTAAGCAGGTTGTGTGGATGATCCTTAAGGACAGTCTTCTTCTGAGTGCGGTGGGCGTGGTGGTTGGGACGCCCCTCGCGATGTTGGCTGCACGGATGCTCACTGCAATTCTTTACGGCGTGACAGCGTCGGATGGACTGAGCTATGTATCGGCCATTCTCGGGGTGAGCTTAATAGCGTTGATCGCGAGCGCCATTCCGGCGGGCCGCGCCGCGTCCATTGATCCGCTGACGGCTCTACGGATGGAATGACCTGAGATCAGTCGCAATGGGAAAGCTTGTTCCGGACTGACTCGACGGCCGCGCCGGGGCTGAGGGTAAATCGCGTGAGTATCAGAAAGGCGTGAACGGCGCGTAGAGGCCGTTCGTTGCGGGCACAGATGAATCCTACAGAGTATTTGTCCGAGAATAGACTTGCCTTATGAACCCTTCCTTCAGCACGTTTGTAGAGATGGGCATTGGGGAACACATGGCGCGAAATGACCGATTCCTCTGGTCCGGGGCGCGGATAGCGGGCACGCTGATAGTGCTGTTGGCTGCGGTAGGCGGAGCGGCGCCGGAATCGGGGCCGAGTTTTTCATGTGCGCATGTGACGAGTAAAGTCAACAAGCTGATATGCGGCTCGCCGAAAGTGTCGGCGCTCGATCGGCAGCTCGCGATGCTGTTTAACAATATGCAAGGCCAGCCGCTCGACCGGAAAGGGCTGCGCCAGGATGAGGACCGGTGGCTCGGCGCATTGCAGCGCGAATGTTCGGATGACGCCTGTGTGCAAACCCGCTATGAAGAGCGGATCGCAGAGTTGAAGGACGAGAGTTTGCGTGTCGCGAGCCCGGCGGCATACGATGAGACGCTCCCGTTTCCCGCTCCAGAGCCTTTGTGGAAAGCGGCGCGGGCGATGGTGGGAAGATCATGCACGTATGCGGCAAACGTAGCGGGACCGGTGATTCCGGAGTTCACGCGATCCGTTCGGTTTTTGCCGGTAATTCTGTCAGGCGGCGTGACGGTCGTAGCCGAAAAAGACGGAGCACGATTCGCATTCCTGACCAAGACGGCCGATGACGGTGCGTGCGAGATTGAGGACGTTGTTGCGCTTCCCGCGTCCGCCATTGGCGGCCGATTCCTGCAGTGTTCAAATATCGATCCGCAGATTTCCGGCTTCGGGGTGCGAAACGGAGCGACGCAAAAGCTGGATGCGTTTTGGGAGGTTTCGGCTAAGCAACACATACTGATCCGCGTACCTTTGGGCGTCTTGGCTATTGAGAATTCAGTGCGCTGCCGACAGCCCGAGACGGGTGAATGACAGCCACTCGCCGCTTCGATTACCTGTGCGGCTCTAGATTCGCCGCACACTGAACTTCCTTGCAATTACGGCAATTCGACCAGTTCAACGCGCCGATTCTTCGCACGTCCCGCATCGCTCTTGTCATCCGCTACCGGCGCGGCTATTCAAATCTTCGGAAGAACTTTGGCGGCCAATGTCTTCGCGTGTTCAAGCGCGTTTGCTTCGTCCTGGATGCCGCCGATGAGGATCACCAGCATCACCGAATTTCCCTTGCGCACCGTGAGTTCGCCCATCGTTCGGCCCATCATAGACGTCGTTCCCCAGACCGCGCCGTCACCCACCCCGCCCACATCGTGGACATTTTTGTAACCCGCGGACTTCTCGTTCTCGGAAATTGCGCTCATTTTATTCCCCAGATCGTCCGGCCCGTATCGGATGGACACGGAGACGGTCTTCGCCTTCATGGCACTGCCCTGCGTGGAACGAAATTTACAGACCGGAGCTTGGCCCGCGCCGGAAGGACGTACCTCGCTTTTCGGCGGACCCACAGGTTCGCCCAGGGCTGCTTCCGCATCCGCCCCGGTGAGTACGCTACAGGCGTCCGTTACTGCTGCCGTCGCAGTCGACGGGAACCATAAGCGAGCGGTCAGGAAGAGAAAGAGAAGAAAGGGAGAGACGGGAGGTTTTTGGCGCATGGCGAGGCACCTCCAATTAAGACACACATCCGCTGAGTAACGCAATCTCATGTGGTACGGGGTGATGTAATTTTGATTGTGTAAAGGGACCGGCGTATTCGCCAACTCCCATATCGCGGGATCCGGGACGTTCGCAGAAACAGCCAAGAGAGTCGCTCTCAGTTAAGATTCCAAGCCCGGTTACTTCCATCCGGGATTCTTTCCCACACTGACCAGATTCGCCAAAATTCGATACGCGCCGGGCACGCCGGAAGGCAGTTGACGGTATAGCGCAAGAGCGTCGTAGATATAGATGCCACGGCCGTAATGGGCCAACAGCAGTCCGCCTAATTGCGGGTCCTGGTCTGGATCATGCATCTCCACCAGCGGTTGGTAATGCGGGTCCCACTTCTGCATGAAACCATGGCCGCGCTCTTCTTCCCAGCCGCGGAAATCGGCTTCGGTGATCTTGTTCGGCCAAGTGAAGACCGGGCTATTCGGATCGACTAACTTCACCGGCGAAGTCTCATCCACAACTTTTTGGGGATTTGCGCCGAGCGTGAAGGGGTAAGGGCCATAATCACGATCAAAGTTTTGCAGATTGTACTGAACGATCAGCACGCCACCCTTTTTCACGTAATCGAGCAGGCGATCATTGGCGCCCCGGAGCTCGGGCCGTACCGCATAAGCGCGCACACCCAAGATGATGGCGTCGTAAGCGCCGAGATTGGCGGTCTCAATATCATCGGCGGAAAGAGTTTGCACTTCGAGGCCGAGATCTTCCAAAGCTCCTGTGACGTCATCGCCGGTGCCTGGAAAAAATGCGACATGCAGGCCGTGAGCCGTTTTCACGTCGACGCCCACGGCTTTATAAGTCGCGGGACGGTAATAGGGGTAGGGGCGCAAGCCGGCATAACCGGCGAGCCGATAACCTTCTTCGTAGGGTTTTCCTTGATATTCGGCCACGCCTTTGATTTCATAATTCCCAGCCTTGATGGCATGCGGCGCGACTTGGAAAGTAACAGTTTCGTTATCGCCATCGCGGGCCAGCGAGAACGGATACTCGGCGGGTGTGGACCGCCATCCATCGGGCAAACGCAGGCGCAGCAGACCCTTGGCCAGCCCTTTCACGTTGCTGTGAAGAGTACAGGAGAAAGCGAACGAAGCGGCATCGAGCGGCACAGCGCCAGCGGCCGGCGAAACGCTCACCGAAATTGCGGGACCCATGAGCATGGGTTCCTCTTCCAACCCAATGCCCTCGATTCGCCGATTGGTCTGCACCACCTTCTCGATTTCGATTTCCGTTCCCCGGTAGGCGATGCGCGCGCGCGCCGAGAGCGGATAGGGGGCAAAGGAAAGCGTGTTAAAACGCTCGTCCGTCAGGTCATAATAAGCCTGCTCCTGGTCGGGGCGCGAGAAATAAGGTTTCGTCAGAGTTGCGTCGAGGGGCGCTTTTACTGCGAACTTCAGGCGCATGTCTTTAGATCCGGAAAGCATCGGCGCGGGTGAGCCATCGGGGCGGATTTTCCAATCCTTTCCGTCGGACGCGGTCACGTCCAGGCTCTCGATATCGACCGTCTCAGAACCTTCATTCAGCAAATGCGTTTCAACCCCGAACGCTTGTCCGGGGATGGCGATGGTGAACGTCGTCGACGCTCCTGCGAAACGGGCAAAAAGTCCGGAAGGCTCCTTCTCGGGGGCGACCACTGCGTCGAAGGAAAGGCCGAGCGCCAATGTGAGCGCCTTCTGAAACTGCCGTTCCTTGACCTGCAGCTCAAAGGCGGCATCGCTTCTTCCGGGCTCGGTCAAGGTGCTGGACTGCACCTGCTGGAGAAGCGAACGCGTGGCTTTCAGTCCTTCGGCTAGGGCTGGCGCGATACTCGCGGGCGTGTCCGGTTTGTAGCGGCTGCGCGCGTCTTCAGCCAATTTGGAAATCGCCTCCAGGCCTTGGCTGAGAAAGCGCGTGTCGCCCTGCGCCAAGCCGGCTATGCCCGGCAGAGATGTATCCATGCCGTCGTAGAACGATTTTTCCTTGTCGGCGGTATTCACACGAGATCCGTAGCGGTGGTAGGAAAGCGTGGTGAGCGAAGGCTGAGGGATAGTTCCGCCGCCATTCTGGCTTTTCTGATAGCCCCATCCCTCGCGACCGATCTGCAAGAACGTTAAACCTGCGGCATTATCCGGATTGCCTTCATGAACGTCGACGTTGGCTGGGGGTTGCGCATTCATCCAGGTCTTGTTCACGTAATCATAGAAACGCACCGGCACGTACTTGTCAGTCGCGTAATCGTAAATCGTGCCTTCCTTGGTGGGTTCAAAAAACGGGACTCGCGCGTAGACCTTGAGCGGGGTCCAGGGCCGCAATCCCTCACGAATTTGCTCCGGGAAGCGGTTGGGATCGCCAGCTGCAAGATACGCCTCTTGCGCCATTTGTCCGGCTACCTGATGATTGCCATGCCCGTCCGTAGGCGCGCCGGCAAAGACGGAGACGATGACCAGCGGGCGTGTCATGCGGACGACTCGCACGACATCCGAAAGGACGCGATCGTAGCCCCACTTTTTAAGCGCCTCCTCGCGGGTCTTCGAAAAGCCGTAATCGATGACTCGGGTCCAGTATTGATCGACCCCGTAAAATCGATCGGACATGAGCAGCTCTTGAGTGCGCACCAGGCCGAGAGCGTCATAAAGATCGATTGACATCGCGTTCTGTCCGCCCTCGCCGCGATTGAGACTCAGCAGCGTGCCGCGCGCGCCCAGCCCGCGCGTTTGATACGCGAGCGTGCCGCCGTCTTCATCATCGGGATGAGCGGTAACCATGAGGATGCTGGCGCGCGTTTGGATGGCCGCCAGGCAGTGAGATAATCCCGGCGCTCCTCGATCCAGATCAATACTCATCGCGTTTGGATCGATGTTTGCGGTTCGAGGCAAACCACTCCCTGGCGGTCGTGGCTCGGAAACGTGCGGGAGACCACTCCCTGACGGTCGTGGCTCGGAAACGCAGATTGCGACAGAAAGGATTCCCGCAGCCGCGGAAAGCAGCGCGAGCTTAGATGGAAAACGACTCACACTCCTAGACTACTTGGGCCGATGCAAAATTCGAAAACCGCTTACTGACGTGCGCGGCTCGGACCCGATAACGCTCAGTTCCGGAGGTCAGCAACCTTGGCGGGGGCGGCCTCGGAGCTTGATTTCCGCACGGTGATAGTGCCACGGTCAGTCGCCAGGTTGAGGTCCGGGCCGCTACCGACTGTTCCTTCCAGCTTGGCCCCGCGACCCTCAGTCTGTTCCTTGAGGGATTCTCCGAACTCGTTGTCGATCTCGCCGTGGTCGGTAGTCGCGGTGAGAGCGAAGGCAGCGCTTTCCGGCAGCGCCAGCTCAATGTTGCCGGACCTGGTATGCACGGCCATCTTACCCAGCGGCAGGCGGCCCGGCCGCAGGTCGATATCGCCCTTTTCGACTGTGAGGTCGATACCGTTGCTGAATCCGTCCAGGCTGACGTCAGTCGATTGCGTTGTCAGCTTCATGGGTCCGACGACATTCTGCACGCTGAGGCTGCCTCGGTCGAATCGAATCTCGCCGGGAACCTGCTGGACTTCCAACTGCGTGCGCATGTCGTCGACGCGAATGGGTTTCGCCAGCTCGCGGAGCGAGACAGAGCCGCTGTAATCGCCGCTAATGGTTACCTGTCCGGCGATCTTGTTCAGTTCGACGTCGGTCCCGCGCCCGCGCAGATCCACAGTTCCCTTCACATCCGTGCAGCGCACCAGATCGCTGCGGCGGGTGTCAACCTTAACGTTGCCATCGATATCCTGCAGACGCGCGCCGGCGTTTTCGCTGGTGATGTCGACGTCTCCGGTGATGGAGGATATGTCGAAATCGCCGCGTGTTCCGGTGGCTTCGATGCTGGCTCCTTTTGGCGCGGAGATATCCAGATCAGTTGTGACGGGCGTCCGCGTGCCGGCCTTGTCTTGATTGCAACGGATCACGACGGTATTACCTTGGACCACGATTTCGACCGGCGTTTGCTGATTCGCTCGATCTGCATCATTGGCTTCAAAGGCTCGAATGGTTTTGTGGCCCGTTACCGTCAACTGATTTCCATCCGCACCGGCGATCTTGGCGTCGCCGCGGAAATTTTCAATCACTATATGGGGCGCGTTGCCCACAGTCTTCTGAACCGCATCCACCGAGTAATCGTGTTCGTCACCGAAGGCCTCCACGCCGCGTTCAAAGCCGACGCGACGCCACCAATTGTCTGGTCGGCGCACCTCGAAAGTGGTAAGCCCGGCGATGCAGAGAAATACTATCAATACCCAAGCGCCGCCGGACACGCCATTGGCCGGAATCGAAGATCCACGAACGGCTCGAAAGGCGATTTCCAGGAGCGCAATGACACCCCAGGCGATCAGGATATAAGGCCAATCCTGAGCCAATATTTCGACAATCCGGAATTCGGGCGAAACCGCATGAATCAGGAACAAGACACCGATGGCGATCAGGATCAAGGGTCCGGTGACGGAGGCGCGTGTTCTCATCTCAGCGATCCTGCGGGCGGCGGGGCGGGTGTAAAGGGAATGGAACGCACCGCCATGCGCTCGATTAACTTCATAATTCCGACCACGATGATGATCAGCGGCCAGGTCTGTGAAAACGGAATCTTCCCGGCCTGATGAATGGCAAAGAGGACACCGATGGTAATCAGGAGCACGGGTCCGCGAATCGCCTGGGCGATTAATGCTCGCCGATTCATGATCGATCCCCCATCATCTCGTCAGAAGTTCTGGCTCGGTTAGGCGGAATGCCTGGCGATCCCGCAACTGGAGGAATCGGGTCAGGGGAGGTGACGCGCGAGTAGAGCATATAAGCACCCACCACAATCAGAATGACCGGCCAGAATCGGCCGACTTGCCGGAACTCGATCAGATGGAGGGAGTCCAGAAGAAAGAGGACGCCGATCAGGATCAGGAAAATGGGGCCGATGGGCGCCCGTCCCGCATACCGGCTCTGGGACATGAGGCTGGACCATTCGTCGCTGCGCACGCCGATCTGGCGCTTCTTGGCCGTGTGGTAGGCCTCAAACGGCATATAGCAAACAAACGCCGCCAGCATGATTCCGAGGAATGGCTCTCCCGCGCCGCTCTCACCGCTGTTGAGAAGACTGATGATCAATCCGAAAATCACAACGTGGACAAAGCCCTTGAGATATTGGCCGTTGTAAATGGCTCCGACGCCGGGAATGCAGCCTAGGGCGAAAGCCAGTCCGGGCGAGGTCTGAACAGGCGCGTTGAGGGGAGGCGCAGCCGACTGGAAGTAGGGATTGGGAGCGGCCGAAACGCTCGGCTCGGCGGGATTGGTGTAAGTATAAGCGGGCATGGGTACGTGGTCCTGACAGTATATGGTTCCTTCGTGGGGTCGTTGGCAAACGGCACAGAGAGGTCTTCCACATGAGCGGCAGAAGGCCACGGCGGCTGTTTCCGGATGTAGGTAGCAGTTCATTTTTTCTTGTTCCCCTGATCTGGCGCACTTGCGCCATTGTTGTTTTTAGTTCGTTGGCTGCTCTGCGAGGCAGAGCGCTTGGCTTGCGGCGTCTGAGTTTGCGATGCCGCGTCTTGCTGGTCTTCGAGCTCCTTCAAGCGGGTCTCGACCTCGTAGACCAGCCGGATGTTCTGGTAATACTTGACGGCGCGATCTTTCATGCGGATGGCCTTATCTTCGACGCCGCCCCATACCCTGACCGGATTCAGATCCGCGGGCTGGATGTGCTGGACTTGTACATTCGTACAGCGGCCCAGCATTCCGAAGGAAAGGATGGTCATGGCCATGCCCATGGCCCAACGGGGTTGCAAGATGGGCTGAAGCCATTTGACGGCGAACTTGTTCAACGAGCCTTGCTTCTCGAA
The DNA here is from genome assembly GCA_049582585.1 of Bryobacteraceae bacterium. GTDB lineage: Bacteria > Acidobacteriota > Terriglobia > Bryobacterales > Bryobacteraceae > Bog-105. The sequence goes on along the minus strand of JBAUUG010000001.1, from coordinate 661 downwards.
GGGCTGCCGGGTTCGTCCCATGGGCGCCTGGTAAGCGATGCGGGTGAGCAGCTCCGGCGGCGGCGGCACATCGGGCGCCAGCTTCAAGAAAGTCATTGCGCCGGCGACGTCGCGCATGAACTCCCGGCAAGCGGCGCAGGAAGAGGCATGCTGGTCAACCAGGGCACGCTCAGATTCGGGGAGTGCGCCGTCGAGGTAATCGGCGAGGATGATTTCAAAATCGGTGCAGCTCATCATCAGACTGTCACCTTATTTCGCCTGAGTACACGCGCCAACTCGGCACGGCCTCGGTTCAATCTCGATTTAACCGTTCCCTCCGGCACGTTCAGGACTCGCGCGATCTCCCGATACTCTAGCTCTTGGAGATCCCGGAGGATGACCGCTTCCCGCAGCTCCGGCGACAGCTTCTGCAAAGCGAGCTGCAGCAGCTCTCCAGCTTCGCGGCCTGCCAGCATTCCGTCTGTCCTTGAATGCTGGGCCGTTTTTTCTTCGAGGACCGCGAGCTTGTCTTCAATTGCATCGGTGACGCGATCGTGCTTGGTCCTGCGGTAATGATCGACCAGCAGATTCCGGGTAACCCGGCTGAGCCACACTACGAAAGAACCCTCGCCTGAACGGAAACTGCCGAGAGTTTTGAAGACGCGCAGAAAAACCTCTTGGG